>JAFEFG010000144.1 GCA_018240685.1 Pseudomonadota bacterium | reverse complement strand
GCGGAGAGGCCTCTCCGCTATTCCTCCTTGAAGCCGTATTCCGGCACGTTCCCCGTCGCCCCGTAGTACTTGTAGGGCAGGAACTTGCCGGACATGGTGATCTTCACGCGGTCGCCCTTCGGGTTGGGCAGCCGCTCCAGCGCCATGTCGAAGTCGATCGCCGACATGATGCCGTCGCCGAACTCCTCCTCGATCAGCGCCTTCCAGGCCGGCGCGTTCACCATCACCAGCTCGTAGAAGCGGTAGATCAGCGGATCGGTCGGCGGCATCGGCGTGCCCTCGCCGCGCATCGGCACCTCGTTCAGCATCGCGATCTCGGACTTGGTGAGGCCGAACAGCTCGCCGGCGTTGGCGGCCTGCGGCTTGGTCAGCTTCATCTGACCCAGGATCGCGCCCACGATCAGCACTTCCGAATAGCCGCCGATCTTTTCGCAGATGTGCTTCCAGCTCCAGCCCTTCTCGCGCTTGATGTCGAGCAGCTTCTCCGTGAGATCCGAGCGCTTCATGTCTTTCTCCTTCTTGAGATGAGTGGTCAGGGGTGACGGCCGGCCGTGCGGACGGCGGCATCCGCCGCCGGCGGCGGGGTGAGCGAGAGCAGCGTCGGCTCGGCGATGCCGGGGCGGATCACCGGGACGTGGTGCGGGTCGTGATCCGTCACCGTCTCCGCGAAGCTCTTGCTGCGCGTGACCAGGAAATCGAGGATGTGGTTACGCGTGGCGTAGTAGAGCGGATGGCGGTGCAGGTCGATGCGACCGCGGTCCTTGGGCAGCGGGTTCTCGACCACCTCCGCCAGCACCGCGCCCGGGCCGTTGGTCATCAGGAAGATCTTGTCGGCGAGATAGATCGCCTCGTCGACGTCGTGGGTGATCATGAAGGTGGTCTGCCCGGTCTCGAGGCAGATGCGGCGCACCTCGTCCTGCAGCGTGCCGCGCGTCAGCGCGTCGAGCGCCGAGAACGGCTCGTCCATCAGCAGGATCTTGGGCGTGATGCTGAGCGCGCGGGCGATGCCGACGCGCTGTTTCATGCCGCCGGACAGTTCCGACGGATGCTTGGCCTCCGAGCCCGACAGGCCGACCAGGTCAATGAAGCTCTGCGCATGCGCCCTGACCTTGGCCGCGCTCCATTTCGGCCATTTGGAGCTGACCGCGAAGGCGACGTTGCCCAGCACGGTGCGCCAGGGGAACAGCGCATGACTCTGGAAGATCACCGCGCGGTCGAGGCTGGTGCCGTCGATCGCCTCGCCGTCGACGATGACGGTGCCCTCGCTCGGCCGGTCGAGGCCGGCGAGGATGTTGAGGATGGTGGTCTTGCCGCAGCCGGAATGGCCGATGATGCAGCCGAACTCGCCGCGGCTCATCGACAGCCACAGGTTCTCGAACACGGTCGTGGTGCCGCGTCCGCGCACGGGGTAGCGCTTGGCGATCGCCTCGATCGAGATGAAGTCGCTCATTCGGGCCTGCTCACTCGGGGAAGGTCACGAGACGGGCGACCCGCGCCAGGAGCTGGTCGAAGAACATTCCGACCACCCCGATCAGCAGGATCGCGATGATGACGTTGGTGATCGAGAGGTTGTTCCACTCGTTCCACACGAAGTAGCCGATGCCGGTGCCGCCCACGAGCATCTCGGCGGCGACGATCACCAGCCAGGCGATGCCGATCGAGATCCGCATGCCGGTGAGGATGGTGGGCGCGGCGGCCGGCAGGACCACCGTGAAGGCGCGCCGCAGCGTGCCGACCTCGAGCGTGCGCGCCACGTTGATCCATTCGCGCCGCACCGACGCCACGCCGAAGGCGGTGTTGATCAGCATCGGCCATACGGCGCAGATGAAAATCACGAAGATCGCCGAGATGCTCGAATCCTTGATGGTGTAGAGCGCCAGCGGCATCCAGGCGAGCGGCGAGATCGGCTTCAGGATCTGGATGTAGGGGTCGAGCGCCTTGTGCATGAGCGGCGACATGCCGATCAGGAAGCCGAGCGGGATGGCGACCACCACCGCGAGCAGGTAGCCCACCAGCACGCGGCCGATCGAATAGCCGATCTGGATGCCGAGCCCCTTGTCGTTGGGGCCCTTGTCGTAGAACGGCTGCGACAGGTGCTCCCACAGCTTGGAGGCGACATCGAGCGGGCCCGGCATCGCCGACTTGCCCTGGGTCGCCGTCGCGCCCATGAGCTTGGCGTATTCGGGGTCCATGCCGGACGTCGCGCCCGAGCTGCGCGTCGCGAGATGCCAGCCGAGCACGAAGACCGCGAACAGCGCGACGGAGACGATCGCCGCGCGCAGCGTCAGGGAACCGGACACGTCACCCCGCTTTCCGGATCTTGAAGCTGTTGACGTAGGCTTCCGGCTGCGAGGGGTCGAACGGCTTGCCCATGATCGTGAAGCCCTTCGACACCGAGGTCGGCGGCGTGAGGCCGGCATCCTTCATCGCCTTGGCCGCGTCGGTGACCAGGAACACCTTCCTGGCGATGCCGTCGTAGTCGACGTCACCCTTCACCTGGCCCCAGCGCTTCATCTGGGTCAGGATCCAGACCGCGAAGCTTTCCCACGGGAACGGATCGAAGGTGACGCGGTCGGGATCCTTCTTCACCCCGCCCAGCCCGTCGGCATAGGTGCCGGTCAGCACCTGCTCCAGCACGGTGAGGGGCGCGTTGAGATAGTTCGCGGGCGCGATCGCCTCGGCGATCTGCTTGCGGTTCTCCGGCTTGGAGGCGTAGGCGCTGGCCTCGATCAGCGCCCGCAGCAGTGCCGCGTAGGTGTTCGGCATCTCGGTGGCGAAGGCCTGGCTCGCCGCGAAGGCGCAGCAGGGATGGCCGTTCCAGATCTCCTTCGACAGGATATGGATGAAGCCGATGCCGTCGAACACGGCGCGCTGCACGATGTTGTCGGGCGCCAGGAAGCCGTCGATGTTGTCGGCGCGCAGGTTGGCAACCATCTCCGGCGGCGGCACGACGCGCAGCTGCACGTCCTGGTCGGGGTCGAGGCCGTGCTCCGCCAGGTAGTAGCGCAGCAGGTAGTTGTGGTTCGAGTAGTCGAACGGCGTCGCGAACTTCATGCCCTTCCACGAGGCCGGGTCGCGCCGGTCCTTGTGCTTGAGCGCGAGACAGATCGCCTGGCCGTTGATGTTCTCGATCGCCGGCACCGTGAAGGGCTGCGCGGTCGAGCCCAGGCCCATCGAGATGGCGATCGGCATCGGCGCCAGCATGTGCGCGGCGTCGTATTCCTTGTTCATGGTCTTGTCGCGCACCACCGCCCAGCCGGCGGTCTTCACGACGTCGACGTCGAGGCCCTGCTTCGAATAGAAGCCGAGCGGCGCCGCCATGATGATGGGCGTGGCGCAGGTGATGGGAATGAAGCCCACGGCGAGCTTCTTCTTCTCGAGCTTGCCGGTCTCGGCGAAGGCCTCGGTCGCGGTCGCGACCGGGAACACCTCGGCGAGCGCGGCGGCGGCGGTAGCGCCGCCGACGGCCTTGAGGAACGCCCGGCGCGTCTCGGCGCGGGGCAGGATGGCACGCAGGAGCGCGTTCTCGACACGGTTCTTCAATCCCTGCTCGCTCGCCGAGAGCGCGCCCGAGGGCACGCTCTCGCAGCTCAGGGTCGAATCGGCCGGCTCGCTGCCGCAGCAGCTGCAGAGGCCCTGGCCGTGGCGCCGGGGATCAAGTCGGTCAGTCATCACGCGCTCCCGTCGGAGTGGTTGAGGCGACGCCCGACGGCGCGCCCGGGATTCGATCAAGCAAAGCTCACGCCGCTTTCGGCGCCGCGGCGGAGGCGGGAAAGCCCTCCTCGATCGGCAGGGACGGGTCGCGGGACCATTCGTTCCACGAACCGAAGTACATGCGCACGTCCTTCACCCCGGCGTTCTTGAGCGCCAGCAGCGTGTTGGAAGCGCGCGCGCCCTTGAAGCAGTAGAGATAGACGGGCGTGTTCTGCGTGATACCGACGGTGGCGCATTCGGCCAGGATCTCGTCGGGCGACTTGAAGCGCGGACCCTCGGGCGTCGGCTTCATCATGCGGTACCACTCCAGCCACACCGCGCCCGGGATGCGGCCCTTGCGGGGGCAGAAATCCTTGCCGTAGGGCGAGGAGCTCTCGCCGATCCATTCGTCGACGTCGCGCACGTCGAGCAGCGCGATCTCGGGCTTGCCGAGCGCCGCCAGCATCGCCTTGGCGTCGATCAGGATCGAGCCGGCCTCCGGGACGACCGGGAAGGCGGCGGGCGCAGGCGCCGGCACCGCGGTCGAGACCGGCAGCTTGGCCGCCGTCCAGGCGTCGAAGCCGCCGTGCAGGACCTTGATCTTCGGATAGCCCAGCATGCTGAGCAGGAAGTAGCCGCGGCAGGACTGGCCGAAGCCGCTGTTCATCGACTGTTCGTAGATGACGGCGGTTTCCTTGCCGGAGAGGCCGGCCTTGCCGAACGCCTCGGCGAACTTCGTCTTCAGCTCCTCGATGCCCTCGGGCGTCGAGGTCGCAAGATAGGTGAAGATCTCGTGGACGTTGACGGCGCCGGGAATGTGCCCGGCCGCGTAGGCGTCGGGATTGCGCGTATCGATGACGACGGTCGGTTCCGACTTCGTCAGTGCGGCGAGTTCGGTGGCAGAGATCAGGACAGCGGTCATGCAAGCCTCCACAGGTATGACGGCGGATCGAAAGGCGACGAGCGCGCGGACGTTTCTCCCTATTGGCCTGCGGCCTCCTTCTTGTGGTCCGACAACATCTTCTTCAGTTGCTTGGTGGCGGGGGTGACGATGGCGACGAAATAGGCCTCGCGCAGGCGGCGCTGGGCGCGATGGCCCTTGAGGTAGCCGCGCGCGCCGCAATGGAGCATCGCCGCATGGGCGGCGGCGACGGCGGCCTCGCCGAGCCGCAGGCGCGCCGCGACGACGGCTTCCCAGTAGGCGTCGGTGGGATCGTAGGGCGTGGCGGCGAGCGCCATCGCGGCCGCTTCCTCCTCGGCCAGCATCGCCTCGAACGCCTCGGGCTGATGCTCGGGGGCGAGATAGGCGTTGATGTGGCCCAGCGACGACCGCACGCTCTTCATGATCGCGATGCTGTCGCGGATGACGCCGAAGGCCATGCCCGCCTGCAGCAGGATGAAGCCGGCGCGGATCTTCTTCACGAACGGCGCCGCGGGGGCGGCGAGCACCAGCGCGTCGGGAATGAAGGCGTCGCGGAAATGCACGGCGAAGGTGCCGGTGCCGTCCATGGCCAGGAACTGCGGGCAGGCCTGCAGCACGATGCCCTTGGCAGCGCAGTCGGCGACGAACATCACGGTCTCGCCGGGCTTGTCCTCGAGCTCGAAGATGGTGCCGAACAGGTGGTCCGGGCCGAGGTTGGAGACCCACGGCAGCGTGCCGCGGACCATGTAGCCGCCCTCGACGCGGCGGCCCTTGAGCTTCAGCGTCTCGATGCCGAAGAAGGCCTTCATGGGATTGGAGAGGCCGGTGCCGCCCAGCGTCGCGCCCGAGGCGACGCGATCGAGCAGATAGGCCTTGAGCGTCGCGTTGTCGGTGTTGGCGACGTACCAGGCCAGCGTGTCCTGGCACCAGGCCATGAAGGCCGTGGCGCCGCAGCATTCGCCGATCGCCGACATGGCGGCGATCGCGGCGCGCAGGTCGGCGGTGCCGTCGACCGGCAGGTGCGAGGACCAGGCCCCCAGCCCGCCCAGCTTGCGCAGGACATCGGCCGGATAGGTCTGGCCCTTGTCGATGGCATCGGTAAGCGGGGCGAGCTCGGCCTTGACCAGAGCGCGCACGCGTTCGTTCAGATCGGCTGCCGGCCCGGGGCCGGCAACGTCGGGGGGGACGAGCGTCTGTCCGAGAGTGTGCGCGGTCATGGCCTGGTTCTCCCGCTAGCGGCTCACTGGCCGACCGTCAGGTTGACGGGACGGGTGAAGGTGTTGGCGACCGGCGACCACTTCTTCACGTGGGCGATCAGGGCGTCGACCTCGGCCGGCGGAACGCCCTCGCATTCCATCGTCACCTTGACGCGCACGTCGGTGAAGCCGACCGGCTTGTCGCTGACGTCGCCCGTGCCCCAGACGGCGGTGATGTTGAGGTCGCCCTCCAGCTCCAGCTCGAGCTTGCGCACGGTCCAGCCGCGATGGACGGCGTTGGCGTGCAGGCCGACGGCGAGGCAGGAGCCCAGCGCGGCGAGCGACGC
The DNA here is from genome assembly GCA_018240685.1 of Pseudomonadota bacterium. Classification (GTDB taxonomy): domain Bacteria; phylum Pseudomonadota; class Alphaproteobacteria; order Reyranellales; family Reyranellaceae; genus Reyranella. The sequence continues at coordinate 4,885 of JAFEFG010000144.1, read as the reverse complement.
CTCCGACGGATTGGGCGCGGTGTCGTCGCCCAGCAGCGCCGGCGGCTCGTCGACGATATAGGGGGGCAGGCTGCGGATGTAGTTCGCGTGCCTGAACTTGCCTTCCGCGACGGTCTTGCACTTCAGCGTCTTGATGACTTGCGGGTTCGCCTTCCCGCTCTCGATCAGCTTGTCGAGCCCGCCCTTGTCGATGGGGGCGAGGCATCCGGTGAGAACGACCTTTTCGGCAGCGATGGCCATTATTATCCTCCTTAGGCTACCAACCGGTCTGTTTCCTGCATGAGTCATGCCAGCCGGCCGCGACGGGCGGGAGGCGGGAAATGCGAGGGGTACCGGACGGGAATCGAGGGAGCGGATGATGAGCGCTGCACAAAGACCCGGCAGAAGGCCGCACGATTGCGCACGAGGCTGCCCAATCGACGTTACGTTGCCAGTCCTCCGGCAAAGGGACTAATCATGCGGGACGAGAACGCAATGACACTCAATTCCACACCCGCAGGCGACACGGCGGCAGCGGCGAACGGCGCTGCCCGGAAGGACGGCCGCGCCCGTCCGGCCGACGGCGACAGCGCGCGCCAGCGCCTGCTCGATGCCGGGATGAACCTGTTCTGCCGCTACGGCATCAACGCCACCGGCGTCGACGCCATCATCGCCGAGGCCGGCACGGCCAAGACCACGCTCTACAAGATCTTCGGCTCCAAGGAGGGGCTGATCGAGGCGGTGCTGGAGACCGAGGGCCAGCGCTGGCGCGACTGGTTCATTGCCGGGATCGAGGCGGGCGATGGCCCGGCGCGCGAGCGGCTGCGGCGGATCTTCCCCGTCCTCAAGACCTGGTTCGGCGACGGCCGCTTCTATGGCTGCCCCTTCATCAACGCGGTGGGCGAGCACGACAAGGCCGACGACCGCATGCGCGCCATCGCGATCCGCCACAAGAAGATCGTGCTGGGCCATATCGAGAAACTGGCGGCCGAGGCGGGCGCCGGGGACGCCGCCGCGCTCGCGCACCAGATCGGGCTGCTGATCGACGGCGCGATCGTGGCCGCCATGGTGACGCAGGATTCCTCGGTCGCCGATGCCGCCGAGATCGCCGCCGGAGCCCTGCTCGACACCTTCACCCCGCCGGCGGCCCAGGCCGGACGCAAGAAGCCCAGGCGCGTGGCGCCCGGGCTTGCCTCGCTGGCGGCCGACTAGCGGCCCCCTCCGCCCCCGCAGGCCGAGGGCCGGAGGAGGCGCCGGCGAAGGGCCGGGCGCTCAGACGACGCTGAGCGTCACGTCGATATTGTTGCGGGTGGCGTTCGAATAGGGGCAGACCTCGTGGGTCTTGGCCACCAGCGCCTCCGCCTGTGTCCGCTCGACGCCCGGCAGCGACACCGCGAGCGCGACCTCGAGCCCGAAGCCGCCCGCGGCGCGCGGCCCGATCCCCACGGTCGAGGTCACGGCGGCATCGGCCGGCACCTTGGCACCCGCCTGCCCCGCCACCAGCTTGAGCGCGCTCAGGAAGCAGGCCGCATAGCCGGTCGCGAAGAGCTGCTCGGGATTGACGCCCGCGCCGCCGGCGCCGCCCAGCTCCCGGGGCGTGGCCAGCTTGACGTCGAAGGTGCCGTCGAGCGTGCCGGCCTGGCCGTCGCGGCCTCCGGTCGCGCGGGCCTGGGTGCGATACAGAACTTTCACCGACATGACTTGCCTCGCTTTATGATCGATCACGATTATATCGTGCACGATATAAATGCTAGGCGGCACGTCCGGCCGAGTCAAGCGCTTGCGATTTCATCGCGCGCGATCTAACTGAAGGGGGAGAGTCAGCGCCCACCCTGCGGAGACCGCCATGTCCGGCGACGGCAAATCCTTCTCGGCCTACGATGTCGGCGACATGCTGTGCTTCGCCATCTATTCGGCGGGCCACGCCTTCAACCGCGTCTACAAGCCGCTGCTCGACAGGCTCGACCTCACCTACCCGCAGTTCCTGGTGATGGTGGCGCTGTGGGCCGGGGACGACCAGACGGTGGGCGGGCTGGGCGACAAGCTGCTGCTGGAATCGAGCACGCTGACGCCGCTGCTCAAGCGGCTGGAGACGATGGGCCTCGTCAGCCGCCGCCGCGATCCCGCCGACGAGCGCCAGGTCCGCGTGCGCCTCACCGCCGCCGGCAAGGCGCTGAAAGCCAGGGCGCGCGACATCCCCCGCTGCATCATCGACGCGGCCGGCATGCCGGAGGACACGCTGCGCCGCCTGCGCGCCGACATCGTGAAGCTGCGCGAGAATCTCCTGCAGGCGAGCGGCTAGCGCCCCGCTACGCCATCACCGTCGCGATATCCGCCCGCACGCCCGGCGAGCGCCGGTAGTACTGGTGCGAACTCGCCAGGTCGACGGCGTAGTCGCGGAAGTTGGTACAGTCGACCATGCGATAGGTGGCGGGCGGGAACTCGGTCGTGTCGGAGCGGTTGTGCGGTCCGTCCTGCCCCAGCCGCTTGGCGCCGATGTTGACCGCCATGCTGAGCTTCAGCACCGCATCTTCCTCGCTGTAGTAGGTCGAGATGCGGGTGGCGAGCCGGTCGAGCGCGCTCAGCCGGCCGGACGGCTCGAACTCGAACGTCGTGTAGATCTCGTCGGCGGCGGCCAGCAGCGCCTCGTCGAACAGATGCGCGTCGCCGTTGCCGTGGGCGAACCAGCTCTCGACCGCGGCCTGCAGCGCCCAGTTGCCCATGCTGTGCGCGAGCAGGAACACGCGGGATCCCTGCCGGCGGGCCGCGGCGATGATCGGCTCCAGGTTGGCGAAGAAGCTCATGAGATGCAGGCCCGACTGGCCCGCCGTGGTCTGGTCGATGCGATAGGCGGCGCTCGGGAACGGCAGGGTGATCAGCCGGCCGGCCGACGGCCAGGTGAAGGCCACCACCGTCGTGTCGGCGCCCGCCACGCCCGAGGCGGCGAACCATTCGCGGTTGAAGGCGGCGCGGGTGATGGCGTTCTCGAAGCTGTTGTCGAAGCCGTGGATGAAGACCAGCAGGTTGCGGCCCGGATTCGACAGGTCGTCGATCGCGCTCTGGCCGAAGCCGCCCGACTGCACGTCCTGGATCGACAGGATCGCGCCCGTCGTGTCGGCCGTGAGGTTGCTGTCGTTCACGAAGGCGGTGCCGTAGGTCATCGCCGTCGGGTCCGACGGCGCGACGAGCTTGGTGCCGTAGCTCTGCCATCGCGTCGGATCGCCGGTCACGACGCGGTTGGTGGCGAAATAGACCGTCGTCGGCATGGTCTCCCTCCTCGCTGCTGGTCGGATGCCTGCAAGTTGCCGGCGGCCCGCCATGGCGATCCACAGGATCGGGGCCGCATGATCTCCACACGCCTTCTGGACAGGCGCTCGTCGATGCTACCTATGACGATCTCGACGGACAGATCGGACGCATGAAGAAATTCGGAACGCCTCTCAAACCCTCCGCCATCAGGATCATGTTGTTGGGCTCGGGCGAGCTTGGCAAGGAAGTCGCCATCGAGGCGATGCGGCTGGGCGTGGAATTGATCGCCTGCGACCGCTACGCCAACGCGCCGGCGATGCTGGTCGCCAACCGGGCCCATGTCTTCAACATGCGCGACGGCCGGCGGCTCAGGCGCGTGGTCGAGGCGGAGCAACCGGACTTCATCGTGCCCGAGATCGAGGCGATCGCGACCGAGACGCTGGTGGAGCTCGAGAAGGAGGGCTGGACGGTCATCCCCACGGCGCGTGCCACCCGCCTGACGATGGACCGCCGCGGCATTCGCCAGCTTGCCGCCGAGAAGCTGAAGCTGCCGACCTCGCCCTACCGCTTCGCGTCGAGCCTGGCCGAACTCGAAGCCGGGGCTGCGGCCGTCGGCTTTCCCTGCTTCATCAAGCCGACCATGTCGTCGTCGGGTCACGGGCAGAGCGTGGCCCGCAAGCCGGCCGACCTCGCCCGCAGCTGGCGCCACGCGGTCGAGGGCTCGCGCGCGAACACCGGCCTGGTGATCGTCGAGGGGGCGATCGACTTCGACTACGAGATCACCCAGCTCACCGTCCGGCATGCGGGCGGCTTCGCCTTCTGCGATCCCATCGGCCACATCCAGATCGACGGCGACTATCGCGAGAGCTGGCAGCCGCATCCCATGTCCGCGGCGGCGCGGCGGAAGGCGCGCACCATCGCCCGGAAGGTCGTCGACGACCTCTGCGGCAGCCGCGGCCGCGGGATCTTCGGCGTCGAGCTGTTCGTCAAGGGCGAGCAGGTCTGGTTCTCCGAGCTGTCGCCGCGGCCGCACGACACGGGCATGGTGACCCTGGTGTCGCAGACCATGAGCGAGATGGAGCTGCACGTGCGGGCCATCCTCGGCCTGCCCGTTCCCGGCATCTCCTGCCGCCCCGGCGCCTCGGTGCCGATCGTGGCCGACGGCGATATCGACGATCCCACCTATACGGGTATCCCCGAAGCCCTGGCGCAGCCCGGAACGTCGCTGCGCCTGTTCGGCAAGCCGGAGGTCAAGGGACACCGGCGCATGGCGGTCGTCCTCGCGACCGGCCGGACGGTGAAGGAAGCCCGCCGCAAGGCGCAGGCGGCGGCGAAGCACGTGAAGGTCCGGTAGCGGAGACGCGAGCCTGGGCGTCGAGGCGGAACAGGCTCACACCAGCCCCCGCTCCACCGCCTGCGTCCGCAGGCGGTGACAGGCCGACTTCGAGAGCGACAGCAGTGCCGCCGCTTCGCGCACGGAGGCGCCGGTCTGGAACAGCGGCACGGCGCGGTCGAAGTCGGTGGCGGCGAGCGGGCCCCATTCGAAACGCGCGAGGCCGGTGCCGTCGGTGACGAGGCGCGCCTCGAACGGCGCCACCGCCTCGCCGTGCAGGCCGCGCGCCTTCTCGAAATGCAGTTCGAAGCGCGCGCCCTGGTC
>JAFEFG010000143.1 GCA_018240685.1 Pseudomonadota bacterium | reverse complement strand
GGCATGATGAAGTCGCTGAGCGCCGGCCGGTCGGCGACGTTGACCGGAACTCCGGCGGCACGGGCCGCAGCGGCCGCCTCGGCGTCGCGCTCCCGATCGCCTGTCGCGACGAAAGCCGCCGACGCATTCCGGAACACCATCGCGGCCGGACTGTCCACCCGGCGCACGACAGCCGCCGCGGATTCCGCCAGCGCGGCGCGCCGGTCCGCAGCAGGTCCCTGCCCCACGACGACGACGGTGCGCCCCGCGAGGTCGAAGAAGAGCGGCAGGTGTCTCATCCGAGCAACCAGCGCAGGAAGACGCCGATCGCCAGCATCGCCACCACTTGCACGCCACCCAGCAGCCACAACACGGCATTGGGGTGCCGCTCGTAGAATGCCTGCCACGCCATTGAGGAAAACTGGTCGATAAGGGCCATGAACTCTCCGCCCGCTGCTCGGGCTTACGATCTGGCCCTTTTTCGCATGTCCGCCAGGACGTGATTTTCCGAAGGTTTTCACACCCCGGACAAATGCTGCTGCGTCCGGGTCGCACGGGGAAAAATTTCGCTTCCGACGCTTCCGGCCTCCCCTTGAAGCCCGCCCTCCCCGCCCTAAATCCAGGGTGTTCGCCGTGCCCATATCGGGGCGGGGACATCTGACATCGCTCAGCTAGGAGGATGACTAAAATGCGTGGATTTGATTATTCGCCGTTCTATCGCGCCACTGTCGGCTTCGACCGGGTGTTCGACCTGCTCGACAACGTTGCAGGCCAGGCTGCGGGCAACGGCTATCCCCCGTACAATATCGAAAAGGTCGGCGACAACGCCTACCGGATCGTCATGGCCGTGGCAGGCTTCGCCGAGAGCGAGCTGAACGTCACCCAGAAGGAGAACGAGCTTCTGGTCACCGGCCAGACCGTTCCGACCAGCGACGAGGGCAAGCAATATCTCTATCGCGGTATCGCCGGTCGCAACTTCGAGCGCCGGTTCCAGCTTGCCGATCACGTCAAGGTCTCCGGCGCCAAGCTCGCGAATGGCCTGCTGACCATCGAGCTGCAGCGCGAGATCCCGGAAGAGAAGAAGGCTCGCGCCATCCAGATCCAGGCCGAGGCCGCCAAGCCGGTCCTGACGAACTAACCGAGAGCCGGAGCCACCTGAAACTAGGGTGACTCCCTTGAAGAGGGCGCCGCGGGAGACTGCGGCGCCTTTCTCCTTTTGTGCGCGATATCCACTCGCACTTGCATTTTCGGCCGCCGGGCCCAGGCCCGATTCGCCGCTTCCTCCCTGCCGCGACGTCACTAGACTCATGGGCAAGGAGGAAACGAACATGACAAACGCCATCAATGCCCAGCTCACGCATTTCGGGCTGCATGCCCGGAATCTCGACCGGATGGTCGATTTCTACACCCGCGTCATGGGCTTCGTGGTCAGTGACCATGGCCAGACAAGTGGCGGCAACAAGGTCGTCTTCATGACCCAATCGCCGGAATGTCATCACCAGTTCGTCCTGTTCGACGGCCGTCCGGAAGAACTTTCCTACAATCCGATCAACCAGATTTCCTTCCGCCTCGATTCCCTCGATCGCCTGAAGGCCTATCGCGAGGCCGTGATCGCCGCCGGAATCCACAAGCTGCGCCAGACCGATCACGGCAACGCCTGGGCATTCTACTTCACCGACCCCGAGGGCAATTCTGTCGAGATGTACTGCGACACCCCGTTCCATACGCCTCAGCCCTGCGGCGAGCCGCTCGATCTCGACCTTCCAAACGACGAGATCGAACGACGTACGGAAGTCATGTGCCGAAGCCGGCCCGACTTCATGCTTCGCGAAGCCTGGATGCAGAGCATCCAGGCCAAGCTCGAAGCGCGCGCCTGAACGAGACGCGCGCCCCTCCGACCTAGCTGGCGTACTTGCCCGTGAGCTGCGGCGTATGCGGGCCTTCCCCGCCCTTGTCCTTGTGCTGCGAACGGGTCGTGCGCGCCCAGCTCCGCTTGAGATCGTCCTTCACGGCGATATGGAGAGTGCCGATCTTCTCCACCGTGAGCTCGATCTTGTCGCCGTCCATGAAGGCGTTCAGCCCGCGATGGTTGGTGCCGGTGGCGAGGATGTCGCCCGGCTCCAGCGTGTGGATCGAGCTCACCCATTCGATGCAGCGCGGGATCTGGTGCGCCATGTCGTTGGTGTTGAACTTCTGCATCACCTGGCCGTTGTTGGTGAGCGTGATGTTCAGGTTCTGCGGATCGGCGATCTCGTCGGCCGTCACGATGCAGGGCCCGATCGGCGCGAAGGTATCGCGTGACTTCATCTGGAAGAAGACATTGCCCGGCGGCGGCAGGCCGCGCGCCGACCCGTCGATGAAGCAGGTGTAGCCGAAGATATACTTCATCGCCTCGGCCTGCGGCACTCGCGTGGCCCGCTTGCCGATCACCAGCGCCATCTCGGCCTCGCCCTCGAAGATGCTGGCGGGAACGTCCGGCAGCACCATCGTATCGCCGTCGCCGATCACCGCCGTCGCCGCCTTGTGGAAGGCGTTGATCTGCGGCTTCTCCTTCAGCGTGCCGTCCTCCATGTAGTTGACGGCCATGCAGACGATGTTGCCGGGCCTGGGCACCGGCGGCCTCAGCTTCACGCCCGAGAGCGCCACGCCCTTGCCGGCAGCGGCCGCCTTCTCGACCTTCGCCTTGTACGAATCCCAGTGCGCGATGAGACCGATGATCAGGTCGCGGCTGTCGAGATGCGGGATGTCCTTCACGGCATCCGTCACATCGACGACGGTATCGCCCTTGATGACTCCCAGGCGATAGTCGTTGAAATAGCAAAGCTTCACTTCTTCTCTCCCTCTTCAAGCACTTCCTTGGCGACATGTGCGGCGGACATGGCGGTAGGCCAGCCCGAATAGAATGCCAGGTGCGTGATCAGCTCCACGAGTTCGTCCCCGGTGACGCCGTTGGCGACCGCCCGGGCGAAATGACCGCGCTGCTGTTCGGTCCGGTTGAGCGCCACCAGCGCCGCACAGGTGATGAGGCTGCGGTCCCGCTTGGACAGGCCGGGCCGCTCCCAGACGTCGCCGAACAGGACCTCGTCGGTCAGTTCGATCAGCTTGGGCGCGAAAGCCCTCAGTCGGTCGCGGGGATTGACGGCGGTTGGCTTCGTCATGGTGATCCTCCTTTTCAGGGCGTGACGGGCACGGTAGCGTTCGGGAAAAGCTTGGGAGGAAACAATGGCCGCAATCAAGGTCGCCGACTTCGCCTTTCCGCGCCTGGAAGCGCCGGATCTCGATCAAATGGAGGAATTCCTCAGTCACTTTGGCTTGATCAAAGCCGCACGTACGCCGGATGCGCTCTACATGCGCGGCGCGAACGACCGCCATCACCTGCACGTCACGCACAAAGGCGGGACCAGGTTCGTCGGCTTCGCCTACCACGCCGCCGACGAGGACGACCTCAAACGAATCGCCAAGCTGCCTGGAGCATCGGGCATCGAAACGATGGACGAACCGGGCGGCGGCAAGCGCGTCCGCCTGACCGAACCGAACGGCTACCAGATCGAGGTGATTGCCGGTCAGGAAAGCGTCTCCCCGATCAAGGTCGAGCGCGACTTCCTGAACTCCGGCAGCGAGCCGCAGCGGCGCGCCGGCCGCGTGATGCGGCTTTCCCAGTCGCCGACATCGATCCAGCGCATTGGCCACGGCGTGCTCGCCACGCCCAAGGTGAAGGAGACGGTGGCCTGGTTCCGCAACGCACTGGGCATGATCCGCTCCGACGACGTCTATGCCGGCGACAAGGAGAACATCATCGGTTCCTTCAACCGGCTCGACCGCGGCGACGACTACGTCGACCATCACGTCCTGTTCTGCGCCCACAACGACAAGGCCGGCCTCAACCACGTGTCGTTCGAGGCCCAGGACGTCGATGCGATCTTCCAGGATCACGAATACCTGAAGCGCCTCGGCAAGTACGAGCACATGTGGGGCATCGGCCGACATCTGCTGGGCAGCCAGGTCTACGACTACTGGTGCGATCCCTGGGGGCGCGTCCACGAGCGCTGGGCCGACACCGATCGCCTCAATGCGGCGAACGGCGGCAACCTGGTCAGCGCCGAGGAAGGCTTCCGCTCGCAGTGGGGCGAGGATCCGCCCGCGCGCTTCCTCGGTCACGCCAGCCCCTAGCGCCTACGACTTCCTGAGCTTGTCGGGCAGGCGCTCATCGTTGCCGAGCGCGACACGCCGCACCGCTTCGCTGTCGGGGCTCGACGGGAAGCCGTCCCTGGATCGCGGCGCCGGCGCCTCGACGACCTTGTTCGAAAGCCGGCCGACGCCCGTCACCTCGACGTCGATGGTATCGCCCACGTCGAGGGGCCGCGAGTTCGCCGGCGTGCCCGTCAGCAGGATGTCGCCGGGCAGGAAGGTGATGTGGCGGGCGAGGTCCGCGATCAGATAGCCGCAGTCGAAGATCTGCTCGCTGATCGCGCCTTCCTGGACCACCTTGCCGTTGCGATAGGAGCGTAGGGTCGAATTGCGTATATCGACGCCGGAGACGAGGCCCGGCCCGATCGGGCAGAAGCCGTCCATGCCCTTCACCCGCAGCATCGAGCCGGCATCCGTGTCGCGGAAATCGTGGCAGCCGAAATCGTTGGCGGGCGCGAAGCCCGCGATGCAGTCCCAGGCCTCCTCGCGGGTGACGTTCTTGGTCACCTTGCCGAACACGACGGCGAGCTCGCCTTCGTAGTTCACGTACTTGTAGCCGGCCGGCCGGATCAGTTCGCCCTTGTGTGCGTTCAGGGCCGTCAGCGGCTTCTGGAAGTAGGTCGGCGTCTTGGGCGGAACGCGCGTGTTGTTGAACTCGTAGTAGCGCGAGATGTAGTTCACGTGCACGCAGATGATCTTGGTCGGCGTGCAGGGCGGCAGGTGGACGACATCCTTCTCGTCGCAGGTGCGGCCGTCGGCGAAGACGATCCTGCCGTCCTTGAACTCGACCCAGTAGGCGCTGCCGTCCTTGATGACATGACGGACTTCCTTGCGCGATCCCTCCAGAGCACTCATTTCATCCATTCCTTATTGAAGATCGAACCAAACATGCACGTTGCCGGTACCGGCCGCGTTCTCGTACTCCGCGAGCTGCGTACCCTTCGCACGACAGGCCCTGCCGCCCAGCGCCCCCATCATCTGTGCGTAATGCGCGCCATGGCCTTCGTACTTGGCGGCCTCCAGCTCGGGGAAGCGGTCGAGCACGATGTCGTGTCGCCCGTCCTTCCAGAGCTGCAGCACTTCGAGGTCGAGCGCCCTGTTCTTCGGATCGGAGACGTTGTCCGGATGCCATATCCTCGGGTTGGGCGGCACATGGTCGAGATCGTAGAACTTGTGGCTCATCGCCCCCGAGGCCAGCAGGACGACGCGGGCATCGGAACGCCGGATCGCCTCGCCGATCACCTCCCCCATCTGCAGGAAGTGCCGGAACTGCGCCGTCTGGCAGGTGCCCACGCTCAGCACCTTCTCGCCCCGGCCGAGATAGTGGATGACGTTGATGGTCGGATACTGGAGCGGCAGCGTCTCGTCGGCCGCGTTGCGCGCGCCGACCTTCTTCTCTCGCGCCACCTCCTCGACCAGGCCGGCGAGCTCGGGGGCGCCGCGATGGTCGTAAGCGAAGCGCGACATGGAGAACGGCAGCTCCGACGAGGTATAGTGCCCTTTGTAGTGCGGCGCGCCGGCCACCAGATGCATGCCGGTCGTGATCCAGTGCGTGTCGAACAGGACCAGGGTATCCGGCTTCACGGCATCGATCTTCGCCCGCACACGGTCGAATCCCTCGACGAGATCCGAATCCCGCCCGTTGCCGCGCTGGACCCGCACCTCCTTCGGCTGCACCAGACCGGGATGGTGCGAGACGATCGCCGCCCCGACGATTTCGCCCATCGTGCCCTCCCTATCTTGTGCCGGCCCGCTGGATGGCCTGCCAGACGTTCTGCGCCGTTGCCGGCATGGGGACGTCCTTCACGCCCAGCGGCGCCAGCGCGTCGATCACCGCGTTCATGACCACGGGCATTGCTCCCACCGTGCCCGCCTCGCCGGCGCCCTTCGCGCCCAGGGGATTGTACCGGGTCGGCACCGGATTGGACTTGATCTCCATGCTGCACATGGTGTCGGCGCGCGGCATGGCGTAGTCGAGGAAGCTCGCGGTCAGAAGCTGACCGCTTTCGCGATCCCACACGACCTGCTCGCTCAGGATCTGGCCGACGCCCTGGGCGACACCGCCATGGATCTGTCCCTTGAGGCCGATGGGATTCATCACCGTGCCGACGTCATCGACGACCGCGTAGCGGTCGAGCTTCACTTCACCCGTCTCGGGATCGACCTCGACCTCGCAGATGTGGCAGCCGTTGGGATAGGTGTCCTTCTCGCCGAGGAAGGTGGCGTTCTCATAGAGGCCGCCCTCGAAGCCGCCCTTGGGCCACTTGGTCGGGTTGAAGGCGGCCATGGCCACCTGCTTCAGGGACACGGACTTGTCGGTGCCGGTGACCTTGAAGTTGCCGTCGGCGAATTCGATGTCCTGCTCGCCCGCCTCCAGCAGATGGCCGGCGAGCTTCTTGCCCTTCGCGATGACCTTGTTGGCGGCCAGGAACAGCGCCGAGCCGCCGAGAACGGTCGAGCGGGAACCGTTGGTGCCCATGCCGAAGGCGACCCGATCGGTGTCGCCGTCGATGAACTGCACGTCGCCCGGATCGATCCCCAACCGCTCGTTCAGGATCTGCTTGAACATCGTCTCGTGACCCTGCCCCTGGGCCTTGGTCCCCATCATCAGCGCCGCCGTGCCGCTGGGATTGAAGCGGATCTCGGCATATTCCGGCTGCGCCGTGCCGGCTGCCTGCTCGATCGCGTTGACGATGCCGAGCCCGCGCAGCCTGCCGCGCTTCTGCGACTCCGCCTTGCGCGCCTCGAAGCCCGCCACGTCCGCAAGCTTCAGCGCCATGTCGAGGTTCTTCTCGAACTGACCGCAGTCATAGTACGGACCGACCGGGCTCTGGTACGGCAGGGCCGACTCCGGCAGCATGTTCTTGCGCCGCAGCTCGACGCGGTCGACTCCGAGCTCGCGGGCCGCGTCGTCGATCAGCCGCTCGATCAGATAGATCGCTTCCGGCCGCCCCGCGCCGCGATAGGGCGCGGTCGGGTTGGTGTTGCTGAGCACACCGACGACATTGATGTAGGCCTTGGGAATCAGATAGACGCCCAGCACGGTGCCGATCATGCCGAACGGCGACAGCAGGTTGCGGTCGGACCCGACATAGGCGCCGATATTGGCGAGCATGCTGAGGCGCAGCGCCACGAACTTGTTGTCCTTGTCGAGCGCAAGCTCGATCTCGCCGATATTGTCGCGCCCATGCTCGTCGGCCATGACGGCCTCGCTGCGTTCGCAGGTCCACTTGACCGGCCGCAGCAGCTTGCGCGCCGCCCACAGCGTCAGGCGATGCTCGACATACTGCCAGCCCTTGGTGCCGAAGCCGCCGCCGACATCGCCGGTGATGACGCGCATCTTGCTCTCGGGCACCTTGAATACGCTCTGCGCCAACATGTTGCGCACGCGGTGGGGATACTGCACGTCGGCATAGAGCGTCATGCGATCCTCGCCGGGATCGTAGGTGCCGAGCGTGCCGCGCGGCTCCATGAACTGGGCATGGACGCGGGTGATGACGTAGCGGCGCCTGATCACCTTCGCGGCCGACTTGATCGCCTCTTCGGCAGCCGCCTTGTTGCCCCTCTCCGTGTGGTTGGAGATGTTGTCGGGGCATTCGTCCCAGACTGCCGGCGCGCCGGGCTTCACGGTGTCCTCGGTCGCGGTCACCGACGGCAGCGGCTCGTAGTCGATGGCAACCAGCTCCGCCGCGTCCTTGGCCTGGGCGAGCGTCTCCGCCACCACCATCACCACCGGATCGCCGACATAACGCACGCGGTCGGTCACCAGCGGCGGCCGCTGCGGCGCGAACATCGGCTTACCGTCCGGCCGCTTGCGCGGCATGTTGGCCTTCGGCATGCCGAGCCCGTCCGCCGCCACATCGTGGCCAGTGTAGACGGCGAGGATACCCGGCGCCTGCTTCGCGGCCTCGACGTCGATGGATCGGATCCGGGCATGGGCGTGCGGCGAGCGCACGAACACGGCATGAGCCTGCCCGGGCAGGTTGACGTCGTTGATGAACCGCCCCTGCCCGCGCAACAGACGCGGATCCTCGAAACGCAGAACGGGCTGACCGATGCCATATTTGCTCATGGTGTTCTCTCTCACTCGGACAAAGCGACTTTACGACTGGCTCACGACATGGGCGAGCGGCCGCCAGCGCGACAGATCGGCGTCGACCCGCGCGCGGAATTCAGCCGGTGTGCTCACCCGCGTATCGTTGCCCAGCTCTTCGAGTTTGGACTTCACGGCCGGCCGCGCCATCGCCTCGCGGAAGACCTCGTACCAGCGCGTCCGGACCTCCGAAGGCAGTCCGGCCGGAGCGGTGAAGCCCAGCCAGGATACGACGTCGTAGCCCGGCGATATCTTCTCGGCGATGGAAGGCACGTCGGGAAAGCCCGGATGCCGCTCCTTCGACGTCACCGCCAATGCGCGCAGCTTCTGCGCCTTCAGGAACGGCTGCGCGTTCGAGAAGGTCACCACGTGCATGTCGAGGCGCCCGCCGATGAGATCGTTGTACGGCGTACCAAGCCCGCCCTTGTAGGGAACGTGGGTCATCTTGATGTCGAGCTTCGACAGCAGGAGTTCCATCGCCATGTGCAGCGTCGAGCCGACGCCGGACGTACCGTAGGTCAGCTTGCCGGGCTGGCGCCGCGCCTCGTCGAGATAGGCCTCCATCGTCCTGAACGGCGACTCCGGCGCCACGGTGAAGACGAACGGGAAGCGCGTGACGATCGAGATGAAGTCGAAGTCACGCAGCAGGTCGTAGGACAGGCTCCGGTCCGTCGCCGACACCACGGCCTGACCGCCGGTCATCAGATAGAGCACATTGCCGTCCGGCTTCAGGCGCGCGACCTGCGCCGCAGCCAGCCGTTCGGCCGCTCCCGGCTTGGGTTCGATCACGAACTGGACGCCCATTATCTCCGTCATCGCCGGAGACAGGTGACGCGCGATCGTGTCCGGGTTCGATCCGGCGTCGTAGCCGTGGATCAGCCGGACCGGGTTGGCCGGGAAGGCCTGCGCGCGCACGATGGCCGGTGCCGAGAGGCCGGCCATCGTCGACGCGATGAAGGTGCGCCGTCGCATGGCGGGCCTACCCGATCGGTCCCATGAAGACCGGATCGCCATAGGTATCCGACATCGGCTCGAGGCTTTCCGGCCACTCCTTTCCGACTCGGCGCCGCTGCGCGGCCGGCCGCGGCTGGCCGTCCCAGCCCACGCGCTCCATGTAGTAATAGAGCATCAGCGCATGGCCGGCCGGGTCGAGGATGTGGGCGGCATAGTCGACGCCCGGATAGAGATCCTGCGGGATAGCGTCGGTGAAGCGCACGCCCTTCCTCTTCAGGAAGGCGACCGCGTCGCGAAGCTGGCGATAGCTGCCGACCTGCAGCCCCATCGCGGCGACGGACGTGTTGGGATTGAGCCCCAGCTCGCCGCGCAGGGCCTTGGGCAGCAGCGACAGGCTGTGATGCTCGGAGCCGTTGCGCAGATAGACGCAGCGATGCCCCTTGTAGGTCACCACTTCGGTGCGCACGAAGCCCATCGTCTGGGTGTAGAAGGCCTCGGACGCGCCGACGTCGGACACGAACAGGCTCATCGGCCCGATGTTCACGATCTTGAAGGGCCGCGGCAGGCGCACGCCGGCCACCACGTATTCCTCGTCCGAGCGGTCGCGGACGACGTTGCCCGTGTTGATGTCGACACCCCGGGCGACGGCCTCGCGGACCTCGACCTCCTCCGAGATCTGCGGCAGCTCCGGCCGCTCGCGGAAAGCGCGATAGTACATGGTCTCGGGCTTGCTGCGGCCGTCCCACCCGATCTGCTCCATGCCATAGTAGAGCTCGACCGTGTGGCCGTCGGGATCGCGGATGTAGGTGTGCCAGTTGCTGCCCGGCATGTCGCGCCCGACACGACGGATCTCGACTTGCTTGCCCTGGAAGTAGTCCGCGGCGGCGAAGACTTCCTCCATGGTGCCGACCTGCCAGGTGATCTGGTTCACCGTCACGTCCTTGGAAACCGCATCGTCGCCGAAGATGGCGCCCATGGACCTGTGCGCCAGCAGGAAAGCGTGATGGTCGGTGTTGTGGCTCATGAAGACGATGCGCGGATCCTCCATCCGCTTCGCCATCTCCTCGCGCCCCGGTATCTTGCTGAAGTCCCGGGTGTCGGTGATCCGGAACCCCAGCAGCTTGGCGTAGAAATCGACGCCGGCCTCGAGGTCGGGCACGTTGAAGCCGAAATGCCCCAGCCGCCGGATCTTGAAAGGCTGCGGGTACCGCACGCCGCCGATGTCGTAGCTTGCCGCCCGTTGAAGCGTGTCCATCGTTTTCCTCCTAGCCCTTGTTTCGCCGCGCCGAGCGGGACTTGGCCCCCTCCAGCGTCAGGCCCGGCACTTCGGATGCCGCCTGTTCCACCGTCGTCCGGATGTGAGTCTCGGCCAGGCTGCAGGCGAGATCGACGTCGCGCGCCAGCACCGCGTCGCGCAGCTCCAGGTGCTCGTTGCGGCGGCGCGAGCGGGCGTGGATCATCGTCAGCCAGTGGTAGCGGCGCGCCTGGTCGAACAGCTCGCTGCGGAAATGCAGCGACCAGGGCGACGTGCAGGTGGCGACCAGGGCGTCGTGGAAGCGCTTGTGGCGCTTGCCCCATTCGCGCTTGAGGCTGACCGGATCGTCCGGCGTCGGCTTGCCGAGCTTCGACAGCAGGAAATGCGAACTGACGATTTCCGCTTCCCAGGCGTCGGTGCCGTTGCGGATGGCGTCGGCCAGCGTGCGGGTCTCGAGGTAGACACGCAGCTCGGACAGATCGAGGAAATCGGCCAGGGAGATGGGCGCGACCGAGAAGCCGCGGCCGGCCTCCGTGCGCGCCAGCCCCTCCGACACGAGATGCGACAGCGCCTCCCGCAGCGTCCCGACCGAGGTGTTGTAGCGCTGCCGGAG
>JAFEFG010000142.1 GCA_018240685.1 Pseudomonadota bacterium | reverse complement strand
CCCTGCGGCGTGGCGATCGGCAAGGACCAGTACAGCGCCTACCTCAAGGCCTATGCCTGCGATCCGGTCTCGATCTACGGCGGCATCGTCGCCGTCAATCGGACGCTCGAGGCGGTGACGGCAACCGATCTGGCAAAACGTTTCCTCGAGGTGATCATCGCGCCCGATGCGACCCCCGAGGCGCTGGAGGTTCTGGCGCGGCGCAAGGACGTTCGCGTGCTGCTTGCCGGCACGCTGCCCGACCCGACGAGCGCCGGCATGACCTTGAAGAGCGTCGCGGGCGGCTATCTCTTCCAGAGCCGCGACAACGGGCAGCTCGCGAAGGCAGACCTCAAGGTCGTCACGAAGCGTGTCCCGACCGACCAGGAAGTCGACGACATGCTGTTCGCCTTCACGGTGTGCAAGCACGTGAAGTCGAACGCCATCGTCTATGCCAAGGATGGTGCCACCGTCGGCGTCGGCGCCGGCCAGATGAACCGGCGCGACTCCTCGCGCATCGCGGCCATCCGCGCCGCCGAGTCGGGGCAGATGGCGAAGCTCGCGCAAAGCCCGGCGATCGGCAGCGTCGTTGCCTCCGACGCGTTCTTCCCCTTCGCCGACGGCCTGCTGGCGGCGGCGGAAGCGGGCGCGACAGCCATCATCCAGCCCGGCGGCTCGATCCGCGATCAGGAAGTGATCGATGCCGCCGACGAGGCGGGACTGGCGATGGTCTTCACGGGGATGCGCCACTTCCGGCACTAGGCCGCGCGGGCTCCCCTTTCCGCCCGGACCACGCCGGGCGGACCACGGATGACGCTTCGGCTCCGCGCCCTGGTCGGTCTGGCGCGGCGAAAAGCCTAACGGATCAGGTTAGGCGTACTCGGGCTCGCGCTCGGCGACCGGTGCAGCGATCTCGACGATGTCGATCAGGCTCCGCGAGGCAGGGAGCAGGAACGCCGTCAGGCCGCGGTCCAGCCGCTGCAGCGACACTTCGATGCCATTGGAAAATCGCACCGCATCCTTGTGAGGCCCGGTTTCCAGGCGCGTCATGACGACTTCCTCGACGGGGCCGATGCCATAGGCCTTCTGCACCGTCTCGCCGATGCCCTCCAGCCGGAGCTTGCTGTCCGCCGGAACGCAAACGGCCAGGTCGCAGGCCTGCCCTGAGGTAAATCCCATTGAGCCACTCGCGAAGCGCTCAAGGGTGAGTTTCTCTCCAACTTCGGCAGGTCGTGACTGATACGCTTCGAGTGAGTAATCACACATATCGACCTCCTCTAGAGTTAAGACTCAACTCTCAAGTGGTGCGCGTGTCTCCTCGGTCAAGGCGACGAGCGCCCCGACAAGGAACACGCAAGAAGCAGGCCGCGTTCCTTCACGGCACGACGAAAGTTTGGGGATCGACAACGACGCTCGCGCTAAGTCGCGACACCGACTGAGAAAGCGCGCGGCAGGACGGTGACCTCGAGCGGCAGGCGGCCGACCGTCTCGCCATCGATGTCCACCAAGGTATCCACATCGGCCTCGAACCGGAATGATCGACCGCGCGCCACTCGTACCTTGGGGTGATGAATATGTGAGCCGCTGTATACCTTCGGCAGAACGGCCGTGAGCATGCCGAGGCGCGAGATGTCGCCCATCTCCACGAGGTCGAGCACGCCGTCGTCGAAGGTCGCGCCGGGCATGAGTTTCATGCCGCCACCACCGTTCTCCGTATTGGCGACGATCATGGTGAAGATGCGGCGCCTGCCCTGCTCCACCCCGTCGACGGCAAGCGCCACGTCGCGATTGCGAAAGCCCAGCGTGACCGCGGGCGTCATCAGCAGATAGGCGACGCCGCCCAGCTTCTTGAGCCACCGCGAGCGCGAGGTGCGATGACTGATGGCAGCCGCCGCCCCCAGCGACACCATCAGATAGCCGAAGCGCTCGACCGGCTCGCCGTCGAGCCCCGTGCAGCACACGCGCAGCAGGTCGATCGGTCTGCTGCCGGCTCCGGCGGCGGCATCGAAGGCGCGCCCGGGAAGATCGAGGTGGCCGAGCGCGCGACTGAGCTCGTTCGCGGTACCGGCGGGAATCGGGCAGAGCACCGTCTCGCTCGCGATCAGGCGCCCGGCGGGATCGAGGAGGCCGTTCAGCACCTCGTTCACGGTGCCGTCGCCGCCCACCGCCACGAACCGCCGGGCGCCGCGCGCCAACGCCTCGCGGGCAAGTGCCGTCGCATGGCCGGGCGCGGCAGTGAAGGACGGTGCGAAAGGACCCAACCGCGCCGCGAGCTCGGCCTGGATCGCGGGCCACCGCCTGCCGGCGCCTCCTTTGTGCGCCGCGGGATTGACGATAACGGCGATGGCCGGACCGGAGCCGGTCACAGGCACGGCAGCACCTTGTCGGCGAGGAGATGGAAGCTCTCCCGGCTGAGCGGCGCGCAGATCAGGTAGTCGAGCCCAACCTCGGCCCTCAGCCGGGCAATCTGCTCGATGACGGAGGCCGGGGTCCCGTGCAGGATGACGTCCTCGACATAGTAGTCGAGGGAATCCTTCCCGTCGTAGTTCCGGCGCACCTGCATCGACTTGCGATGGGTGTGCTGCGGGCCGGCATAGGCGTCGAGCAGCCAATGCGCACCGCGGCGCGCGACCTCTTGCGCTTCACGCTGCGTCGGCGCCAAAGCGACGAGCCGCGCCATCGGTATGTCGCGTCCCTCCTCCGAAAAGCCCGCCGCCGCGAGCTTGGCGGAATAGAAGCGGCGCTTGCGGCCGAGTTCCTCGACCGTGGCGTGCGGGTCCATCAGGATGGAGAAGCCGCGGCCGGCCGCCCACTCGATCGCTGGCTCCGATGTCGCCGCCATCCAGACCGGCGGATGCGGCTGCTGCAGCGGCTTGGGCAGCACCTCGATGCCTTCGAACGTGAAGTGGTTGCCCCGGTAGGTCAGCGTCTCCTCGGTCCAGGCCTTCAGCACGATCTCGACGGCTTCGCGGAAGCGCTCGGCGCTTTCCTCCGGCGGCACGCCGAAGGCCTCGAACTCCGAATGGGCGAAACCGCGGCCGGCGCCCCAGTTCACCCGGCCGCCCGACAGCATGTCGAGCAGCGCCACTTCCTCGGCCAGCCGCAGCGGATGGTAGAGCGCGGCGAGCGACACCGCCGTGCCGATGCGCAGGCGCCTGGTGCGCGCCGCCGCCAGCACGCCCAGCATGTGCACCGAGGGGCAGACGCTGAAGGTCGTGAAATGATGCTCGGCGAGCCACACCGCGTCGAAGCCGCCGCGATCCATGATCTCGATGCGCTCGAGCGCACGGGCATAGACTTCTTCCAGCGGCCCATGGCGGCCAGGCCAGCTGAAGAACTGGAGCACGCCCAGCTTCATGGTTCCTCCCGATGCCTTATCGATTCGTTGCTCGAATCAGGCGAGGAGGCGCCCAAAAAGTCAATCGGCGATGGCCTGCCGGCCGTCGCAGCACAGCGGCTGGAAGAGGGCTGCCCCTAGCGCAGCGGCAGGGCGTACATCAGCCCGCCCTTGGTCCAGAGGGCGTTTATGCCGCGCGCCAGCCTCAGCGGGGAACGCATGCCGAGGTTGCGCTCGTAGCTTTCGCCGTAGTTCCCGACCTGGCCGATGACGTTGTAGGCCCACTTCTCGTCGAGCCCCAGCGCCTTGCCGTTGCCCGGCGTGAGGCCCAGCAGGCGCCGCACCGCGGGATCGCTCGACTGGGTGAACTGCCGGTCGACATTCTCCCGGGTGAGGTCGAGTTCCTCGGCCTCGATCATCGCATACTGGGTCCAGCGGACGACATCGAGCCAGGCTTCGTCGCCGCGGCGCACATAGGGGCCGAGCGGCTCCTTGGAGATGACCTCCGGCAGCATCATGTAGTCGGCGGCCTTGCCCCGGCGCACGATCGAGGCGGCAAGCGCGGTCGCGTCCTGCGTGACAGCCGTGCAGCGGCCGGCGAGGAAGGCATCGTACATGGCGTCCTGGTTGTCGAAGCGCACCGGCGTCACCAGGAGATGGCGCTCGCGGAACCAGGCCTCCATGTTGGCCTCGTGCGTCGTTCCCTTGACGGTACAGACCGAGCCGCCGCGCAGGCTCGTCAAGTTCTTGATCTCGAGCTTCTTGGCGACGACGAAGGCCTGCCCGTCGTAGTAGTTGGCGACCGCGAACTGCAGCTCCGCCGTCTCCCGCTGCAGGGTCAGCGTGGCGTTGGCCGCGAGCATGTCGATGGCCCCCGAGCGGAGCGCATCGAAGCGCTGCTTGGGCTCCAGCGGCACGAACTTGACCTTGGTCGCACTGCCCAGCACCGCCGCGGCGACGGCGCGACAGAGGTCGACGTCGAGCCCTTCCCATTCCTTCACCGCGTTGAAGAACGAAAAGCCCGGCAGCGCGCCGTTGACGCCGCAGACGAGCTCGCCTCGCTGTTTCACGGTATCGAGCGTCGCGCCGGCCGCCGAGGCCGCAGGCAACGACAGGGCCGCAACGGCCCACGCCAGGAAAACGCCCGCAACCCTGTGGAATTCGCGCATCCGAGGATCTCTCCGCTGGTCGGCAAGTCTAGGCGCGACACGCGCCGCCGGTCCATCCCGCAGGCGCGGGGAGCCGCCCGCCGACGGAGGCGGCGGTCGACAGGGCGCCGGAGAGCCAGCCTCTGCGCCGTGCGAAACGCGAGGGGTGATCCGATCCCCCGCGAACGTTACCGTACGCCGTTTTTTGCAGTCGACGACGAGCCAGCAAGGAGAAAGCCCATGGCAGACGCCATCGACGATCTGTTCCGCCGCTTCGGCAAGGCCTTCAACAAGGCCGACGTGGAGGAGATCGCCGCCTGCGTGACCGACGATTTCGAATGGCGCCTCGCCGCGGGCGGACAGCCGTCGGGCCGTGTGCTGAAAGGCAAGGACGCGCTGCGCGGCTATTTCGCCGACAAGAGCCAGGCCCACCGCGAAGCGCGCTTCTCGGAAGCCCGCATCCATCGCGCCGGCGACAAGCTGTTCGGCACCTTCCGCGTCACCGGCATCGATGCGCAGGGGCACGCTTTCGATCGCTACGGCATCGACCTCTATGAACTGCGCGACGGCAAGATCGCGCTCAAGGACAGCTATCTCAAGGGGGACTGAGGTGAACGACACGGTGCTCTGGAAGGTCGACGGAAGGGGCGTGGCCACGGTCACGCTCAACCGGCCGACCGTGAACAACGCCTACAACGGCGACATGATCGCAGGCCTTCATGCCGCGATGGACGCCCTCGGCCGCGAGCAGGACCTGCGCGTCGTGGTCGTCACCGGAAACGGCAAGCACTTCCAGGCCGGCGCCGACCTCGCCTGGATCAACGCCGTCGCCAAGCAGTCGCCGCAGGAGAACGACGAGGTGAGCCGGCTCACCGCGGAAGCGATCCGCCGGCTCGATACCTGCCCGGTGCCGACGCTCGCCCTGGTCCAGGGCGGCTGCTTCGGCGGCGGAACCGGCATCGTCGCCGCCTGCGACATCGTCGTGGCGAGCGAGGACGCGATCTTCTCGATCAGCGAGACGCGCTGGGGGCTCATGGCCGGCATCATCCTGCCGCAGCTTTGCCGCGCGATGGGTGTGCGCCAGGTGCGCCGCTATGCCCTGACCGGCGAGCGTTTCGGCGCCGCCGAGGCGCGACGCATCGGGTTCGTCCACGAAGTCTGCCTGCCCGCGTCGCTGCGCGCGACCGGCGACAAGATCGTCGACGCCATCCTCATGAACGCGCCCGCAGCGACGACAGCCACCAAGTTGCGCACGCTGGCCGCCGCCGACGCCTTCATCGACGACGGCGAGCTGCGCGACCTGATCCAGGAACATGCGCGCACGCGCCAGATGGCCGAAGCGACCGAAGGCCTCGCGAGCTTCAAGGAAAAGCGCAAGCCCGGCTGGTATCCGGGCTGACCGCCTCCGTCGCGTAGCGCGATCAGTCCAGCCCCTCGAACAGCGGCGTCGACAGGTAGCGTTCGGCGAAGTCGGGCACGATGACGACGATGCGCTTGCCGGCATTCTCCGGCCGCGCGCCCACCTGCAGCGCGGCCGAAACGGCGGCGCCGCCGGAGATGCCGATGGGAATGCCTTCCTCGGCGGCCATGGCGCGTGCGGTCTTGAAGGCGGCTTCGTTGGCCACCTTGACGACCTCGTCGATCACCTTGCGATCGAGGATGTCCGGCACGAAGCCGGCGCCGATGCCCTGGATGGGATGCGGCGAGGGCTGGCCGCCCGACAGGACAGGGCTTGCCTCCGGCTCGACCGCGATCACCTTGGCCGAAGGCACCTTGGCCTTCAGGACCTGGCCAACGCCGGTGACCGTGCCGCCGGTGCCGACGCCGGCGACGAAGATATCGACCTTGCCGCCGGTGTCGCTCAGGATCTCCTCGGCCGTGGTGCGCACGTGCACCTCGGGATTGGCGGGATTCTGGAACTGTTGCGGCATGAAGCTGTCGGGCACTTCCTTGAGAAGCTCCTCGGCGCGCGCGATCGCGCCCTTCATGCCCTTCTCGCGCGGCGTCAGCTCCAGCCGCGCGCCCAGGAACCGCAGCATCTTGCGCCGCTCGACCGACATCGATTCCGGCATGGTGAGGATCATCTTGTAACCGCGCGCTGCGGCCACGAAGGCAAGCCCGATGCCGGTATTGCCCGACGTGGGCTCGACGATGGTGCTGACGCCCGGCTTGATCTTGCCTGCCTTCTCGGCCGCATCGATCATCGCCACGCCGATGCGATCCTTCACCGACGACATCGGATTGAAGAATTCGAGCTTGGCCAGGATCTCGGCCTTGGCGCCGGCTTCCTTTGGCAGCCGGTTGAGACGCACGAGGGGCGTGGCGCCCATGGTCTCGGTGATGTCACCGTAGATACGGCCGCGAAACTGGGGAGCCGGGGTCGCGTCGGTCATGGATCACTCCGCTGCTGCTGCCGCGCGTTGGGCGGTGACGTCGGGGGTCAACGTGTACGTCGTGAAGTCACGGTTGAGCGCCGGCATGGGACAGGCTTCGAGATGGCCGTCGCCGGGCCGCATCAGGATCATCGCCGAGGTGGCGACCATGGCACCGCGGTTGTTCGGCCGCGGCGGACGGCACACCGACCACGGCGATGCGTAGTCGTCGAAGAAGGCCTGGCGGAAATCCTCGAGCGTGAGCTTGCCGCGCTTGGGCGAAAGCTGCTCGCGCACGCGCCTGTCACGGTAGATCGAGCACGGCGTTTCGGCGAGGCCGGTATCCTTCACCTTCGCCCGCGCCGAGTCGGCGATCCAGTGATTGGCGTGGACATAGAGACCGTCGTCCGGTGCGACCCAGAAGGTCTCGTCGGGCGCGCATTCGAAGCCGAACGCCTCGCCCCCGCAATGACTGACCGCCATGTGGTTGGAGCCCAGCCGCGGCGTCGAGAAGATCGTGCGAACGGCTTCGGCGAGATAGGCGCTTTCCAGCACCTTGCGGCGGATGAAGGGCAGCGGCACGCCGGATCCGCGCTGGTAGTCGCGATCGCATTCCAGCGCGTTGGCGGTAAGGCCGATGCCCGCGGAATTGAGGCCCGAGCGGGCGAGGCCGCCCGCCTCGGTGAAGGTCAGGATGTTCGGCCCGTCGTCGCGGCGGATGCGCAGCACCACGCCGGTCTCGGCGCATTCGGCACGCCAGTCCCAGTTCTGGCCGTGCAGCACGACGCCATCGGCGCTTGCCGGCGGCAACGCCAGAGCGGCCGTGCAGCCGTCGGGGAAGTGCTTCTCCAGATGCTGCTTGCGCGCGGCGACGACCATCTCGGTCCGAGCGTTCATGAGCACGACGCCCGCGAAGGGCTGGCCCGATCCCTCGGCGATGCCGCGCATCTCCTCGACATAGGCCGGATCGAATTTTTCGATCGTCGGCACCAGCGCGTCGGCGCGGCGCTCGAGGTCCTTCCAGGCGACGCCGCTGGCCAGGAGCGATTCGGCGTACATCGCGATACCGCGCTTGATGCGGTCCGGCACCGCCTTGCCGTGCTGGCGGCCGCGCTCGCGCGGATCACCGGTGAGATCGATCAGGGGAAACGGTGCGTAGGCCATCACGAATGGCCCAGCAGTGCTTGGCGGAAACGGTCCTTGAGATGGGCACCGTCCTGGGGCGGCATCACGAATTCGAGTTTCTCGACCATGACCTTGACCACGCGGAAGACCGGCCCCGGCTTGCTGCGCGCGTCCTTCACGAGCTGGGCGATCTCGCTGTCGCTGCGCACGATCGCACTGTCGGCGATGCCGCAGCCTTTGGCGATCAGGGCGAGATCGGTGCCGGCGCCGGAGTCGGTCGGGCCGTTGTTGCGCGGCGAGGTGTGCGTCGCCTGGTTGCCCGTCTCGCCGAACTTCCCGTTGTCCAGCACGACGATGGCGAGGTTCTCCGGCTGCTGCGCGGCCACGGTGGCGAGCGAGCCCATGCCCATCAGCATGTCGCCGTCGCCGGTGATGACCAGCACGCGCTTGGCAGGCTGCGCGAGCGCGAGGCCGAGACCCATGCTTACGGTGGCGCCCATGGCGCCCCACAGCGGCATGTTGAGCGGGCGGTCGCCGGCGTTGGTGATGTCCCAGTTCGAGGAGCCGAGGCCCGCGATCACCAGCAGGTTGTCGTCGGCGCCCCCGAGGAGCTTCTTCACCAGCGGCCGGCGCTGGATCGTGGCTTTGCTCATGTCACTTCTTCCCAAAGGTCTTGATGCCGATCAGCTTCTGGCGCAGCAGCACGGCCACTGCCTGGCCGCCGTTGAAGGCCGTGCGCGCGGCGGCGTCGACGGTCGCCTTCACCTCCGAGGCGGTGTCGACCGAATAGAGCAGCACGCCCATCGCCTCGAGGACCTTGGGTGTGCCTTGCCCCATCGGGTACTGCCAGGAATTGAACTCGCCGTAGTCGCCGCGCATCGTGATCAGCGTCAGGAACGGAAAGCGGAGCGTCTTCGTCAGGCCCATCAGGTTGATGGTGTTGCCGACACCGGAACTCTGCATCAGCAGCACGGAGCGCTGGCCGCCCAGCCACGCACCAGCGGCAAGGCCCAGCCCCTCTTCCTCGGTCGTCAGCGCAAGCGTGCGGATCGAGTTCGATTTCTGGCATGCCTCGATCAGGCGCGAATGGCCGGCATCGGGAACATGATAGACTTGCTTGATGTCGTGGTCCTGCAGGACCGCAAAGATGTCGTCGCGCCAATCGGTCATGGAAGCTGAGCTTTGCCCTGTCTTGTTCGGAGCGCGGTAGTCTAGCGTCGTACGAAGGGCACACCAGCACGAAGCGCGGACCGATGGCCTGTCGTTTCGCGTGGAAGAGCGGACGCGTCAGGCGATCTTCGTCATGATCGTGTCGCCCGGGCCGAGCACCCGGCCGTCCCGTGCGCGCAGTTCGAGCCTTCGCAACGGTTCGCCGCGCGCGCGGTCGACCATGGTCAGGCGACTGCCTGCCGGCGGGTCGAGATGCTCCTGCCCCCATTGGCCGAGGGCAACGAGGACGTGGAACAGATCCCTGCCCTTGGCCGTCAGCACATACTCGCGATAGGCGCTGCCGTCCGTAGCGGGGGCGAGTTCGAGGATCCCCTGCGC
Organism: Pseudomonadota bacterium; assembly: GCA_018240685.1. Classification (GTDB taxonomy): domain Bacteria; phylum Pseudomonadota; class Alphaproteobacteria; order Reyranellales; family Reyranellaceae; genus Reyranella. The sequence goes on along the minus strand of JAFEFG010000142.1, from coordinate 1,627 downwards.
CACGAGCGTCCGCAGACGCTGCGTGAGGATGTTCTTCGAGACGCCCAGGCTCTTCTGGAACTCGCTGAAGCGGCGCATCCCCCGCAGCGCATCGCGCACGATCAGCAGCGACCACCAGTCGCCGATCACGTCGAGCGACCGGGCAATGGGACAGACCGCCCCCGCAAGGCTCTTCCGTCGCATGAGATAACCTCGTGCAAAAGCAGTTGCATAATAGAACAGCCCTAAGCTAGGGTCCAACTGGTTCCATCATGAAACCTGTCATCCGTACGACGGCCCTTTCCGTACGGGGAGGTCGCCATGTCCGACGCCGCTGCGATTGCCCGCCCCATCGATGACGCCGAGGAAGTCCGCCGGACGATGTCCGACGCGCGCCTGACGGCTGACGAGCGCAAGGCACAGGCACGCACCCTCATGGTGCAGGGGCCGATTGTGCCGACCCTGCTGCGGCTCGCGCTGCCGACGATCGGTGTCCTGGTGGCTCAGACGGCAGTGGGCATCGCCGAGACCTACTACATCGGCTTCCTGGGAACCGATGCGCTTGCCGGCGTCGCGCTGGTGTTTCCGATCTTCATGCTCATGACCACCATGTCGAATGGCGGGATCGGCAGTGGCGTGGCATCGGCCGTGGCGCGTGCCATCGGCGCCGGCCGGCACGACGATGCGGACGCGCTCGTCTTCCACGCCATCGTGCTGGGCGTGATCTTCGGTGCCTTGTTCATGGTCGCAGCCCTGTGGGGCGGCCCCGTGCTCTACGCGGCGCTCGGCGGACGAGGCGACTCGTTGCGCGCCGCCGTGACCTACTCCGACTGGCTGTTCGCCGGTGCGATCGCCGTCTGGGTGGTGAACCTCCTGACGACGGCGCTGCGCGGTTCGGGCAACGTCAAGGTCCCGGCGCTGGTGGTCCTCGCGGGTGCGATCGTGATGATCCCCGCCTCGCCCGCTCTCATCTTCGGTTTCGGGCCGATCCCGCGACTCGGCATCGCGGGCGGCGGTATTGCCTTCGGCACCTACTACACGGCAGCGCTGGTGGTGCTCCTCTATTACATGCGGTCGGGACGTTCGGGGCTGACGCTGCGCCTCGCGCCGCTGCAGTGGCGGCTGTTCGCGGACATTCTCAGGATCGGCCTGCCGACGGCCGTCAATGCGCTGCAGACCAATCTCAGCGTCATCCTGGTCACGGGCGCGATCGGGCTGTTCGGGACCGCGGCGCTGGCCGGCTACGGCATCGCCTCGCGGCTGGACTATGTGATGATCCCAATCCTGTTCGGGCTTTCCTCCGCCCTGCTGACCATGGTCGGGGTCAATATCGGCGCCGGCCAGGGCGCGCGCGCCCGGCGCATCGCCTGGATCGGCGGCCTGATCGGCGTCGGCATCACCGGGACCATCGGTCTCGTCGCCGCCCTCGCCCCGTCCCTGTGGCTGCATCTCTTCACCACCGATCCGCAGGTGCTGGCACCCGCCACCACCTATCTGCGGATCGTCGGTATCGCCTACGGCCTGTTCGGCTTCAGCTTCGTCATCTCCTTTGCCGGCCAGGGCGCGGGACATGTGCTGTGGCCGTCGGTGGCGGTCACGGCCCGCCTGATCGTCGCCGCGGGCCTGAGCTGGCTGGTGGTCACGGTCT
>JAFEFG010000141.1 GCA_018240685.1 Pseudomonadota bacterium | reverse complement strand
CCCAGCATCTGCTCGGCCGGCTCGACGAAGCGCGGATGATGCACCAGCGCCTCGAACACCGGATTGTAGGTGTGTACGGCGAAGGCGGTGCGCACCACGTCGCCGCTCTTCTCGCGCACGTTCTCCTCGCGGCGCTGCTGGAACACGCCGGGGATCTCCGCCTTCAGGATCTGCGTTTCCTCGGGCGAGAAGTAGTTCGGGAAGAACAGATAGCCTTCCTCGTCGAATTGCTTGAGCTGCTCGGCCGTCAGCTTCATGGCGTTCCTCCTGTGCCTTTGCGTTCTTTCCGGCTTTGTGCCGGCTTACTTCTTGTCGTTTTGCCGTCGGCGTCGTCCGCTCAGGCGGCGCGTGAGATCACCGCCTTCAACCGTCCGGTCAGCAGGTCCGACATCTGCTCGGCATGGCGCCGCGACAGCGCTTCGGCCCCGGCCGGGTCGCCGGCCTCCAGGGCCTTCAGGATGGCCTCGTGCTCGTCCCACACGCTCACGCGCAGGTCGTCCTCGCTCAGCACGGCCGCCATCACCCGGCGCAGGTGCTGCCAGTGCGGCTGCGCCGTCTCGGAGATCAGCGGATTGCCCGAGGCCTCGTAGATGAACAGGTGGAAGTCGATGTCGGCCTCGATCACCGAGGGGATGTAGCCGCGGGCGACGGCGCGCCGGCCGACATCGAGCAGCAGCCGGCCGCGATAGGCAAGGTCGCGCGTGTAGCGCGGGGCGGCCAGCCGGGCGGCGGCGCCGTCGAGCGCGCCGCGCACGATATAGAGGTTGTTGGCCTTCTCGGCATCGAGCGGCGCCACGCACACGCCCTTGCGGCCGGCGTCGACCAGGAACCCTTCGCGGCGCAGCAGCATCATGGCCTGCAGCACCGGCTGGCGCGAGACGCCGAACTTGTTGGCGAGTTCTTCCTGGGTGATGCGGGCGCCCGCCTTCAGTTCCCCCGAGCAGATGGCCTCGAGAACGGCATCATGGATCCGCTCGCTGAGGTCGGGCTCGGGTACGATGGGGCGCATGAGGTTCCGTATACAGAACACGAAACCCCGGGAGTCAACGATTAACCACCAAGGTTGCGCAACCGGGCGATGCGGTCGGCGATGTCGGGATGCGTGGCCAGGAACGCCGGGGTCTTCATCGTCATCGGCTTGACCGGGTTCACGATGAACAGATGCTGGGTGGCCCGGCTCGCCCCGGGAAACGGGCCGGCCGCCTCGGCGAGCTTGGTGAGGGCGGAGATCAGGCCGTTGGGGTTGCGGGTGAACTGGACCGAGGTGGCGTCGGCGAGATACTCGCGCTGGCGCGAGACGGCCATCTGGACGGCATAGGCGGCGATCGGGGCGAGGATCGCGACCACGACCAGCAGGATGACCAGCAGGCCCACGCCGCTCGAACCCTTGCGGTCGCTGCTGCTGCTACTGCCGCCAGAGGAACTGCCCCAGCTCATGCCGCGCAGGATCAGGTCGCAGACGAAGGCGATCAGCCCCACGGTGACGCCGACCACGACCATGTAGCGGGTGTCGAGGTTGGCGAGGTGCGCCATCTCGTGGGCCACCACGCCCTGCAGCTCGTCGCGGTTCATCTTCTCAAGCAACCCGCGCGTGACGGCGATGGTGCCGCGCTCCGGCGTGGTCCCGGTGGCGAGCGCATTCAGGGTCTCCGTCTCCAGGACCATCACGCGCGGCATCGGCACGCCGGCCGCCAGCGACATCTCCTCGACCACGTTGTAGAGCTGCGGCGCGTCCTGCTTCTCGATCGGCTTCGCCTCGGCGAGGTCCAGCACCATGCTGTCGCCGAAGGCGAGCGAGACCAGGCTCCAGACGATGCTGGCCGCCGCCATCAGCAGGGCGCCGATCAGGCCCACCTGGCTCAGCCGCGGTACCTGGTCGGTCGCTTCGCCCTCCAGCAGCCAGCCGACGACATAGCCCGTGGTCGCCGCCAGGATCGTGAGCACGATCAGCAGCAGGGTCGTCTTGCGCCGGTTCGCCGCCTGCGCGGCGACGAAATCGGTCGTGGCGGCCATGGCTAGCGCAACGCGACCTTGGGCACCTCGCGCTCGGTCTCGGGCATGCTGAAGAGATCCATCGGGCCGAAGCCCAGCGACGCCGCCGCCAGCACGGCCGGGAAGCTCTGCCGCCGGTTGTTATAGGAATTGACCGAGTCGTTGTAGAACTGGCGCGCGAAGGCGATCTTGTTCTCCGTGCTCGCCAGCTCCTCCTGGAGCTGCTTCACGTTCTCGTTCGCCTTGAGCTGCGGATAGCTCTCGACCAGCCCCATCAGGCCGCGCGTGGCCTGGCTCAGCGCCGCCTCGGCCGGTCCGGCCTGCGCCGGCCCCGACGCGGCGGCCGCGGCGTTGCGGGCCTGGATCACCTTGGTGAGCGTCTCCTGCTCGTAGCCCATGGCGTCCTTCACCACCTGCACCAGGTTGGGGATGAGATCGTGCCGGCGCTTGAGCTGCACGTCGATCTGGCTCCACGCCGTCTGCGCCTGGTTGCGGCTGCCGACCAGCCCGTTGTAGGTCGCGATCGCCCACAGCGCGATCACGACCACGATGCCGATGACGATCCAGAAACCCATGCCGAATCTCCTCTCCCCCGGTCGCGCAATCTAGCCGTTCTCGCGGTGCCGCAGGAACCCCGAATGGGGCGCTGCGAACCCCACGCACCCTCAATGCCGCTTGCGGTCGAGGAACATGCGGTCGGTCTCGGCGCTCAGGATGCCGCCCAGCAGGAACGGCCTGGTGAATGGCGTTGCATCCACGATGTCCTGCGCCGAGATCTTGATCGGGTCCATGCCGGCCTTCTTCTGGCCGTCGAAGGCGGAGGTCGCGTACACCACGCCGCCGATGTGGGCGAAGATGAGGGCGGTCATGCACATCGGGCACGGCTCGGCCGTCGAGTAGAGGATCTTCGACCCCCAGCCGCGATTGCCGTGCCGGCTGACGTAATCGTTGATGCAGACGATCTCGCCATGCAGCGTCGGATTCTCCCGCGCATTGTTGGTGCCCTCCGCGACCACGGCGCCGGTCTGCGGTTCCACGATCACCGCGCCGAACGGATAGTAGGGATTCTTCCGCCCCTGCTCGATCGCCAGCCGCATGAACCGCTCATGCTGCTCGCGCGACAGGACCGAGGACGACAGGCGCGGGGCTGGCGACGGCGTTGAGGAGGACGGCGGCGCGGGCGACGGTGCGTCGGCGCGGGCGCGCCGGCCCGCGGGCAGGCAGACCAGTGCGCCGAACGACATCAGCAGGGTACGCTTGGAAATCATGCGGGGCTTTCCTCCAGGCGATCCGTCACGCCGGGACCGTTTCCCGCCGCGTCGCGAGCCGGCATGATGACGGCAGAACGGAGGAACGAGAATGGGCCCGACCGACCTGCTGAAGGAATTCTGCGCCGCCGTCGAGCGCCGCGATGGCACGGCCTTCGCCGCCCTCTTCACCGAGGACGGCGTCTATCACGACGTCTTCTACGGCCCCTTCGAGGGCCGCGCGAAGATCGCCGCCATGATCGACGATTGGTTCTACAGGACCGCGAAGGACTTCCGCTGGGAGATGTTCCGGCCCGTCAGCGACGGCCGCACGCTCTACGCCTACTACACCTTCAGCTACGTCTCGACCCTGCCCGAGGCCAAGGGACGGCGCGTCGGCTTCGACGGCGTGTCGATCCTGCAGCTGCGCGACGGCCGGATCGCCGAATACCGCGAGGTCGCCAACTCGGCCATCGGCCTGCTCGATATCGGCTTCGCGCCCGAGCGCGTGGCGAAGATCCTGGCCAAGGAGGCGAAGGAGATCAGGGCGCGGCCGGAGTGGCAGCGGCATCTATCCCTTGGGTAGCGGCCGGAATCGCGATCAGCTCACGCTCGGCCCTATAATCGGCGCGATGAGCTCTGTCTGTCGCATCGGCTCGACGCCTCGCTTTCCTTCGTCCGCGAGGCTCGGTCCATTATTCGTCCATTTATTTAATGGCGATCCACGGCTCGCGGTCTTTGGCAAGCCAGAAAGTCCAAAGCCGTGCGGAGCGCCGAAAGGGCGTTGGCTACCATAATGGGGAGCGATCGCACGCAGGCGTAGAATAGCAACATGATCTGCCTTCTCTCGCGCGCCACCTCTCGCGAGACGAATTTTCTCGCGAGAAGCAATGCCCTTTCCACGGACGGAAAGGGCGCGACGAAGTCAGTCGCGCAGCAGGTCGTTGATCGAGGTCTTGGAGCGCGTGCGCTCGTCGACGGTCTTCACGATCACGGCGCAGTAAGTCGAGGGCCGGTCGGGGCCGCCGCCGATATTGCCGGGCACCACCACCGAATAGGGCGGCACCTTGCCGACATGGATCTGGCCGGTGGCGCGGTCCACCACCTTGGTGGTGGCCGAGATGAACACGCCCATCGACAGCACCGCGCCGGTGCCGACGATCACGCCCTCGACGACTTCCGAGCGCGCGCCGATGAAGCAGTTGTCCTCGATGATGACCGGGTTGGCCTGCAGCGGCTCCAGCACGCCGCCGATGCCGACGCCGCCGGAGAGGTGGCAGTTCTTGCCGATCTGCGCGCACGAGCCGACCGTGGCCCAGGTATCGACCATGGTGCCGGTGTCGACATAGGCGCCGAGATTGACGAAGGAGGGCATCAGCACCACCGACGGCGCGATGTAGGAGCCGCGGCGCACGATCGAGCCCGGCACGGCGCGGAAGCCGGCCTTGGCGAAGCGGGCGGCGTCCCAGCCGGTGGTCTTGAGCGGCACCTTGTCGAACCACGGCGCGGCGCCGAGACCGGGGAAGCTGGCGCCGCCGTCCATCGGCACCGAGTCGGTGAGGCGGAAGGAAAGCAGCACGGCCTTCTTCAGCCACTGGTTCACCATCCATTCGCCGCCCACCTTCTCGGCGGTGCGGAAGGTGCCGTCGTCGAGGCCGGCGATGGCGGCCTCGACCGCGTCGCGCACCGCGCCCTTGGTGGCGCTGTTGATGCCGTCGCGCGCCTCCCAGGCGGCGTCGATGGTGGTCTGAAGCTCTCTGCTCATGGTTCCCCCGGAAAAAGCCGCCGGACCATAGCCGGGGGCGGCGGGGAGTCAATGACGCGGCCGGCAGGGTCGCTATGCTGCCGCCGATGACGTTCAAGATCCCGGAATCGGTGCTGGTGGTGGTCCACACGCCGGCCCTCGAAGTGCTGCTGCTCGAACGGGCGGCCCAGCCCGGCTTCTGGCAGTCGGTGACCGGCTCGCGCGAGCTGGACGATCCTGATTTCGCCGCCACGGCGCGGCGCGAGCTGCGGGAGGAGACCGGGCTCGTGGCCGGCACGCTGACCGACTGGCGGCTCACCAACCGCTATGAAATCTGGCCGCAATGGCGGGCGCGCTATGCTCCCGGCGTGACGCACAACACCGAACACGTGTTCGGCTTCGAGGTCGACCGGACAGTGGCGGCGACGCTCGATCCCGCCGAACACATCGCGCAGCTCTGGCTGCCCTGGCAGGCGGCGATGGAGAAGGTCTTCTCGCCCACCAACCGCGACGCCCTCTGGCAGCTGCCGCGGCGGCGCGGGTGCGCGCCCGGACTCCGTCAGGGCGGTGGCGCATGAGGGCGCCCGCGGCCGAAGCGTCGACGCTGGGCCAGGTCTCCTGGGCCCTGTTCGACTGGGCCAACCAGCCCTTCTTCACCGTCGTCACCACCTTCATCTTCGCACCCTACTTCGCCAACGTGATGATCGGCGATGCGGTGGCGGGGCAGAGCGCCTGGGCCTTCACGCAATCGACGGCGGGCCTCATCATCGCCGTGCTGAGCCCGTTCCTGGGCGCCATGGCCGATGCCGGCGGGCGGCGCAAACCCTACGTCTTCGTCTTCCAGCTCCTGCTGGCGGCGGGCTGTGCAGCGCTGTGGTGGGCCTATCCGCACCGGCCCGATCTCGCCGCGCCGATCGGCTGGGCGGTCATCGTCGCCACTGTGGGGGCGGAGACGTCGATCGTGTTCAACAACGCGCAGCTCCCCGACATCGTGCGGCCCGACCGCATGGGCCGGCTGAGCGGCTTCGGCTGGGGGCTGGGCTATGTCGGCGGCCTGATCGCGCTCTTCATCGTGCTGGCGGTGAGCCTGCCGGCGCTGTTCGGGCTCGCGCCGACCAACGACCGGCCGCTGTTCGGCCTCGATGCGGCCAGCCACGAACTGGAGCGGCTGACGGGACCGGCCTCGGCGCTGTGGCTGATCGTGTTCGTGGCTCCGATGTTCCTGTTCACGCCCGACCGTCCGGCCGCGCGTCGCCTGCCGCTGCGGCAATGCGTGCGGGAGGCCGGCCGCTCGCTGCTGGCGACGGTGAGGAAGCTCCGCAGCTACCGCAACGTGCTCGTCTTCCTGCTCGCCTTCATGCTCTACAACGACGGCCTGGCGGCGATCATCGCCTTCGGCGGCGTCTATGCCTCGGCCACCTTCGGCTGGAGCACGACCACGCTCGGCATCTTCGGCATCATCCTCACCGTCTTCGCCATTCCCGGCGCCTTCCTGGGCGGCCGGCTCGACGACTGGCTGGGCAGCCGGCGCACCGTGCAGTTCGCCACTTTCGGCGTGATCGTGGCGACGGTCGGCATCGTCGGCGTGACGGCCGACCGCATCCTGTTCGTGGTGCCGGTCGAGCCGCTCGTGGCGACGCGCGGTCTGTTCGGCTCGGCGCAGGAGCAGACGTTCATGGCCTTCGCGCTTCTGCTGGGCTTCTGCATGGGGCCGATGCAGGCGGCCAGCCGCACGCTGATCGGCCGCCTCGCGCCGCCGGGCATGAGCGGCGAGTTCTACGGCCTGTTCGCGCTGTCGGGCCGCGCCACCGCCTGGATGGCGCCGCTCGCCATCGGCATCGTGACGGCGGCCACGCACTCCACGCGGCTGGGCGTGGCGTGCGTGCTGGTGTTCCTGGTGCTAGGTTTCGTGCTGCTGTGGCGGGTGCGTGAAGCACGCGCGACGGTTTAGATTCTCGAACACTGCCGCAGGAATCGTACCCGATGAGATGGCCCACCCCATACGCCCTTGCCCTCCTTGTCCTGCCGATGTCGGCTGGCGCCCAGTCGCTCGCGCCCCAGACCCGGTGGGTGAACGATCACGGCTCGGAGCTGGTGATCCAGTCCATCGGTCCGGACGGCCGCCTGACCGGGACCTATTCCAGCAACCTGGCGGACTACAAGTGCCGCAACATCGCCTTTCCCATTGTCGGCTGGGTCGATGGGGATCGCATCTCCTACGCCATGCAGGCCCGCAACGGTTCGGCCAACTGCGGGACGATGACGTCGTGGACCGGCTACCTGCAGGGCGGCCGGCTCTATGCCGAGTGGGGCCTCGCCTATTTCGATGCCGAGACGAAGCGCCCGATGCTCGACCACGGCACCGACATCTACCGTCCGAAATAGTGCCCCAGGGAGGCGACGCATGATCACCGCCATCGTGACCTTCAGGCTGCCGGCCGACGTCGACGCGAAGGGGGCGGCCGAACTCTTCAAGGGTTCGGCGCCCAAGTACCGCGGCATGAAGGGGCTGGTGCGCAAGTACTACCTGTTCGACGCCGAGAAGCGTATCGGCGGTGGCGTCTATCTCTGGAAGAGCCGGGCCGACGCCGAGGCGGTCTACACGCCGCAGTGGCAGGCCTATATCGCGGAGCGCTACGGCGCCCCGCCGGAGGTCCGCTATTTCGAGACGGCGGTGGTGGTCGACAACGAAACCGACACTATCGTCGCCGACGCTGCCTAGGTTCGTGCCTGTGGCAGAGGACGATCAGCCGCGCCGCGCTGCTTCGATCGCGGCGATGTCGATTTTCTTCATGCCCATCATCGCCTCGAACGCGCGCCGGGCTTCGTCGCCGCCGGCCGCCATCGCCGCGATCAGTGCGCGCGGCGTGATCTGCCACGAGAGGCCCCAGCGGTCCTTGCACCAGCCGCAGGCGCTCTCCTGGCCGCCATTGCCGACGATGGCGTTCCAGTAGCGGTCGGTTTCGGCCTGGTCGTCGGTGGCGATCTGGAACGAGAAGGCCTCGCTGTGCCCGAAGGCGGGGCCGCCGTTGAGGCCGAGGCATGGGACGCCGGCGACCGTGAACTCGACCGTGATGACGTCGCCCTTCTTGCCCGACGGATAGTCGCTGGGGGCGCGGTGGACGGCCTTTACCGCGCTGTCGGGAAAGGTCTCGGCGTAGAAGCGGGCCGCAGCCTCGGCATCCTTGTCGAACCAGAGGCAGACGATGTTCTTGGCCATGACGTATCCTTTCGAGGTGAAGCGGGGGTACCAGGCGTCGAGGCGCTAGGCGTCGAGGATGGGCGCGAAGCCGCCGTAGATCATGCGCTTGCCGTCGAACGGCATCTGATGGCCGCGCATCCGCTCGTCGGCCATCATCTTCTTCCAGCCTGCGTCGCGCACCGGCTTCGACGGCCATTCGACCCAGGAATAGACGACCTTCTCGTCGCCGGTGGCCTTCACGGCGCCCTTGTAGTCGGTGACCTTGCCGTCCGGCACGTCGTCGCCCCAAGCCTCGACCACGCGCACGGCGCCGAACTCCCGGAACAGCGCCGCGGCTTTGGCGGCCACGGCGCGATAGGCGTCCTTGTTGGCGGCGGGGACCGGCACCAGATAGCCGTCGACATAGCCCATGCGACCGGCGCCGCGCTCCTCGACGAGGGGCGTGAAGCCGCCGACGATCATGCGCTGGCCGTCGAAGGGCATCTCGCCCAGTTCCTTCAGGCGCGGGTCGCTCATGATCTTCCCGTGCGCTTCGTCGGCCACGGCCTTGCTGGGAAATTCGATCCAGGAGAAGACCACGACTTCGTCGGGCTTCGCCTTCACCGCTCGCTTGAAATCGGTGACCTTGCCGTCCGGCACGTCGTCGGCCCAGGCCTCGACATGGCGGGTGGCGCCGAATTCCTTGAACAGCGGTGCCGCCTTGGCAGCCAACGTGAGGTAAGCGTCCTTGGCCGCGGCCGGGACAGCGACGACGAATCCTTGCACATAGGTCATGGCGTCCTCCTCTCGGTTGGTCTTGACGAAAAGAGTTGATATCAACATAAATAGCTCATGTCAAAGCCGCCTGACCTTCCCTACGAAACCACCAGGTACGTCCACGATCGCTGCCTGTGCCTGGCGGCGCAGCGCGCGGCGCGAGCACTCGCCCGGCGCTTCGACGAGGCGTTGCGACCGGTCGGGCTGACCAACGGCCAGTTCTCGCTGCTGATGTCGCTCAACCGGCCCGAGCCGCCCTCGATCGGTGCGGTGGCGGCGCTGCTTGCCATGGATCGCACGACGCTGACCGCCGCCCTCAAGCCGCTGGAGCGGCGCGGGCTGGTGGAGACGACGGTCGATCCGGACGACCGCCGCGGCCGCCGGATCATCCTGACCCGCGAGGGCCGCCGGCTGCTGCGGGCGGCAATGCCGATCTGGGAGCGCGAGCATGCCGCGGTCGACCAGGAGCTAAAGGACGTCGATCCGGCCGCCCTGCGCGCCGGCCTGCAGGCGCTGGCGTGAGGCGGCGCGGCCTCCGGTCAGGCGGCGACCGTCTTCGCCTTGAACTTGCAGATGTCGTTCACGACGCAGCGCGGGCACTCGGGTTTGCGCGCCTTGCAGGTGTAGCGGCCGTGCAGGATCAGCCAGTGATGGGCGTGCAAACGGAACTCCTCCGGCACCCGCTTGAGCAGCCTGAGCTCGACCTCGAGCGGCGTCTTGCCGGGCGCCAGCCCGGTGCGGTTGCCAACCCGGAAGATGTGCGTGTCGACGGCGATCGTCGCCTCGCCGAAGGCGACGTTCATCACCACGTTGGCGGTCTTGCGGCCGACGCCGGGCAGCTCCTGCAGCGCTTCGTGGCTGTGCGGCACCTCGCCGCCGTGCTTCTCAACCAGCAACTGGCTGAGCGCGATGACGTTCCTGGCCTTGGTGCGGAACAGCCCGATGGTCTTGATGTAGTCGATCAGTTTTTTCTCGCCGAGGGCCAGCATCTGCTGCGGGGTCTTCACCTTCTCGAACAGCGGCCGGGTGGCGCGGTTGACCCCGGCATCGGTGGCCTGGGCCGACAGCACCACGGCGACCAGGAGCTGGTAGACGGTGTCGTATTCCAGCTCGGTTTCCGGCTCCGGCATGGATTCGCGCAGGCGTGTGAAGAAAACCTGGATTTCGGCGGGTTTCATCAAGGGCATGGCGGGACGCTAGCCGAGGCATTAGGGTGACGCCATGGCCGACTCATCCCCGGCAATCCATTTCGCGGTTTCCCTCCGCCCCTATCGCAGCCTGCCGCCGGAGGGGTTCAAGTGGCTGATGCGCGTCGTGGTCGCGGCCAACCTCGTGATCGGCCTGCCGGCCTATTTCCTCGGCGCCTGGCCGATCATGGGCTTCATGGGGCTCGACGTCGCCCTGCTGTGGTGGCTGTTCCAGCGCAACTACTTTGACGCCCGCCGCAGCGAATCGCTGACGCTGACGGACAGCGCGCTGATCGTCGACCGGGTGGCCCCCGACGGCGAACGTGAGGAAGTCCGCCTCGACGCCTACTGGCTCAAGATCGAGCAGAGCGAGGAGCGGCTGGTGGCGATCTCCCGCGGCAACCGCGTCCTGCTCGGCCGCTTCCTGGGACCGGACGAGCGCGAGCGCGTCGGCGAGGAGCTGAAAGCCGCGCTGGCGAAGATGCGCTCGCCCCGCTACGTGCACCGCTGGGACCGCGAGGAAGAGGCCTAGAGCCCCAGCACGTCTTTCATGCCGTAGAGGCCGGGCTTCTTGCCCTTGAGCCACAGCGCCGCGCGCACCGCGCCCGAGGCGTAGGTCTCGCGGCTGAAGGAGCGATGGCTGAGTTCCAGCCGCTCGCCCGCTGCCGCGAACATCACCGTATGGACCCCGACCTCCTCGCCGCCGCGCAGCGTGGCAAAGCCGATCTCGCCCACCGGCCGCGCGCCGGTGTGGCCGTCGCGGCTCTTGCGCCAGACATCCTCCAGCTTGACCTCGCGGCCCGCCGCCGCCGCGCGGCCGAGCGCCAGCGCGGTGCCGGACGGCGCGTCGATCTTGTGGCGATGGTGCATCTCCACGATCTCGATGTCGTAGCTGGGGTCCAGCATCGATGCCGTCTTCTCGACCAGCGCCAGCAGGACATTGATGCCAAGCGACATGTTGGCGGCCCACAGGATCGGCACGTGCCTGGCGCAGTCGTGGATGGCGGCGGTCTGCCCGGGATCGAGGCCGGTCGTGCCGATCACCATCGAGACGCCCTTCTCCGCCGCGATCCTGGCATGGGCCACCGTCGCGGCGGGCACCGTGAAGTCGATCACGACGTTCGCGGCGCCGATCGCGGCCGCGCTATCTCCGGTGATCTTCACGCCGTTGGCTTCGAGGCCTGCGACTTCGCCCGCATCGCGGCCGGTGGCCTTGCCGCCCGGCGCCTCGCTGGCGCCGGCAAGGCTGCAGCCTTCGGTGCGCGCGATCTGGCGAATCAGCATCTGGCCCATGCG
>JAFEFG010000140.1 GCA_018240685.1 Pseudomonadota bacterium | reverse complement strand
TCGCGGTCGAGCCAGCCCACGAACAGGCGCTGTGCTGGATCGTTCCAGGCGCGCGCGTTCCACAGGCGATCGAGCAGGTAGGCCGGCGCCTTCACCGATGCCACCGCCTCGGCAAGCGACGCCGGTACGTCCATCGCTTCTTCCGCGGGGGCGGCGGCGGGATCGCGCCGGTCGGCAAGCTCGAACAGATAGCGCCGCTCGGCCGGCGTGAGGTGCAGGGCACGCGCCAGCGCGGCCAGCGCCTGCGGCGAGGCGGAGACGTCGCGGCCCTGTTCGAGCCAGGTGTACCAGGTGACGCTCATGCCGCACTGCTGCGCCACCTCCTCGCGGCGCAGGCCGGGCGTGCGGCGGCGCCCGACGGCCGGCAGGCCGAGGCCCGACGGCGACAGGCGGGCGCGCTGGGCACGCAGGAAGTCGCCCAGTTCGCGCTTCTGCGCCGTGGCGGCGCGGGTCATGCCGCGCGCGTCGGGTGGTGATTTCGATACCAGGATAATTCCCTCACTTGTACCAGCTTACGGCGTCGGGCCTTTTGCGTCGCGCACATTCGCAAGGAGGACCCCATGCGCCGTTTCCATATCGCGCTCGCCGTCGCCGACCTGCAGGAGTCGATCGCCGACTACAGCCGCCGTCTCGGCGTCCGGCCGACCGCCGTCGTTCCGGGCCGGTACGCCCTGTTCCGCACCGACCAGCTCAACTTCTCGATCAACCAGATGCCCGAGCGCGCGGGCCAGCTGCGCCATCTCGGCTTCGAGGATGAGAGCGCGCGGGGCTTCTCCTCGACGCACGACGTCAACGGCATCGAATGGGAACTGTTCTCGCCCGCCGAGCAGGACGCCAAGATCTCCGAGGTCTACGGCAACGAGGTGATCCGCGCCGGCTGACGCCTGTCCGCGACGCCTTGACACGGATCAAGGTGGCCCGGGCCGGCGCTGGCCGATAGTGACGGCAGCGCAGGTTTCCCGGGAGGCGTACGTTGAGGGCGAAGATCATTTCCGCGGCGGTCGGCATCGTGGCCGCGGCGACCGCATTGCTCGAGGCGGGGCCGATCGCCGAGGCCTGCAGCCTGGTCCTGTGGAACACCAACGGGCAGGCGGTGCTGGCCGCCCGTACCTGGGACCTCTACGTCGACGAGAAGCCGCGCCTCGTCTATCTGCCGCGCGGCATCGCCCGCCGCGGCGGCAGCGAGGCCAACGCCGCGGCCTGGACCTCGAAATATGCCAGCGCCGTGCTGACCGCGTTCGATGCCGGCTCCGGCGACGGCATGAACGAGGCCGGCCTCGCCGCCCATATCCTCTACCTGCACGGGACGGCGTACGAACCCGCCGACACGCGGCCGGGCGTCTCCAACCTGCAGTGGGGGCAATATGCCCTCGACAACTACGCCACCGTCGCCGAGGCGCTGGAGGGGCTGAAGAAGGTGCGCATCGTGTCGACCAAAGCGCTCGGGCGCGAATGGCCGGTGCATCTCGCCCTCGAGGACGCGTCGGGCGACAGCGCGGTGCTCGAATTCATCGACGGGCGGCTGGTCGTCCATCACGGCAAGGACGTCACGGTGATGACCAACGAGCCGTCGCTCGACGAGCAGCTCGCCAACCTCAAGCGCTACAAGCTGTTCGGCGGCAGCCTGTCGATGCCGGGCGACATCGATCCCAAGAGCCGCTTCGTGCGCGCCGCGTCGTATCTCAAGACGCTGCCGAAGCCCGCGGACATCCGCGAGGCGGTGGGCCATCTCGCCGGCGTCATCAGCAACGTCGCCGTGCCGTTCGGCGCCGTCGACACCTCGGGCGGCGAGTCGACGGACACCTGGCCGACGCGCTGGGCCACCATCGTCGACCTCACGCACAGGGTCTACTACGTGATGCCGGTCAACAGCCCCAACGTCTACTGGGTCGACTTCGCCAGGCTCGACCCGGCGTCCGCCCAGATCCTCGCCGTCGATGCCTACGACATCACGCTGAACGGCGAGGTCTCCGCCCAGCTCAAGCCCTTCTCGCCGATCACCAAGCCCTTCCCGCCGTCACCGTAACGGGCTTCATCCGAGGAAGCGGTCGGCGTCGGCGGGGGTGGGCAGGAAGCAGGTCTGGCGTTCGCCGAACCAGCGCAGGCGGTTGCGGGCGACGATCTCGTAGAGGCGGTCGCGCAGGGCGAGCGGCAGGACGCGCACGATGCCGACCAGCGACCACGGTGCGCCGAGAATCTCGAACACCCGGATCGAGCTTTCGGATTTCTGCCACAGGCGGCCGGCGTCGATCAGGATGTTGGTCTCGTAGTCGGTCGGATGCAGTCCGTAGTGGCGGTAGAGCGCGGTGCCGAGTGGCGTCTGCGCCGCCAGCAGGCGGAAGCAGCGGTGCCGGTCGGTGCGCAGGATGAAGCGTGCGAAGCCGGAACAGAGCACGCACTTGCCGTCGAAGATCAGGATCGGATGGTCGTCGGCGAAGGCGGGCACGGCTGGATCGTCGCGGTAGCTGTAGGGCCGCGCGCCGGTGCCGGACGTTGCGGGATCGATCGCGGTCGCGGACATCCTTTTCCTTTACCGGCGGCCGGTGCCGGTCGTCAGTCTACCCGCCATCGCGGCGAGCGCGAGCCAATCTTTCGACGATTGCGGCGGCCAACAGTTTGATTTCGGCTGCGGAATCTGGCCATGCTGGCGGCTGCGGGGAGGGCCATGAGGCGGCGCGAATTTCTGGGATGGACGGGCGGCATCGCCCTGGCGGTGCCGGTTGCGGCACGGGCGGAGTCACGGGTCTATCGCGTCGGCTTCCTAACGCTCGAGGCCGACGAGACGGCGGCGCTGCTGCTCGATCCGCTGCGGGCGCTCGGCTATGTCGAGGGCCGCAACCTCGCTTTTGACTATCGCACGGCGGCGGGCGATCCGGCGCGGCTGCCGGCCCTGGCCGCGGAGCTGGTGCGGCTGCATCCCGACGTGCTGGTGGCGGGCTGGGGCACGCTGGCGCCCAAGGCGCTGCGCGCGGCGACCGCGACCATTCCCATCGTCTTCTCGACCGCCGGTGATCCCGTCGGCGCCGGCCTGGTGCAGACGCTCGGCCGGCCGGGCGGCAATGTCACCGGGCTGAGCGGCCAGTCGGCCGAACTCAAGAGCAAGCAGCTCCAGTTGCTGGAGATGGCCGTACCCGGCCAGCGCGTGATCGGCGTGCTCTACAATCCCGCCACGCCCTATACGCTGCTGGCGCTCAAGGAACTGGAGGAGGGCGCGCGCCGCGACGGCATCCGTCTCGAACGCATCGAGGTGCGCAAGCCCGCCGACCTGACGCCCGCACGCATGGATGCGCTTGTCGCGGCCGGCGCGACCAGCCTGTTCGTGCTCGAGGATCCGCTTGCGGTCGGCCTGCGCAACGAGGTGATGGCCGAAGCGAAGAGGCTGCAGCTGCCGACCATGAGCGGCCTGCGCGAATACATCGAGGCCGGCGCGCTGATGCTCTATGGCGCCAGCCAGATCGACCGCTACCGCCGCACGGCGATGCTGGTCGATCGCATCCTCAAGGGCGCCAACCCGGCCGACCTGCCGGTCGAGCAGCCGACCCGCTTCGAGTTCGTCGTCAATCTCAAGGCCGCCCGGGCGCTGGGGGTGGCGCTGTCGCCGGACGTGGTGGCGATGGCGGACGAAGTGATCGAGTAACCCCGGCAGCGCGGAGAGAGCGGAGCCCATGTCGACCCTGCGATTCGGAACGCGCCGGCCGTGGCCGTCGGTGCGCGGCGCGACGATCGCGATCGTCGGCCTCATGCTGGTGCAGGCGCTGGTGCTGCGCGGCATGGGCCGGCTGTGGATCTGCTCCTGCGACACCATCCGTTTCTGGGTCGGGGACATCTGGTCGGACCAGATGTCCCAACAGATCACCGACTGGTACACCTTCTCGCACATCGTCCACGGCTTCCTGTTCTACGGCCTGCTGTACCTGCTGCTGTCGCGCGCGCCGGTGCTGCTGCGGCTGGTGATCGCCGTCGTCCTCGAAGGCGCGTGGGAGATCGCCGAGAACACGCCGTGGGTGATCGAGGCCTATCGCCAGCAGGCGCTGGCGCGCGGCTATGTCGGCGACAGCATCCTCAACTCGCTGATGGACACGGTGTCGATGATGACGGGCTTCGCGCTCGCCTGCCTGCTGCCGTGGCGCGCGACGCTCGTGCTGGCGCTGGCACTGGAGATCGGCGTCGGCTGGCTGGTGCATGACAACCTCACGCTCAACGTTCTGAACTTCATCCATCGCTTCCCGGCCATCGAGGCGTGGCAGTCGTCGGTGAAGTGAGGCCTGTGACGCGCGCTATTGACCGCGCCGCGTTTCCTTCGTAACGATCAGCCATCGACGGTCCTCCTTAACCGGAGGCGAAAAGGGAATGCCGTGCCGTCCGGAGGCGAAAGCCCGAGGATCAATCGGCAGCTGCACCCGCAGCTGTAAGCAGCGAGCGAACGCCAGCAACGTCACTGGACCCCGGTCCGGGAAGACAGGCGCAAGCGACGACCTGCAAGCCAGAAGACCTGCCGGCGATAGCGTCGCTCTTCCGATGGGCGGGTAGTACCAGCGGGACGGTCAACCGAGCGGTGACGCGCATTTGCGTGGACTGCTTTGGGGGACCGTCACATGACGCCGATCCGTTCGTTGCTGCGTGCCGTTTTTGGGGCCGCTTTCCCGGCCGCCTTCGTGGCGGCTTTCCTTTCCGTTTTCCTGCCGTTGGCCGGCAAGGTCCGGGCCCAGACCGAGACGGCGCCGATCCTGCCCGACACCGTGGTGACGGCCGACCGCGAGCCGACGCCCATCGACAAGGTCACGGGCACCGTCACCGTCATCACCGGCAAGGAGATGGAGGAGCGGCAGTTGCGCACCGCGCCCGAGGTGCTGCGCTACGTGCCGGGCGTGTCGGTGCAGCAGTCGGGCGGGCCGGGCGCGCAGACGTCGGTGTTCGTGCGCGGCGCCAATGCGAGCCAGACGCTGACGCTGATCGACGGCATGAACGTCATGGATCCCTCGACCGCCAGCGGCGCCATCGACCTCGCGCATTTCATGACCGAGAACCTCGACCGCATCGAGGTGGTGCGCGGGCCCATGAGCACGCTCTACGGCTCGGCGGCGATGGGCGGCGTCATCAACATGGTGACCAAGCCCGGCAGCGGGCCGATGAACGGCGGCGCCTTCACCGAACTCGGCACGCGCCTGCAGACGACGAGCGGCGGCTACCTGCGCGGCAGCGACGGCCGCTTCAACTACAACATCTCCGCCGCCGGCCTGTACGCGCCCGGCGAGCCGGTGGTGTCGCCGCGCTTCTGGCCGGCCAACGGCGGCTTCATCGGCAACGATCCCTACCGCAACGTCACGCTCGCCTCGCGGCTGGGCCTCGATCTCGGCGACAATGCGCAGCTCACGCTGTTCAACCGCTATATCGACACCCAGCTCAAGTACGACCAGATCACCTACTACGATCCCAATTCGACCGAATACACCCAGCAGCTCTTCAACCGGCTGCAGTTCAACGGCAGCTTCCTCGACGATCGCTGGAAGCCGACGATCGGCATCGGCTACAGCAACATCCAGCGCCACGATCTCGACTATCCCAGCGTCCAGAACCCGTCTCCCTACACGCAGAACGCCTACTACAACGGCCGCCGCCTGCAGGGCGATTTCAAGAACGAGTTCGTGGTGTCGAAGCAGGTCAACCTGCTGGCCGGCATCGACTACGACCGCACCTGGCTCTATTCCGCCGCCGACAACACCAGGAGCTGGGGAACCGCGACGCAGACCGGCTTCTACGGCCAGGGGCGCGGCACCGTCTTCGAGGACCTGACGCTGTCGCTGGGCGGGCGCGTGGACGTCCACAGCCAGTTCGGCACCGTCTCGACCTGGCGGGCGGGCGCCACCTATCTCGTGCGCGCCACGGACACGCGCTTCAAGGCCTCCTACGGCACCGCCTTCAAGGCGCCGGCGCTGTTCGAGCTCTACGGCGCGGGCTTCTCCTGCGCCGGCAACCGCAACCTGCAGCCCGAATACAGCAAGGGCTACGAAGCGGGCTTCGAGCAGGGCATGTTCGAGCGCAAGGTCAAGGCGGGCGTGACCTACTTCGTCAACGACTTCAGCAACCTGATCCAGTGCCCGCCGCCCTACACGACGCTGCAGAACATCGCCAACGCGCGTGCCAAGGGCTTCGAGGTCTTCGTGCAGGTGAGCCCGTACCGCTGGCTCGACCTCCTCTTCAACTACACCTACACGCACGCCTGGAACGTCGATTCCGGCCAGCCGCTGGTGCGCCGGCCGCAGGACGTGTTCGGCCTGCGCGCCGAGGTGCGGCCGTGGGAGGGCGTGCGCGTCGGCGCCGAGCTGCAGCAGGTGTCGAACCGCTACGACTACAACGTCGTCACCGGCGCGATCGTCCAGCCCGTGCCCTACACGCTGGTGCGCGCCACGGTGGGCTGGATCGTGCGCAAGGACGTCGAGCTGTTCGCGCGCGCCGAAAACATCCTCGACCGCCAGTACGAGGAGCCCGAAGGATTCAAGGCCCCCAACTTCCAGGCCTTCTTCGGCGTCAAGGCGAAGTTCTGATCCCCAACCAAGGAGACGTGTCATGGTGCATCTTCCGCCGCTTCCCCCCAACCCGGGCCGATCCGATCCCGGCCCGCTCGCCGACACCGCGCGGCGCGGGCTCTGGATCGTCCTGCTGACCGGCGCCAGCATCGGCTTCAGCCTGGTCTTCGCCTGCGCCACGCCCTTCGCGGCGCTGGCCACGCTCGCCGCCCGCACGATGACGCGGCGCGACGCCGTCCTGCTCGTGCTCGCCGCCTGGCTCGCCAACCAGGCGATCGGCTACGGCTTCCTGCACTATCCGCAGACTTTCGACAGCGTCGCCTGGGGCGTCGCGATCGGCGTCGCGGCGCTGGCCGCACTGGCCGCCGCGCTGGCCGTGGGCGGGGAACCCTTGCAGACGGGGCCGGTGTTCGCGACCGCGATCGCCTTCGCCGCCGCCTTCGCCGTCTACGAACTGATCCTGCTCGCGACGACGCTGCTCCTGCCGGCGAGCGACGGGGCCTTCTCGCTTCCGGTGATCCTCGATCTGCTGAAGGTGAACGCGATCGCCCTGGCCGGGCTCCTGGCCCTGGCGTACCTGGCGACGTCCGTCGGCCTGTCGCGCCGCCGGCCGCTCCGCACCGAGGGGTAATGCCGGGCGGAAACGCCGGGCGCGACGGAGCCGCTCCTCATGCCGTATACGGTCGAACAGGCGCCCGAGTACCTGGCGGTTCGGTTCCCCGAGGCTCAACGGACCCTGGGATGGACGCTGCTCCATCCCGGCTTCGCCCTCGTGGACACGGTCGCCTGGATTGAAGTCCGCAACGCCGATCTCACGCCGGAGATCGACGCCGCGGCCTTTCTGAGGGACCGGCTGCGCCGGCACCAGCTCGACCATGCGCTGGCGTTCATGACGGCGCGGAACATCGGGCGCCATCACGCGAAGCAGGTCCGGGTGGAGGATGTCGTCGCGACGTGCCTCACCACCGTCGGCCTGGCAAACGGCGAACGGATCGGCAGCCGCCGGCCCGTCCGGTCGCGGGTCGGCACCATCAACACGCTGGTGCACGTCTCGGCACCTCTGACGGAAGGGGCGTTCCTCGAAGCGATTTCCATCGTTGCGCAGGCACGCACCGTCGCCCTCCTGGAAGCGCGTCATTCGATCGACGGCGCGCCCATCTCGGGCACGGGCACGGACTGCATCGTCATTGCCGCGCCGGTATCCGGAGCGCCGCTGGCGGCTGCCGGGTTGCATACGGCCGTCGGCGAGGCGGTCGGCGCGGCGACCTACGGCGCGACGAAGGCGGGTGCGCTCGAATGGCAGGCGGAATTCGCGTCCGCCCCGACCGAGCGGCCCTAGCCGCGCCGGCCTGCGGCCCGGATTCTCCGGAAGATCTTCGGCAAATCGGGGTCGCGATTCGCCTGTTCACATCCCGCCGCAGGTGCCGGCACACTCGATAGGCGCATGATCCACGATCCTGTTCCTGTTCGGTGGTTGATCGGCGTGCTTGTCGGCTTCGCGGCAAGCTACGCGGCGGTGATGGCTGTCGCCTCGCTGACGGCGGCCGGAATCTTCCTGGCCGGCTGCGGCAGGTCCCGGGTGCGGCGTTCCACCCTGGCGGCGGCCACCGGGGTCGCGATTCTCCGATTTACGCTTCTGCTCGCGGTGGCGGCCGGCGCCGGCTGGATCCTGGGCGGGGAGAGCCTGCTCCGTCTCGATTCCGACGGGTTCCTCTGCTTCATGGGCGCCGCTCCGGCGATCGCGCTGGCGGCCTTCGGCGGGGCGACCACGGTCGAGCTTGCCGTCAGGACGGCCGCCGAGCCGGGCTTCGCCGAGGAACTGGCGCTCGTGCCGCGGCACAAGCGGCGCCTGCTGCTCGAGGTCTGGTCCCTGCCGTCGTACCGGTCGGGCGGCGCGGCGGAGGCGGCGCCCGGTGCCGGCGCGCAGCGTGCGGCGCTCGCCACCGCCGGTCACCTGCTGCGGCAGCTCTGAGCCGGCCTGCCCGGCGGCGGTCGCGCCCGCCACGACGCGCCACATGCGCGTCGACGAGGCGCCGAAACGCGGGTCGCGAACGGGCCGGCGCTTTGCGATATCATCGCCGCCATGACGATCGATCCCGGCTCCGGCGGCCGCAAATCCCCCTCTGGAATGTCGTTGGCAGCCCGCGGGTTCGCAGCCCGTGGCGCGGCGCGGCCCGCACGGCATCGCCCGTGACGAGCCCGATCATCGAGATCGCGGCCGACGCCGAGGCGCTGGCCGCGCGGGCGGCGGACTGGCTGCTGGCCACGGCCGCCGGCACGGCGGGGACCTTCGCCGTGGCGCTGTCGGGCGGCTCGACGCCGCGACGCCTCTACCAGCTTCTCGCCGCGCCGCCGCGCCGCGACCGCTTTCCGTGGGAGCGCACGCACTGGTTCTGGGGCGACGAGCGCTTCGTGCCGCCCGACGATCCGGCCAGCAACTGCCGCATGGTGCACGAGGCGATGCTGTCGCGCGTGCCGGTGCCCGCCGCCAACATCCATGCCATGCCGACCCTGGACCGCGATGCCGCCGCGGCCGCCGCCGAGTACGAGCGCACGCTGAAGCGCTTCCATGGCGCGGAGACGCTGGCGCCCGGCCGGCCGCTGTTCGACGTGGTGCTGCTGGGGCTCGGCACCGACGGGCACACCGCGTCGCTCTTTCCCGGCACGGCCGTGCTGCAGGAACGGCATCGCTGGGCGAGGGAAGTGACCGATGCCGCCGTCGGCACGCGGCTCACGCTCACCTATCCCGCGCTCGAAAGCAGCCGCGCCGTCGCCTTCCTGGTGGCGGGCGCCGACAAGCGCCCGATGCTGGAGCGCGTGCTGGCGGGCGATGCCGCGCTGCCGGCCGCGCGCGTGCGGCCGCACGGGGCGCTGCGCTTCTTCGCCGACCGCGCGGCCGGCGCCGGGGAGTCGTCGTGACCCGCGGGCGCGACCTGTCGGCCCTGAAGCGCGCCGCCGCGGTGCATGCGGTGGGCGAGGTGCGGGACGGCATGGTCGTGGGGCTCGGCACCGGCAGCACCGCGGACTTCGCGCTCGAGGCGCTGGCGCGCCGCATCGGCGAGGGGCTGGGCATCGCGGGCGTGCCGACGTCGGAGCGCACGCGGCGGCTTGCCGGGCGGCTGGGCATCCCGCTGCTGGCGCCGGGCGACCGGCCGCGCATCGACCTCACCATCGACGGCGCCGACCAGGTCGAGCGCGGCAGCCTCGCCCTCGTCAAGGGCATGGGCGGTGCGCTGCTGGGCGAGAAGATCGTGGCCTCGGCCAGCGACCGCATGATCGTGATCGTCGACGAGACGAAGATCGTCGACCGCCTCGGCGATGCGACGCCGCTGCCGGTGGAGATCGTGTCCTTCGGCTGGCGCTACACGATCGACCGGCTGGCGGCGCTCGGCCTGCGGCCGACGCTGCGTCTCGTGGACGGCAAGCCCTTCCTCAGCGACGCCGGCAACCACATCGCCGACTGCGACACCGGCGACATCGCCGACGCCGCGGGGCTGGAGAGGGAGCTGTCGAGCCTGGTCGGCGTCGTCGAGACCGGCCTGTTCCTCGACCTGGCCTCGACGGTCGTGGTCGGCCGGCCGACGGGGATCGAGGTGATGCGGCGGTAGGGCGCTCCTCGAGGGCGGATCGCCCGGGTCACGCCGGCCGGCGACGCAGCCTGCCCTTCATCCCGAGGTCGTCGCGCATGGTGAGGCCGAGCAGGGCGAGGCGTGCGCCCGCGGACCCTTTGGAAGAGAATCGTGAGTGCGACGTGATCGGCGCGCTGCCGACGCGTCCTCGCCTGACCTCCGACGATGGCGCCGCCCTCTCTTGTTGCGGCGGACCGAAGGTGAGCCGGCCGGCCTCGCCGCCCGCCAGCGCATACTGCACGGCTTCGTCCCAGAGGGCGGCGAGGACGGGATCGGCGGGCAGCCCGTCGGGTCGCGTCGCCAGTTCCTGCAGCAGCCTGCCCAGCTCCTCCGACTCGATGGCGACGCGCAACTGCTCGACGAACCGGTACATCGCCGCATAGGCCTGGCTATCCGTGAGCGACGTCGCCTTACTCCCGGCCAGCGCGAACTGCACGGCGTCCCGCCAATCCTTGACGATGGCATCATCGACCGGTGCGCCGTCGGCCAGGAGAGACATTGAACCTAGCAGGCTCCCAAGATGGACTGGCCTGTCACGGAAATACAGTTTGTCGAGGAAGTAATACGCCGCCGCATAGGCTTGTTCGCTGGTCATCGTTGTCATGATTGTCAGGGCGCCTGTCGTATCCAGTTCTTATGGCGAGATGATCCGTAGCCTGTCGGCCTTGCCGCCGGCACGTGCATACGACATCGCTTCCTGCCAGGAGCGCGCGATCTCGGCATTGGCCGGCGCGCCGTCGGCCCGCATGGCCAAAGCTTCAAGCAGTCGACGTAACTCCCCCGATCCGATGGCTACGGACAATTGCTCAACGAACCTGTACATCGCTGCATAGGCTTGCTTATCGGTCAAAGGACCGGATGGATGTCCACCGCGGGCAAACTGCACGGCATCACGCCAGTCTTTGACTATCGCGGGGTCCGCCGGCCCTTCTTCTCCTACCAGCGACATATCTCCCATCAAGCCTCCCAGATCGTCCAGTTTGGTCTGGAAGTACAATTTCCTGAGGAACTGGTAGGCGGCAGCGTACGCCTGTTCGCCGGTTATCGTATTCATAGATGATCTCACTTCCGTGGTTTTGACGAGGCGGACAGGCCCGTTTTCGAATTGTAGGGCTTTGGCGTGCGATTTATGCCGCCATTGATGATTGTTTCGTTTCTGGTGCGCGTCCAAACCTGTCTTCCGTCGGAAAGAATTCGCGCCGACCATACATTCCCGAATTCATCCGGTCCCATGACATTGGCTGGATCGTTGGCGACATCCTCAAGTAGTTGTTTGTTCGCGGGCGTATCCGGGAGGTGGCCTTCTTCATCTCGAAGAACGTGCATGAGTTGTGATCGGTCTGTCGGCAACCTGTTGTGGGGAACGGCGGTGGTCGTCGGAGTCGCCGGCTCGGCCGTCGCCTTGGGAGGTGATGGAGGCTTGCCGCCCGGGATCAGGGCGAGGGCAAGGCGGGCGTTGTCGTCGAGGGTGCCGATGGGATGGCCGAGGCC
>JAFEFG010000013.1 GCA_018240685.1 Pseudomonadota bacterium | reverse complement strand
CCGCGCTCGAGGGCGGACAGCACCAACGGGCCGTGCGCCTGCGTCGGCACGCATATGTCGACGGCATCGATGTCGGGCGCCTCGATCAGCCGTCGCGCCTCCGCCGTCGCGACGGCGTTGCAGGCGGCGGCGACAGCCGCGGCGCGTTCCGGCGTGCGCGAGAACACGGCCGTGACCTCGACGTCGGGTAACGCCGCCCAGGCCGCTGCGTGCAGGGCGCCCATCGAGCCGGCGCCGAGGATGCCGATCCGGATCATCGGCCGCGAGCTTTCCTGAATTTGCGGGCGAAGGCCAGAAGCGCCGGGCGCCGGTCGTTGACGACCATAATCGGTGGTTCGGGAGGACCGGCCTTAAATTGGGCCGATGACCGGTGCCGCGCGACCTTTCCGGATGCGATCCCGAACCCCCTCGGGCGGCGGCGGCCATTTTTCGTCCATTTATTTAATGGGAATCGCCCCCGATCCCCTCACGGAGACAGCGTCATGAGCAAGTTCGAGAAAGGCCATCGCGGCGGTCCCGGCCGGCCGCGCGGCAGCCGCAACGCCGGCAACCGTCTGCTCGACCGCCTCGCCGCCGACGGCGCCGAGGCGGTGGTGAAGAAGATGATCGAGACCGCCCTGGAAGGCGACGTGCGCGCGGCCGAGGTGCTGCTGAAGCGCGCCTGGACGCAGCCGCGCGGCCGGGCGGTCGAGATCGAGCTGCCGCCGGTGAAGGCGGCCGCCGACCTTGTGCCAGCCCATGCCGCCGTCGTGGCTGCGGTGGGCGCGGGCACGCTCACGCCCGACGAGGGCTCGGCCCTGTCGTCGATCCTGGAAGCGCAGCGACGTGCCATCGAGGTCGTCGCCCTCGAGGAGCGCGTGCGCGCGCTCGAAGCCGAGATGGCGCGGCCGCCGCAATGAGGGGGCTCGAACGCCGGATCGCTCGCCTCGAACGGGCGCTGGTGATCCGGCGCCTGCTGGCGCGGTACCGGCAGGCGCGGCGCGACCTTCAGATGCTGGAACGCCGGCAACGCGAGACGGCCGCGAAGGAGAAGGCCGCGCCGGTTCAGCCGGCACCGCGCCGCGTCGTGTCCCGGCGCGGGATCGCACCGCGCACCGTCTCGCCGGGCATGGCATCGCCGGTGCCAGCGTTGGCAGTCGAGCCGGAGCCCGCGCCGGAACCGGAGATCGAGCCGGAACCGGAGGCCGGGCCACGCCTCGCGCGCGCCTGGCCGACATTCGACACAGCCGAGCCCCTCGCGGTTCGTTCCATCCGCTGGGTGCCGGCGCACGAACGTGTGTTCGACGAGGCGCCAGCGCGCCATCCAGAGGAGGAGGAATACGATCCGTTCGCGGAGGAGTGATCCCGAACCGCGTTCGCCGCGCATGCCCGGCCGCAGGGTGATTGATCCATATCAACGTCAATCGCTGCCGCCGGCCTGAGGATCACTTGAAAGCGGAGGACGGAGGGCTCGAGGCGAACGGCCTCAAGCCGGGGAGCGGGGCACCTTGCCGGGCGGTCCTCAGGGGGCCGGCTGGCGCGACTTGCAGGGGACATCGCACCATGAAGCCGATCAGTTCGCTTGCCGTGCTCGTCTTCGTCGTCATCGTCGCGATCGGCGCGGCCCTTACCTATGCGCTCTACGGATTTGCGGCCGGCTCGCAGGGCCACTGGCTTCTGCTCGCGTTCATTGCCGTCGCCGCCATCGTCACCTTCGCCGTCAAGGTCGCGGACCAGTGGAACCGGGTCGTCGTGCTGCGACTCGGCCGCTTCCGCGCCCTGCGCGGCCCGGGCCTGTTCCTCATCATCCCGGTCATCGACACCACGCCCTACTGGATCGACATCCGGGTCATCACCTCGGCGTTCAATGCCGAGCGGACACTCACCAAGGACACCGTGCCCGTGAACGTGGATGCGGTGCTGTTCTGGAAGGTCGTCGATCCGATGAAGGCCGCGCTCGGCGTCGCCGACTACAAGAGCGCGATCAACTGGGCGGCGCAGACCGCGCTGCGCGACGTCATCGGCAAGACATTGCTGGCGGATATGCTGGAAGGCCGCGAGAAGATCAGCGAGGAGCTGCAGAGGATCATCGACCAGCGCACCGAGCCGTGGGGCATCAACGTCATCTCCGTCGAGGTCAAGGACGTGCTGATCCCGCCGGCGCTGGAGGATGCCATGTCGATGCAGGCGCAGGCCGAGCGCGAGCGGCAGGCCCGTGTCATCCTCGGCGACTCGGAACGGCAGATCGCGGAGAAGTTCGGCCAGGCGGCGGCCACCTACGCCGACAATCCGACGGCGTTCCATCTGCGGGCGATGAACATGCTGTACGAGGGCTTGAAGCAGAATGCCACCATCGTCATCGTTCCCAGCACGGCCGCGGACAGCATGCAGCTCGGCGGCCTCGCCGGGCTGACGGCGCTCTCGATGGGGCTGGGAAAGAAGGGCGGCGAGGGACCTCCGTCATCCGGCACGGCGGCGCGGAGCTGAGATAATCGGGCGGGGAGGATCGGTCTCCTTGCCTCTGTCGATCACAACAGGCGGTTCCGGCCGCCGCAGACACGGGGAAAGACAGTGAGCGTTAAGGATATCCTGGTGCACATCAACGTTTCCAAGCACTGCCCGGCCAGGGTGGAGACCGCGGCGCAGCTGGCGAAGGCATTCGATGCCCGCCTGACCGCGCTCTACACGAGCGCCGTCGGCGACGTTCCGTTCTTCATGATGGAGGAGGTCGGCGCCAAGGTCGAACCGACGATGCGCGCCTGGTGGCTGCAGATGCGCGACAAGGTCAAGGCCGGGTTCGACCGCGCGATGAGCAAGGCCGGCACCGCGGCGGAATGGATCGAGGTCGACGATCGCGACGGCAGCGTCGTGTCCCATCATGCGCGCTACGCCGACCTCGTGATCGTCGGCCAGATCGACCAGGACGAGCTCCTGCCCCGGCCCGAATATGCGATCCCGGAGCGGGTGGCGCTCGAGTCCGGCGCGCCGACGCTCGTCGTTCCCCATGCCGGCACGCCCGCCGCGGTGGGGCGGAAGATCCTGATCGCCTGGAACGGAAGCGCGCAATCGGCCCGCGCGGTGAGGGATGCGTTCCCGTTCCTCGCCCGAGCGGAAAGGGTGACGGTGCTCACGATCAATCCGGATGCGCACCAGAGCAAGTTCGGTCCGCCGGGCTCGCGCATCGCCGCCCATCTGTCCAACCACGGGATCATGGCGGACGTCCGTGAGCTGACGGTGGCGGAGTCCGCCATCGGCGACACGATCCTGGCCCAGGCTGCCGACAGCGACTCCGACCTGATCGTCATGGGCGCCTACGGCCACCCGCGCGCCTACGAAGTCGTCCTTGGCGGTGCCACGCGCACGCTGTTCCGGCAGATGACGGTGCCGATCCTGATGTCGCACTGAGACGGCGCCGCATCCTCGCGAGGCGAAGCCGAAGGGCTTCTCCTCCCGGGAGGCGGGAGCGGGGCCGCGATTACCGGGCCGCGCGCGCCTTGGCGGTCGCGGGGGTATCGACCACGCCCCTGGCCGACACGACGACGCCGTAATCCTTGAGCGCCGTTTCGACCGAGATCACGCCGTCGAGCACGTCCTCGGCGACCATCGCCGGATCGCGCTCCAGCGGGTTGCCGTAGCCGCCGCCGGCGGGGCCGTAGCAGATGAAGCGTCCGCCCTTGGGGATGTTCATGTGCGGGACCTTGGACGGCAGGGCACGCGTCGTGCCGTCGACCACGAGGTCGAGCTTGGCCGGCATGCCCTCGCCGCCGCCCTGGAAGCCCCAGGGCCGGTAGCGATGGCCTTCGCCCTCGACCGAGGCGCCGCCGTCGTCGAGGAAGGTGAATTCGCGCACCGAGCCCAGGCCGCCGCGCCACTTGCCGGCGCCGGCCACGTCCTCGCGCAGCTCGTAGCGCATCACGCGCAGCGGCAGGTGGGTCTCGATGTCCTCGATCGGGTTGTTGCGGGTGTTGGCGTAGAGCGTGTCGACGGCGTCCATGCCGTCCTTGCCCTGCCGGCCGCCGTAGGAGCCCTCGAAGATCTCCATGTGCACCCAGTGCGTCTCGTTCTTGAGGCCCGAGAAGGCGATCACCTTGAGATTGCCGATGCCGGCCGAGACGTTGCCGGGCATCGCCGCCGACAGCGCTTTCATCACCGTGTCGGCGAGCTGGTTGCCGGGGCAGAAGCGGGCGATGGTGGGGGCGGGGAAGGTCGGGTTCGCCAGGCACCCCTTGGGGGCAATGATGGTGATGGGCCGGATCAGTCCGGCATTGACCGGGATGTGGCCGTGCAGCTCGGTGTCGAGCAGCACCGAGCGGATGGTGAGCCAGATCGCGATGTCGGCCGTGCCCTCGAGCGGCATGTTGATCGGCCGGTCCGGCACCTGCGGCGCGGTGCCGGTGAGGTCGACGGTCAGGCTGTCGTCCTTCTTGGTGATGGTGACGACGATCGGCAGCTCCTTCTTGGCGGGATCGTCGCTGTCGAGATAGCCGTCGATCGCCGTCTCGGCGCGGTAGACGCCGTCGGGCAGCCTGGCGATTGCCTGCCGCATCAGCCGCTCGGCATGGTCCATCAGCGCGGTGCAGGCGAGGTCGAAGGTCTCGAGGCCGTAGCGCTCCACCAGCTCGACCAGGCGCTCGGCGCCGATGCGCGCGGCTGCGACCTGGGCATCCATGTCGCCGACCACGAGGTCGGAGGCGCGGATGTTGTCGCGCACGATCTGCCACACCGCCTCGTTGCGCACGCCGCGGTCGTAGACCTTGATGGCCTTGAACTGCAGGCCCTCGGCATAGGCGTCGATCGCCTCGACGATGCCGCACGAGCCGGGCGACAGCGCGCCGATGTCGAGATGGTGTGCCGTGGTGGCGGCGAAGGCGATCAGCCGGCCCTGGACGAACACCGGCACCAAGAACGCGACGTCCGGCCCGTGGCTGGCGCCGGAATAGGCGTCGTTGTGCATGATGACGTCGCCGGGGCGGATCGTATCGCCGCGTTCCTTCAGGATCCGCAGCACGCCGCGCACATAGCCCGGGATCGGCCCCGACTGCAGCGGCGTCGACTGCGCCGATTCGGCGAGCCCGCGGCCCTCGGCATCGACGAGCGCGGCGCCGAAATCCTCCGACTCGCGGATGATCGACGAGTAGCTCATGCGCATGAGCTTGTAGCCCATCTCGATCGCGATGTTCTCCAGCGCGCCCTGGATCACCGACGTGGTGATCGGGTCGATGCGGTCGGGCTTGGGCGACGGCTGGCGGCGGGGGGCGGTGGTCATGGTCTGGCGCTCCTCAATTCATCTGCCTTCCGAGCTTCGCTCAGGAGGAGGAAAAAGAACTTACGCATCCGCCCGCCTCACGATCAGGTTGCCGGCGGCGTCGGCCTCGAAGGTGTGCTGCGGCGGCACGACCGTGGTCGAGTCCATCTGCAGCACGATGGCGGGGCCGGGAATGCGCTCGCCCACCGGCAGCAGGTCGCGGCGGTAGAAGTCGGTGGGATAGTCGGCGAGCTTGCCCTCGACGCGGAAGGTGCAGGTGCCGGAGCGCACGCGCGCCGTTTCGAGCGACCTGGCGGTGCCGGGCGCGGGCTTGGCGATCTTGGCCGCGCTTGCCGCGCCCACCAGGCGCAGGTTCACGATCTCGATCGCCGAGTCGGCGAAGTGATGGCCGTACTCGCGGCGATGCACCTCGTGGAAGGCCTCGAACGCAGTAGCGAGCGCCGCCGCATCGATCATGCCGTCGGGGAAGGGGACGCGCAGCTCGTAGCCCTGGCCGACATAGCGCAGGTCGCCGCGGCGCTCGAAGGTGACGTTGGCGAGATCGACGCCGTCGGCGGTGAAGCGCGCCTCGAGCTCCTTCTGCATCGCGGCGAAGTCGGCGTTGATGCGCGCCGTATCGGTCGCGCCCGAGACCTGGAACGAGGTGCGGATGGCGTCGTAGCGCAGATCGGAGATCAGCAGGCCCACCGCCGAGGTGATGCCCGGATGCGGCGGCACGATGACCTCGGGAATGCCCAGCATGTCCGCCACTTCCGCGCCGTGCAGCGGCCCGGCGCCGCCGAAGGCCACCAGCGCGTAGTCGCGCGGATCGATGCCCTTCTGGACCGTGCGCGAGCGGATGGCGTTGGCCATGTTGGCGTTGATGAGCGTGATCACGCCCTCCGCCGCCTCGCGATCGGAGAGGCCGAGTTCGCGCGCCAGCTCGCCGATCACGCGCCGCGCCGCCACCTCGTCGAGCGACATGCCGCCGCCCAGGAAGTTCTTGCTGTCGAGACGGCCCAGCACGACGTTGGCGTCGGTGACGGTCGCGCGCGTGCCGCCGCGGCCGTAGGCGGCGGGGCCGGGCACCGCGCCCGCCGAGCGCGGACCGACCTTGAAGGCTCCGGCCTGATCGACATAGGCGATCGAGCCGCCGCCGGCGCCGATCGTGTGCACGTCGATCATCGGCACCAGCACCGGGAAGCCCGCGATCCAGGTGTCGCGCGCGGTGGCCTCGCCGAAGCCGCCCTGCGTGACGATGCCGATGTCGGCCGAAGTGCCGCCGACATCGAAGGTGATGAGGTTGCGCTTGCCCGACAGCGCGCCGGCCCAGTCGCCGCCGATCACGCCCGCGGCGGGGCCGGAGAGCAAGGTGAGCACGGGGCGGTCCGCCACCATGGCGGGCGTCGCCACGCCGCCGTTGGAGGCCATGATGCGCAGGTCGGCCTTGAAGCCCGACTGCTCGATCTCGGTTTCGAGCCGCGTCACGTAGTTGCGCACCTTCGGTCCGACG
The DNA here is from genome assembly GCA_018240685.1 of Pseudomonadota bacterium. GTDB lineage: Bacteria > Pseudomonadota > Alphaproteobacteria > Reyranellales > Reyranellaceae > Reyranella. The sequence continues at coordinate 51,410 of JAFEFG010000013.1, read as the reverse complement.
AAGGCGTTCATGGCCGTGGTCGTGAAGCGTTCGAACTCGCGGAACTGCGGCGACACCGACGAGGAGGTGGTGGCGAAGCAGCCGGGATATTCCTCGCGCACGATCTCCATGGCGCGCGCCTCGTGCGCCGGATCGAGATAGGAGAACAGGAAGCAGATGGCGATCGCCTCGACGCCGGCCTCCTTCAGCTCGCGCACGGCCCGGCGCACGCCGTCCTCGTCGAGCGGCTGCAGCTCCTCGCCCCGCGGCGGCACCAGCCGCTCGGCCACGGTCTTGCGGTGGCGGCGCTTCACCAGCGGCCGGCTCTGCCAGGGAATGTCCTGCATGATCGAGTAATGCTGCGGCCGCTGGTGGCGGCCGATATGCAGGATGTCGCGATAGCCGCCGGTCGTGATCATGCCGGTGACGGCGCCGTCATGCTCGAGGATGGCGTTGGTGGCGATGGTGGTGCCGTGGAACACCACGTCGATCGTCTCGCGCGGGATGCCGTACTTGTCGCAGAGAGCGGTGAGGCCCGTGACGACGCCGCGCGAGGGATCGTCCGGTGTCGTCGAGGTCTTGTGCACGCGGGTCTCGCCGGCCTCGGTGTCGGCATAGACCAGATCCGTGAACGTCCCGCCCACATCCACGCCGATCAAACGCATCTCGGTACTCCTTCTTCCTTCTTCTACTCCGCCATGCCGGGGGAGGACCATAGGCGAGCAAGACGCGCGCCAACCGAGCGGCCTGCTCCCGGCCAAGCCCGCACTGCGGCATCTGGCCGGCGTGCGCCGGCGACCATGCCGGTGCGATGCGAAGGCTTCGCGGCCACGCTGTCAGGGCTTCGTCGCCGGCGTGTGGAGGATCGACGGATCCGGGAACTTGCCGTGAGGAAACGTGGTCAGGGTCCGATCGATCGCAGCCGGATCCGTCGGCGGGAGGACCACGATGCCGATCGACAGGTCGGCTTGGTAATTGACGCCGTAGTTTCCGCTCGCGAGGCTGATCGCCTGGGTCGAGGTCACCTGCCGGGCGGGCGTGCTCGCGAGTGCCGCGGCGTTCTTCATCGCGCCGTCGAAGCTCGTGGGATCGATGTCCGGAAGCGTCCAGTCCGGCAGGTCGGTGAAGCCGACCGCCGTCGCCCAGGGACCGTTGTCATCCTCGCCATGGTCGGGCGTGGCGGGCCAGTTCGATGGAGCATCCTCGAAGTCGCTGGAGCGGAATGGTGCCGTCGACAAGGCGCTGCGGTTGGGCCCCCAGCCCATCGCGTACAGTTGCACCTTGTCGCTGCACTGAGCGAGCGACAGCGCCTGCTGGCCGAAGGGAGCCCGGAACGATCCCGAACTGTTGCCGAAATTGACGGGATCGTCGCTGGTCGTGAAGGTGTCCTTGAGCTGGCCGAGCAATTGGCCGTCGCTGTCGCGATAGGCGCCAACGGTCAGTCCGAAATGATGCGGATCGCCGGCCCGCATCACGTTGAGATCGCCCACGACAACGGCGCCGCTGCGCGAGCCGGTCGTGAACTGGCCGTGGATGACGGCTGGCTTGGAATATCCGCGCTTCGCCGCGAGGTCGTCCGGCAGCGCGGTGATGCGGAACCGGTACCTGGTCGCCGACCTGAGCTGCGCGCCCTCCGTCAGCCGACCGGGGATCCAGCGGCGCGCCACCCGGAACACGTGCTGCCGTGTGAGCGGCGCGCCCACCAGAGCCATGGCATTGCCGGCAATCACCTTGTCGGACTGCATGTCCTGATCGATGCCGGCCGAGGTCAGCGGAAAGATGTCGATGACCGGTGCGCAGGGGCGGGCGGTTTCGAAGGCGAAGGTCGCGGAGTTCGGATTTCCGATGACCGCGAGCTTGTCGATCGACTGTGCGAAGATGAAATCGTTCTTGGGCGTCAGCGCCATGTCCGGTCCTCTCGTGCTCCACAGCCCGGTCCGACCGCCGGGCGAGCCGATGGCGAAGGAGCCGTGGCCGGTCTCCTGTCGGTCGCATTCTCGTCGACGCTACTACCGCCAATGATAGAGGGTGATCGTGGAAAAGGCGATTGAGGATCATTGCGCCCCGCGTGGGCGGGGCGCCCCGCGCCTTGCTCCTGAGGCGCGGGATAATTTTACAGTACTGGCACGGGGCTTGCTTCCTCGCGGGCCATGGCGACGAAGCCCGACATCGAACTCGTTGCGCTGACAAAGCGCTATGGCGACACGCTCGCCGTCGATCGCATCAACCTGCGCATCCCCGCCGGGTCCTATTGCTGTCTGCTCGGACCGTCCGGCTGCGGCAAGACGACCACGCTGCGCATGATGGCAGGCCACGAGGAGGCGAGCGACGGCGACGTCATCCTCGGAGCGGAGAACATCACCCGCCTGCCGCCGGCCGCGCGCGGCACGGCGATGATGTTCCAGAGCTATGCGCTCTTTCCGCATCTTGACTGCACGGACAACGTCGCCTTCAGCCTGAAGATGCGAGGCATCGACAAGGAAACGCGCCGCGCCCGCGCGCTCGACCTGCTGAAGCGCGTGCAGATGGAACCTTATGCCAAGCGTCTGCCGGCGCAGCTGTCCGGCGGCCAGCAGCAGCGCGTGGCGCTTGCCCGCGCTTTGATCACGGATCCGCAGGTGCTGCTCCTCGATGAGCCTCTGTCGGCGCTCGATCCGTTCCTGCGCATCAAGATGCGTGAGGAGCTCAAGAGCCTGCAGACGCGGCTCGGCATCAGCTTCATCCACGTCACGCATAGCCAGGACGAGGCGATGGCGCTGGCCGATCTCGTCGTGGTCATGAACGGCGGCAGGATCGAGCAGGCGGCGCCGCCGCGCGAGGTGTTCAACAAGCCCGCCTCGGCGTTCGTGGCCAAGTTCATCGGCGGGCACAACGTTCTGCCCGCGGCGGTGGCACGCGCGAAGGGCGCGGGCGAGTTCGTCGCCATCCGTGCCGACCGCATCACGCTGCAGCCGGGACCGGCGCCCGTCGACGCGACATCGATCTCGGGCGTCACGCGCTCGGTCGAGTACCTCGGCGCCACCGTCCAGGTCGGCATCGACGTCGCGGGCCTGGAGCCGCTGTCGGCGGTGATCCCCGAGGATCGGTTCGATGCCAACCCGGTCGCACCGGGGCAGCCGGTGGTTCTGTCATGGACGCCCAAGGACGTGCACGTCCTCGGACGATAGGGAGGCGGCCCCGCGCCGTCAGGCAAGAAGGAGTGAAGAGATGACCAAGAAGAATAATGGATTTGGACGCCGCAAGGTCCTGAAGGGAGCCGCAGGTCTGGCCGGTGCCGCGTTCGGCAGCGGCGTCGTCGGCGCGCCGATGATCTGGGCGCAGAACAACAAGAACATCGTGCTGCGCCAGTTCGGCACCGGCGTGTCGAACATGAACGAGATCGCCGAGAAGTGCAAAGCCGACACCGGCATCACCCTGCAGATGACCGCGCTCGATTCGGACGCGGTGGTGCAGCGCGCGATCACGCAGCCCAATTCCTACGACATCGCCGACATCGAATACTGGATGGTGAAGAAGGTCTTCCCGGCCAACGTCCTGCAGGCGATGAACGTCAAGAAGATCAAGTACTTCGACAAGATCGTGCCGATCTTCACGTCCGGCAAGCTGACGCCGACCAGCGTCATCGCCCAGGGCACGGCGCCGAACACGGTGAGCTTCGTGGAAGGGCAGGGCTCGACCAAGTTCGCCAAGGGCCAGACGGAATGGTTCACCGCCATCCCGACGATCTACAACGCCGACACGCTGGGCATCCGTCCCGACCTGGTCGGCCGCAAGATCGATTCGTGGAAGGACATCCTGGACCCGAAGTTCAAGGGCAAGACCTCGATCCTGAACATCCCGTCGATCGGCATCATGGACGCGGCGATGATCTGCGAGGCCGCCGGCATCATCAAGTACGGCGACAAGGGCAACATGACCAAGCCCGAGATCGACAAGACGATCGACTTCCTGATCAAGACCAAGAAGGATGGCCAGTTCCGCGCCTTCTGGAAGACCTTCGACGAGTCGGTGAACCTCATGACCTCGGGTGAGGTGGTGATCCAGTCGATGTGGTCGCCGGCGGTGACGGCCGTGCGCGCCAAGGGCGTGCCGTGCGTGTACCAGCCGCTCAAGGAAGGCTATCGCGCCTGGGGCGGCGGGCTGGCGCTCGCCAAGCACCTGTCGGGCCCGCAGCTCGACGCGGCCTACGAATACATCAACTGGTACCTGTCGGGCTGGGCCGGCGCGTTCCTCAACCGCCAGGGCTACTACTCGGCCGTGCTCGATACGGCCAAGGCCAACATGACCGAGGACGAGTGGGGCTACTGGATGGAAGGCAAGCCGGCCAAGGGCGACATCAAGAGCCCGCAGGGCAAGGTGATCGAGAAGGCCGGCGCCGTGCGCGATGGCGGCTCGTTCTACGAACGCATGGGCCACGTGGCGTGCTGGAACGCCGTGATGGATGAGGACCGCTACATGGTCCAGAAGTGGAATCAGTTCATCGCATCCTGATCATCATTGTTCCTCCCCGGTCCGCCGGGGAGGCGTTGCGTAGCGGCGAAGGAGTCGGAGTTTCAGCCGTGCTCATGCTCCTTCGTCGGCGGTGACGCCGACACCTCTCCTGCGCGCGTTCCGCGCAGGAGAGGAGGGTTGTAGGAAATGAACCGTTTCAAGAACTGGGCCCCCTATCTGCAGGTCACACCGCTGGCGCTGGTGTTCCTGGTCTTCCTGGTGATTCCCATCGCCACCATCGTGGTGGTGAGCTTCTTCGACTACAACACCGCGCAGATCATCCCGGCCTTCCTGCGCCAGAACTACGAGGAACTGCTGACCTCGCCAGTCACCTGGCAGACCTACCTGCAGACGGTGGAGTTCGCCGCCATCACCTGGCTGCTGACTTTCGTGATCGGCTTCACGATCGCCTACTTCCTTGCCTTCTATGTCCGTTCGACGACGTGGCAGACGGTGCTGTTCCTGGTCTGCACGATCCCGTTCTGGACCTCCAACGTCATCCGGATGATCTCGTGGATCCCGTTCCTGGGGCGCAACGGGCTCGCCAACATGACGCTGATGCAGCTCGGGCTGATCCACCAGCCGCTCGAGTTCCTGCTCTACTCGAACTTCTCGGTCGTGCTGGTCTACGTGCATCTCTACACGCTGTTCATGGTGGTGCCGATCTTCAACTCGATGATGCGCATCGACCGCAGCCTGCTCGAGGCGGCACTCGATGCCGGCGCCAGCGGCTGGCAGACGCTGGTCAACGTCATCCTGCCGCTGTGCAAGCCGGGCATCGCCATCGGCTCGATCTTCGTCGTCACCATCGTCATGGGCGACTTCGTGACGGTGCGCATGATGAGCGGCGGGCTCAGCGCCTCGGTGGCGCTGATGATGGCCAACGCCATGTCGCTCCTGCAGTATCCCGCCGCGGCCGCCAACGCCGTCATCCTGCTGATCGTCGTGCTGATGATCGTGGCGGCGATGATGCGGGTGGTCGACATCCGCAAGGAGCTGTGACGTGACGAACGGCAGGCGCGGTCCCGTCTTCTGGCTGCTGGCAGCGTTCTTCGCGCTGTTCGTGCTGTTCCTCTACGGTCCCACGATCACCATCCTGATCCTGTCCTTCCAGGGACCGTCGGGGCAGCTCACCTTCCCGATGACGGGCTTCTCGCTGCACTGGTTCGCGAACCTGTTCGAGCCGCAGATGGTCGGCGACTTCGCCGGCTCGCTGCGCCGCTCGCTGATCCTGGGCCTGGCGGTGATGATCGTCACCGTGGTCTTCTCCTTCTCGGCCGGGCTGGCGTTCCGCCGCCGCTTCGTCGGCTCGAACGTGATCTTCTATCTCGCGATCGCCAGCCTCATCGTGCCCTCGATCCTGATCAGCCTCGGCATCGGCCTCCTGTTCCGCGTGCTCGAAATCGATCCGGCCTGGTACAGCTCGGCCTTCGGCGCCCATCTCACCTGGACGCTGCCCTTCGGCCTGCTGATCATGTTTGCGGTCTTCAACCGCTTCGACCACCGCTACGAGGAGGCGGCGCGCGATCTCGGCGCCACGCCCTGGCAGACGGTGCGCCACGTCATCCTGCCGATCATTGCCCCGAGCCTGATCGGCGTCGGGTTGTTCGGCTTCACGCTCTCCTACGACGAGTACGCGCGCAGCCTCTACACCGCCGGCAGCTTCAACACCCTGCCGCTCGAGATCTACGGTATGACCACCAACGTCACGACGCCGGTGCTCTATGCGCTGGGCAGCGTGACCACGGGCCTGTCGTTCCTGGTCATCGCCATCGCGCTCGTCTCCTTCACCTGGATCCGCCGCCGCCGGGAGCGCCACGGCAGCGACGCCGGCAAGGCCGCATGACACGCCGCGCCAGGGTGGTGCGGCTGGCGACGGCCGGGCCGCAGGACACCGCGCCGCTGGCCGCCGCGATCGACCGCGGCGAGATCGATCCGGCGACGATCGTTGCCATCGTCGGCAAGACCGAGGGCAATGGCTGCGTCAACGATTTCACCCGCGGTTATGCCACGCTCGCCCTCAAGCTGCTGCTGGCGGAGCGGCTCGGCTGTCCGCCGGCCGGGATCGAGAGCCGCGTCGCGATCGTCATGTCCGGCGGCACCGAGGGCGGGCTCTCGCCGCATCTGCTCGTCTTCTGCCGCGAGCCGGCGCCGGCTGCCGCTGCCGGTCCGCGGCTCGCCATCGGCATCGGGCTGACGCGCGCCTTCAGGCCCGAGGAGATCGGCCGCGCGGCCCAGATCGAGGCCACGGCCGAGGCGGTGCGCACGGCGATGACGGATGCGGGCATCGCCTTGCCCGGGGACGTGCATTTCGTGCAGATCAAATGCCCACTGCTGACCAAAGAGCGGATCGAGGAGGCCGCGCGCCGGGGCGCCACGACGGCGACCGCCGACACCTATCACTCGATGGCGCTCTCGCGCGGGGCCTCGGCGCTCGGCGTCGCCCTGGCGATGGGCGAGATCGCGCAGGCGCCGGAGGACGCCGTCTGCCGCGACTGGTCGCTGCATTCGGGCGTTGCCAGCACGTCGGCGGGCGTCGAGCTGCTGCGCAACGAGATCGTGGTGCTGGGCAATGCCCCCGGCTGGGGCGGCGACCTGATGATCGACCACGACGTGATGGCCGATGCCATCGACGCTTCGGCGGCACGGCGGGCGTTGCAGCGCCTGGGCGTCACGGAAGCGGGCGTGGTCGCCGTGCTCGCCAAGGCCGAGGCGTCGCCGTCGGGGACGATCCGCGGCCGGCGCCATACGATGCTCGACGACAGCGACATCCATTCGACCCGCCATGCCCGCGCCCTCGTGGGCGGCGTTCTCGCCGGCGTCATCGGCGACACGATGCTCTACGTTTCCGGCGGCGCCGAACATCAGGGCCCGCCCGGCGGCGGCCCCGTCGCGATCATCGCGAAGGTGTGATCCGCGCGCGCTACTTCAATAGTGCGTCACGCGATGTAGACTTCGGAGCGATGGTAGGCGAGGTATGCTTTTTGGTGCTCGGCGAATGCCGCGGTGTGCCAATGCGCGGCGGAATCGGAAAAGCCCAATTGCTTCCACGCGAGTTCGCCAAGGCCGAGACGTCGGAGATCTTCTTGGTCGAATCGGGGCGACACTCGAACGTCGCCATCGTTTTCGAACGTAATGAACCCTCGATCGAATAGGAGATCGGCATCCGGAGTCAGGAGAAGGCCGTTCATGCCGTCGAGACGTTCTTCGGCGGTTCTGCACGATCGCCACGGGCGAATATGGCTGGCTATCAGCAGTGTAGGGTTGGTGATGCCGGTCAAACGGCAGGATCGTTCGATCGCTTGGACGTTAGCTCTGAACGTACCTTGTCCGCGGCGTGCCTGGATCAGTGTGGCCTTTGTGGTCAGGTCGAGTGAGCTGTCGCTGAGGATGCCGCCTTCAGCGCGATCTTCCAATTGTTCTTTGACGACTTGAAAAGTCAGACTGTTGGCGCCGCCACGGGCAAGAAGGACGGCGTCGAATGCCGATGCGCCGACAATCGCGTCAAAGACGGCTTCGGAGATGTTTGCGAGGTAAGCGCCTTGATTACCATCTCCAGTACCGGCGCGGATGGGAGAGTACTTGGACGGCAACAACGGGCTCAGTGTCGACAACAGGCTTTTGGGCCGTACCGACGGCGACAGCTCCGTCCAGAAGACTGGCAGCAGCCATCCCTCGTCATTCCAGTAGGCGCCGGTCGTGCCGAATTCGGAGGGCTTGGGGGCGGTGAAGGCGAACTCGGCAACTCGGCCGACGTATTTTATTTGCTGGTCGGCATACGACAATACTAGGTCACCGGGCGACGCTTCGCGCATGTTGTCGTAAAAGACGCTGCGCGTGCCGTTGCTTTGACTCTTGGGAGACCAAAGATACTGATTCTCGATTTCCTGACGAGCCGTTTGCTTGTGATTTACCCACCAGAACTGAGGCATGCAAACCAAGCTTAGCGGCAAGAAAGGATAACGCGCCACCAATATGGCGCGTCCATGCGTTCAAGCGGCCGCGTGCTCCTCGTCGCGATAGGCCCAGCAGGTTTCCGGCGGCAGGGTGAGGGCGATCTCGCCGTCGGCGTGGTGCCGCGCGGCGGTGCCGAGTTCGAGCGCTTCCAGCCGCTGGCCGCCGAGATCGAGATCGTAGACGGTCTGCATGCCCTGGTAGCGGCGCTCGAGCACCCGGCCCGAGAAGGCGTTGCGCTCGCCGCGCTCGCCCAGCCGCACGTTCTCGGCCCGAAGCGCCACGCGCGCCGAATCGCCGGCGGCCAGCAGCTGCGGCGTCCAGGCCTCGATGCGGCCGGCGGCGCCGAGGTCGATCATCGCGATCTCGCCGCTGCGGCCCAGTACCGTGCCGCGCAGCACGTTGGAGGCGCCCGTGAAGTTGGCGACGAAGGCATCGGCGGGCCGGTTGTAGATTTCGCCCGGCGCCGCCATCTGCAGGAGCTTGCCGCCGCGCATCACGCCGATGCGGTCGCCCAGCACCACCGCCTCGGTCTGGTCGTGCGTGACATAGAGGCCGGTCATGCCGGTCTGCTTCAGGATGCGGCGCAGTTCGTCGCGCAGATGGATGCGCAACTTGGCGTCGAGGTTGGACAGCGGTTCGTCGAGCAGCAGCAGCTGCGGGTGGTAGACGAGGCTTCGCGCCAGCGCCACGCGCTGCATCTGGCCGCCGGAGAGCGATGTCGCCGGCCGTTCGGCGAAGTCGGCGAGTCCCACCAGCGCCAGCGTTTCCTTAACCTTGGCGTCGATGTCGCCGCTCGCCTTGCGGCGGTGTCTGAGCGGATAGGCCACGTTCTGCCGGACCGTCATGTGCGGCCACACGGCATAGGACTGGAACACCATGCCGATGTCGCGCTCGCGCGGGCTGACGAGCAGCCCGCGTTCGGGTTCGGACACGGCGCGGCCGGCGATCGAGATCCGACCGCCGGTCGGATGCTCCAGCCCGGCCACGCAGCGCAGCGTCGTCGTCTTGCCGCAGCCCGAGGGGCCCAGCAGCACGACGATCTCGCCCGCCGGCACGTCGAAGCTCACGCCGTCGACGGCCGGCCGGCCGGTCCCGAACGCCTTGACCAGATCCTCGATGAGGAGCGCTGCGGTCACTGGCGATACCCGTAGGTCTTGTTCCACTCTTCGAGCCACGCGCTGCGCAGCTTCTCGAACTCGTCGAATTTCGGCACCCAGACCTTGATCACCTTGGGATCCCAGCCCTTGGGCAGGGCCGGCGGCTCCTTCATCGAGGTGATGTTGCCGAGCTTCTCGATCTGGAACTTCTGCCCTTCCTTCGACAGCCGCCAGTTCATGAACAGCTTGGCCGCGTTGGGGTTCTTGGAGGTCTTGGGGATGCCGTCGGCATAGGGGACGATCGGCACGCCCTCGGGCGCGAAGATCGCCTCGGCCGGCGCGCCGTCGACGATCTTGGTGTAGATGATGTTGTAGAGCAGCGGCGCGATCGAGATCTCGCCGCGCACCAGCGAGTCGGAGGTCGGCGCGCCCGAGGGAAAGAGCGCGATCCCGAGCGCGGCCTGCTTCTTCCAGTAGTCCTCGCCCAGCACCTGGCGCTCGAACATGATGCGGGTCCAGGTCGTGCCGCCCGAGGGGCCGACCACCTGGCCGATCTGCTTGTCCTTGTATTCGGGCTTGATGAGATCCATCCAGGTCTTGGGCGGATTCTTGGTGGTCTGGGTGTTGTAGGCGATGCACCAGCCCAGCGTGACGCCCGGCCACAGCTTGGGCGACACCAGCGCGTCGGGCCGATAGTCGGCGGCGTTGGGCGGCGCATAATCCTGGAACAGGTCCTGCAGTTCCAGCATCAGGCCGCGGTCGGAGTGGTTGATGACGTCGGCCGCCAGCTTGCCCGCCGCCGCCTCGGTCTTGATGCGCGTGATGAGCTGGCCGCCGGGCGCGCGCACCATCGCCACCTTGATCTTGGGGAAGCGCTTGTTGAAGGCCTTGATGACCTCCTGCTCGACCTCGGCGAAGTTGGCCGTGTAGTAGGTGAGCGAGCCTTCCTTCTCCGCCGCCTCGATCAGTTCCTTCGAGCCGAACGTGTCGTCCGCGCGCGCCGGCAGGGTCCAGCCGGCGGCGGCGCCGGCAAGGCCGGCCATCAGGGTTCTGCGCTTCATCGTCCGTTTCCTCCTGTTTTCGTTGTCGGTTTGTCGTTCCCGCGTTCAGCCGACGCGGCTGCCGCCCTGCGCGGCGCCGCGCGACAGCCAGTTGGTGAGCCCGAGCAGCACCGCAAGGATGAGGGTCTGCACCAGGCTGAAGGCGGCCGTCTTTCCCGTGTTGCCGCCCTCGTAGTAGTCGAGCAGCAGCACGGCCATCACCGTCGTGTCGCTGGTGTAGAGGAAGAGCGACGAGCCGAGCTCGCGGATGGCCAGCACGAAGAGCAGCGTCATCGACGCCACGACGCCCGGCCGCGCCAGCGGCAGGACGACGGTGGCGATCGTGCTCACGACGCCGCGGCCGCAGATCCAGGCCGCTTCCTCGAGTTCCTTGTGGATCTGCAGGAACGAGGTCGACAGCGCCTTGACGGTGTCGGGCATGAAGCGCGCGATGAAGGCGAGCGCCAGGATCCAGATCGTGCCGTAGAGGCCGCCCGGCAGGCCGATCCAGGCCCACAGATAGGCCACGCCCACGACGAGGCCGGGGATGGCGACGGGTATGGTGGAGAGCAGGTCGATGGCGCGGCGGCCGCGCACATGCGTGCGGTTCACCGTGTAGCCGATCGCGAAGGCGAGTGCGCCACCCAGCAGCGCGGTGATGACGCCGACCTTGAGCGTGTTCCAGATCGACAGCATCGTCAGCGGATTGTCGAATACCGCATTGAAATGGGAGAGGCCGTAGGCGCGCGAGTCGAACAGCGCGTCGAAGTCCTTGATGAACAGGAACTTGCGGAAGGCGGCGACCACCAGCGCCAGCGTCGGCAGGACCACGACGATGAGGAGATAGACGAGCGCGAGCCCGAAGGTGAACCAGCGCCAGCCGCCGAGATCGAGGCTGCGCGGCCGGAACGCCTTGCCGGCCACGGTGGCGAAGCTGCGGCCGCTCAGCACGCGCTGCTGCGCCCAGACCAGGATCGCCGTCACGATCATCAGCAGGATCGCGACCGCCGCCGCCGTGTTGTAGAGCGGCGGACTCCAGGCGGTAAGCTTGAAGATGTAGGTCGTGAGCACGCTGATGTTGGCCGGCGCGCCGAGCGCGGCGGGCACGCCGTAGATGCCCAGCATGACGACGAAGGAGAGAAGCGTGCCGGCCAGGATCGCGGGCGCGATCAGCGGGAAGGTGACGGTGAAGAGCGTCGTGAAGGCCGAGGCGCCGGAAACCTCGGAGGCTTCCTCGAGGCTCGGGTCCATGTTGCGCAGCGCCGAGGCCGTGAACATGTAGACGTATGGCGCGTAGTACATGCCGAACACCGCGATCAGCCCGGTCATCGAGTAGAAGTCGAAGCGGAAGTCGATGCCCAGCCACTTGAGCGAGGTGTTGAGCAGGCCGGTCTTGGGCGAGCCGAGGATGCCCCACGCGACGCCGGCCACCAGCGGGGGCACGAACAGCGGGATCATGCTGGCGCCGGCGATGAAGCCCTTGAAGGGCGTGTTGGTGCGCACCACGATCCAGGAGAAGAACAGCCCGATCACCACCGCGAGCGCGGTGCCGCCGCCGCAGGCCGCCAGCGCATTGAAGAAGGCGAGGCGGACGTTCTCGTTCTCCAGCACCTCGACGAAGTGCGCAATCGAGGGCCGGAAGGCGCCGAAGCCGTCGACCACCGGATTCGAGTCGCTCAGCGCGCCGAACACCAGCATCAGCAGCGGATAGGCGACGAGGAAGGTCAGGATCAGAAGAAGCGCGCCGACCCAAAGCGATGCTGCCAGCCCACGCGTTGGGCGCACGGTTTCCCCAGAGTCGGGCAGGGCAGCCGCCTGCGTCGCCGTCACGAAGTCCTCCCATGCGGGCCGGCTCATGGCCGGCACCTTATTCATTTGGTCTGCACCGTAGCCGATCGGTGCTGCCGAGGCTACGCTTCGATGATGAAGCTCCGGCACCATGATCGCTACGACTACGTCCCGCTGCGCGGCCGTTCCCCCTATGCCTGGCCCGGCGGCCATCGGCTCGCCGTCTATTTCGCGCTCAATCTGGAGCACTTCTCCTTCGGCGAGGGGCTGGGCGCGGAACTGGCGCCGGGCGGGCCGCAACCCGACGTGCTGAACTTCGCCTGGCGCGACTACGGCAACCGCGTCGGCGCCTGGTATCTGCTCGACGCCTTCGATGCGCTGAAGCTGCCGATGGCGGCCCTGGTCAACAGCGCGATGTACGACTATGCGCCGGCCCTGGTGGCGGCCCATCGGGCCCGCGGCGACGAGATCGTCGGCCATGGCCGCACCAACGCCGAGCGACAGGGTACGCTCGACGAGGCCGGGGAGCGGGCGCTGATCGCCGAGGCGACCGAGCGCCTGTCGAAGGCGGAGGGAAGGCCGCCCGAGGGCTGGCTGGGCCCATGGATCTCGCACAGTCCGCGGACACCCGATCTGCTGGCCGAGGCGGGGTACCGCTATCTCCTCGACTGGTGCATGGACGACCAGCCGATCTGGTTCCGGTGCCGCGGCGGCCGGCGGATCCTGGCCGTGCCCTATCCGCAGGAGTTGAACGACATTCCCGCCGTCGTCGGCCGCAAGGTCGGCGCCGCGGACTTCGCCGACATGATCGTCGACCAGTTCGACGAGATGCTGGAACTGTCACAGGCGCGGCCGCTGGTGATGGGCGTGGCGCTGCATGCCTACATCGTCGGCCAGCCGCACCGCCTGAAACATCTGCGTCGCGCCCTGCGCCATATCCTGACGCGCAGGGAGGCGATCTGGCTCACCACGCCGGGCGCGATCGCGCGCCACTGCGAGGCGCTGCCCGACGGTGTGGTTCCCTAGCCGCGTGAGCCCGGCGCGGTATCGCGGAGGTAGGTGAGGGCGGCCTGCGCGCCGCCGGCCTTGTGCGGCACCTTGGCGAGGCCCAGCGCCATCTCGACGCCCGACAGGGTGCCCATCAGCATCAGGTCGTTGAAGTCGCCGAGATGGCCGATGCGGAATACCTTGCCGGCCACCTTGCTGAGGCCCTGACCCAGCGAGAGGTTGAAGTTCTCCAGCGCCACCTTGCGGAAGGCATCGGCGTCGTGGCCCTCGGGCATCAGGATGGCGGTGAGCGAACCCGAATAGGCCTTGGGGTCGCTGCACAGGATCTCGAGGTCCCAGGCCTTCACCGCCGCGCGCGTCGCCTCGGCATGTCGGGCGTGGCGGGCGAACACCGCGTCGAGCCCTTCCTCGAGCAGCATGTCGCAGGCCTCGCTGAGGCCGTAGAGCATGTTGGTGGCGGGCGTGTAGGGGAACCAGCCGTTGGCGTTGGTCGCCAGCATCTCGTCCCAGCTCCAGAACGAGCGGGTCATCTTCGACACCTTGGAGGCCGCGACCGCCTTCTCGCTCACCGCATTGAAGGAGAGACCGGGCGGCAGCATCAGGCCCTTCTGCGAGCCGGCGACCGTGACGTCGACGCCCCAGGCGTCGTGCCGGTAGTCGATCGAGCCCAGCGAGGAGATCGTGTCGACCAGCAGCAGGGCGGGGTGCCTGGCCGCGTCGATGGCATGGCGAATGGCGTTGATGTCGCTCACCACGCCGGTCGAGGTCTCGTTGTGGACGATGCAGACCGCCTTGATGGCGTGGCCGGCATCCTCCTTGAGCCGCTTCTCGATCGCCGCCGGATCGGCCGGCTTGCGCCAGTCGCCGCCCATGAACTCTGCTTTGATTCCAAGGCGATCTGCCATTTTCTTCCATAAGGAGGCGAAATGGCCGGTCTCCCACATCAGCACCGCGTCGCCCGGCGACAGGGTGTTCACCAAGGCGGCTTCCCAAGCTCCGGTACCGGATGCGGGATAGACGATAACTGGTTGTTTTGTCTGGAAGATCTGTCGGACACTGCGCAGGACCTTCTTGGCCAGCGCGTTGAACTCCGGACCGCGGTGATCGATCGTCGGATAATCCATTGCGCGAAGAACGCGGTCCGGGACATTGGTTGGTCCTGGAATTTGCAGGAAATGCCGTCCGCTGGGATGTGAATTGAGCCGCATGTCTTTGTCCTCGTGGTCGCGCGCCCGTCCGCCCGTATTGCATTTTGTATACAACATGCCAAACTGAGTCCAGCCATGGACGGATCGAGCTTTCCGATTGCGCGCCTGACGCTGCCCGAGGCGGCGGCGGAGCGGCTGCGCACGCTCATCATCGAAGGGGAGCTGGCGCCCGGGGCGCGGCTGAACGAGCGCGAGCTGAGCGAACGGCTGGGTGTGTCGCGGACGCCGCTGCGCGAGGCCTTCCGCATGCTCGCGGCCGACGGGCTGCTGGTGCAGCTTCCCAATCGCGGCGCCCAGGTCGTGGCGCTGTCGCCGCAGGATGTGCGGCACGCCTTCGAGGTGATGGCGGCGCTGGAGGGGCTGTCGGGCGAACTGGCGGCCGCGCGCGTGACCGACGCCGACGTGGCCGCGCTGCGCGCCCTGCAGACGGAGATGGAGGCGGCGCACGCCCGCCACGACCTGCCGGCCTACTATCGCGTCAACCGCACGATCCATGAACGGGTCAACGCCATCGCCGGCAACCCGATCCTGACCCAGACTTTCAAGACGCTGAACACGCGCCTGCACGCGCTGCGCTTCCGCTCGAACCTCGTGCGCGCCAAGTGGGACCAGGCCGTCGCCGAGCATCGTGAGATGATCGAGGCCCTGGCCGCGCACGACGGGGCGGGGCTGCGCGATATCCTGGTTCGACATCTGCACGCCAAATGCCAGGCGGTGCTGGAGACAATGGGGCATCCGTGAGCACGCTGGAACAGAACCTGCGGCGGACCGTCAAGGGCGAGGTCCTGTTCGACCGCGCCTCGCGCGGCCGCTATTCGACCGACGCCTCGATCTACCAGATCGAGCCGGTCGGCGTCGTCATTCCCACGGACGAGACCGACCTCGCGCTCGCGCTCGACGTGGCGCGCGATGCCAAGGCGGCGATCCTGCCGCGCGGCGCCGGCACCTCGCAGTGCGGCCAGACGGTGGGCGAGGCGCTGGTCGTCGACTTCTCGAAGCACATGCGCAACGTGGTGGGCTTCGACAAGAACCGCGCCGAGGTCCACGTGCAGCCGGGCATCGTGCTCGACCAGCTCAATGCCTGGCTGAAGCCGCACGGCCTCTGGTACCCGGTCGACGTCTCGACGTCGGCGCAGTGCACGCTGGGCGGCATGGCCGGCAACAACTCCTGCGGCAGCCGGTCGATCCGCTACGGCAACATGGTGCACAACGTAGCCGGCCTCGACGCCATCCTGGCCGACGGCACGCGGGCGCGCTTCGATGCCCAGCGACCCGAGGACATGCAGCCGGCGGTGCGCGCCATTGCCGACAAGGTCGCGGCGCTGGCGTTCGCCGAGCAGGAGGAGATCGTCCGCATGTACCCGAAGGTGCTGCGGCGCGTCGGCGGCTACAACCTCGACATCTTCTTCCCGCAGTCGGAGCGACCCTACACCACCGACAATTCGGTCAACCTGGCGCATCTGCTGGTCGGCAGCGAGGGCACGCTGGCCGTCACCGAGCGCCTGTCGCTCAAGCTCTCGCCGCTGCCGAAGCACAAGACGCTGGGCGTGGTGAACTTCCCGAGCTTCTACAAGGCGATGGACAGCGCCCAGCACATCGTCAAGCTGAAGCCCACCGCCGTCGAGCTGGTCGATCGCACCATGATCGAGCTGGCGCGGGCCAATCCCGCCTTCCGGCCGGTGATCGAACGCGCGCTGATCGGCAAGCCGGAGGCGATCCTGCTGGTCGAGTTCGCGGGCGAGGAGCGCGAGACGCAGCTGCGCGACCTCGCGCGGCTCGTCGAACTGATGGGCGATCTCGGCCTGCCCGGCAGCGTGGTCGAGATGCCCGAGCCCGGCCCGCAGGCGGCCCTGTGGGAGGTCCGCAAGGCCGGCCTCAACATCATGATGTCGATGAAGGGCGACGGTAAGCCGGTCTCCTTCATCGAGGACTGCGCCGTGCCGCTGGAGCACCTGGCGGACTACACGCAGCGCCTTACCGAAGTGTTCGAGAAGCACGGCACGCGCGGCACCTGGTACGCCCATGCGAGCGTCGGCACCCTGCACGTGCGGCCGATCCTCGACATGCGCCGCGACGGCGCCGTCAAGATGCGCGCCATCGCGGAGGAGGCCTCGGCGCTGGTGCGCGAATACAAGGGCGCCTATTCGGGCGAGCACGGCGACGGGCTGGTGCGGTCGGAGTGGGTGGCGTGGCAGTTCGGCCCGCGTCTGACCAAGGCGTTCGAGACCATCAAGGAGCTGTTCGATCCGGAGAACCGGCTGAACCCGGGCAAGATCGTGAAGCCGTCGCGCATGGACGATCGCTCTTTGTTCCGCTTCAGGCCCGACTACAAGAACGTCGACTACAAGCCGGCGCTGGACTGGTCCTCCTGGAATGTGCAGAGCGATGCGCGCACCGAGGCGTTGACGGCGCCGGGGACGGGCGGCGACCCGACCGGCGGCTTCGCCAAGGCCGTCGAGATGTGCAACAACAACGGCCATTGCCGGAAGTTCGATGCCGGCACGATGTGCCCGTCGTTCCGCGTGACGCGCGACGAGAGGCATCTGACGCGCGGCCGTGCCAACACGCTGCGGCTTGCCCTGTCGGGCCAGCTCGGGCCCGAGGCGCTGCTTTCCGACGCCGTCGCCGCGGCGATGGATCTCTGCGTGAGCTGCAAGGGCTGCAAGCGCGACTGCCCCACGGGCGTCGACATGGCGCGCATGAAGATCGAGGTGAAGTCGGCGCGGCGGATGAGCAAGGGCCTGTCGCTGCGCGACCGCCTGATCGGCGACCTGCCGGCGATGGCGCCGTGGGCGCGGCGCCTGCCGGGACTGTTCAATCTCGCCGCGCTGGTCCAGCCGCTGATCGGCTTTGCCCGGCAGCGCAGCCTGCCGCGCTGGCGCAGCGATACCTTCCTCGCCACCACCGACGTCGACGCACCCGACGCGACCGTGGTGATCTTCGCGGACACCTTCTCGAACAACTTCGAGCCGGAGATCCTGCAGGCGGCGCGGCGCGTGCTCGAGGCCGCGGGCCATCGCGTCGCCGTCGCGTGGCCGGCTCTCGGCTCGCGGGCCCTGTGCTGCGGCCGCACCTATCTGGCGACAGGCCAGGTCGACAAGGCGCGCGAGGAGGCGGAGCGGCTGCTCGAGGCACTGTCGCCGTTCGTTGCGCGCGGCGTGCCGGTGATCGGCCTGGAGCCGTCGTGCCTGTTCACGCTGCGCGACGAGTTCCAGGGGCTGGGGCTCGGCGACGCGGCGCGGCGGACGGCCGAGAATGCGTTCCTGTTCGAGGAGTTCCTGGCCCGCGAGAAGAAGGCCGGACGCCTGTCGCTGCCGCTGAAGCCGCTTCCCGAGAAGAGGGCGCTGCTGCACGGCCACTGCCACCAGAAGGCCTTCGGCGTCCTGAGCGCGGTGCAGGAAGCGCTGGCGCTCGTCCCCGATCTCGCCGTGACGCCGATCGAGTCGAGCTGCTGCGGCATGGCCGGCAGCTTCGGCTACGAGGCCGAGCACTACGAGACCTCGATGGCGATGGCCGAGCTGTCCCTGCTTCCGGCGATCCGCAAGGCCGATGCCGACACGCTGATCGTCGCCGACGGAACCTCCTGTCGCCACCAGATCGCCGACGGCGCGCAGCGCCACGCCCTGCACGTCGCGCAGGTGCTGGAGCGGGCGCTGGACTAGGAGACGCCGCCTTCGTTCCTGCAGGCGGCACGCGGGGGGACGGCGGTCGCGCCGGGATCATTGCAGCCTCGCCACCGCTGTGGCACGGTCCGCCGCGATGCAGAGCCGAAACCCTTATTCCACTGCGGAAATCGACCGCGCCAGCCACGAACGCGAGAACGACGAGAGGATCATCGAGCTGGTCTCCTCCGGGGAAGCGCGCTTCGTGCCGATCGACACCGAGAAGAACCTGGTCAGCAAGGCTAGCGGAAATCCGGAAGCGGTGTTCCTTCAGGGGATGATGGGCCGCGCGATCGCCCAGACCGCCGACCATCAGATCTTCCTCGGCTATGTCGAGGGCACACCCTATTTCGCGGTCGACGTGACGGGCAAGGAGACGCCGCTCAACGAACTGGGCGAGTTCGTCGATCTGCGCCAGGTCGGCGCGTTGCTGTTCGCACGCGAGGGCTCGATCCTCGCCTATGCGCGCGGCATGACCTACTGGCATCGGCGCCATCGCTATTGCGGCGTCTGCGGCGCCTCCACCCGCGTGACCCGCGCCGGCCACGTGCGCGTGTGCACCAACGACAATTGCCGGACCGAGCATTTCCCGCGCACCGACCCCGCCGTCATCATGCTCGTCCATCACGGCGACAAGTGCCTGCTGGGCCGCGGCAAGCAGTTCCCGCGCGGCATGCATTCCACCCTCGCCGGCTTCGTCGAGCCGGGCGAGAGCTTCGAGGATGCCGTCGCGCGCGAGGTGTACGAAGAGGTGAGGGTGCGCGTGAAGAACGTCGTCTACCGGTCCTCGCAGCCCTGGCCGTTCCCGGCCTCGGTGATGATCGGCTTCCATGCCGAGGCCGAGTCGCTCGACTTCGAGGTCAACGAGGACGAGCTCGCCTCGGCGCGCTGGATGAGCCGCGAGGATCTCAGGCCCGAGAACCTGCCCAAGGACGGCTCGTTCTTCATGCCGCGCCGCGATTCGATCGCCCGCCGCCTGATCGAGGAATGGCTGGGACACGAGGCAGGGCCGTCGGTCGCCGGCTGATCGCACAGAAAAAGGGGTTCCGATGTCCGCCAGGCTTTTC
The DNA here is from genome assembly GCA_018240685.1 of Pseudomonadota bacterium. Classification (GTDB taxonomy): domain Bacteria; phylum Pseudomonadota; class Alphaproteobacteria; order Reyranellales; family Reyranellaceae; genus Reyranella. Next base: position 32,113 of record JAFEFG010000013.1, on the reverse strand, counting down.
ACTCCGGTCGATCTTGGCGGCGTCACGCTGCCCAACCGCATCGTCGTCTCGCCGATGTGCCAGTACGCCGCCGTCGACGGCAGCGCGCAGCCCTGGCACCAGGTCCATTACGGCATGCTGTCCATGTCGGGAGCCGGCCTGCTCTGCCTCGAGGCGACGCATGTCGAGCGCGAGGGGCGCATCACCCAGGGGTGCCTCGGCCTCTACAGCGACGCGAACGAGGCGGCGCTGAAGCCGGTGATCGAGTGGATCCGCGGATGGATGCCGCATGTGAAGCTCGGCGTGCAGCTCGCCCATGCCGGCCGCAAGGCCTCGGCGCAGCGGCCGTGGAAGGGCGGCGGCCCGCTCACCGGCGCCGACGCGCCGGATCTGCCGTGGACGACCGTCTCGGCCTCGGCGATTGCCTACGACAAGGGCTGGCACACGCCGGTCGCCCTGGACGAGGTCGGCCTCGAGCGCGTCAAGCAGGCCTTCGTGTCCGCCGTCGAGCGCAGCCTCAGGCTGGGCTTCGACCTGATCGAGCTGCACGGCGCACACGGTTATTGCCTGCACCAGTTCCTGTCGCCGCTCAGCAACCAGCGCAGCGACGCCTATGGCGGCACGATGGAGAAGCGCCGCCGCTTCCCGCTCGAGGTCTTCGAGGCCTGCCGCCGGCTGGTGCCGGCGGAGAAGGCGCTCGGCATCCGCCTGTCGGCGACCGACTGGGTCGAAGGCGGCCTCACGCTCGACGACACGGTGGAGACGGCGCGCCAGCTCAAGGCGCTCGGCTGCGACTTCATCGACGTCAGCGCCGGCGGCAACTCGCCGGCGCAGAAGATCGCCGTGGCGCCGGGCTACCAGGTGCCGTTCTCGGCACGCATCCGCAAGGAGGCCGGCATCAAGACCTGGGCCGTGGGCGTGATCACCGAGCCCGAGCAGGCCGAGCGCATCGTCGCGGCCGGCGAGGCCGACTGTACGGCGCATGCGCGCGCCTTCCTGGTCGATCCGCGCTGGGGCTGGAACGCGGCGCGGGCGCTCGGCGCAGAGACGCCGCCGCTGCCGCTGCCGGCCGCCCGCGGGGCGACGATCCTGCCCTTCAGGCCCCAGGCCAGCCATGCCAGGGCGGCCGAGTAGCGACGGCGGGAACGGATCGCCGCTGCGAGCGATTCCAAGCCACTGCCACGACACGTTCCCAAGCGGAATTCCCTCGGCATCCCGCTTGCCCTGACGGTCCCGAAAGCTAACTTGCAGCGATGACTGTCGCTGCGCCGCCGCCTGCGGATCGCATCCTGCGGGCGATTCTTTCCACCGTCGTGGCGATGTCGTGCTTCGCCATCCTGAATTCCACCTCCAAGACTCTCTCGACATCGGGCTATCCGGTCATCGAGGTGATCTGGGCGCGCTACCTGTTCGCGTTCGTCTTCATGCTGGCGATGTTCCTGCCGCGCAACGGCATGGCGCTCTTCAGCATCCGCCGCCTGGAGACGCAGGTGGTGCGCGGGATGCTGCTCTTCTTCTCGTCCTATTTCTATTTCCACGGCGTCGTCTATCTGCCGCTGGCGACGGCGGCCTCGATCTCGCTGTCGAGCCCGATCATCGTGACCGCCCTGTCATCGCGCCTGCTCGACGAGCCGGTCGGCGGGCGGCGCTGGGCCGCGGTGTGCGTGGGCTTCGCGGGCGCGCTGATCATCGTGCGTCCGGGCCATGCCAACTTCGACTGGCACGTGCTGTGGGTCGTGGCGAGCACGATCTGCAGCTCGTTCTACCAGATCTTCTCGCGCCGCTATGGCCAGACCGAGCGGCCCGACGCCTCGGCGACCGTGGCGACCATCGTCGGCACCATCGCGGCGACGCCGTTCGTGCCGTTCGACTGGGTGCCGCCTGCATCGCTGTGGGACCTGGGCCTGTTCGTGGGCATGGGCGTGATGGCCGGCACCGGCCACTACTTCCTGACCATCGCCTACAGCCAGGCGCCGGCGGCGGTGGTGTCGCCGTTCAACTACACGCAGCTGATCGGCGCCGCGATCCTGGGCTTCCTGGTCTTCCACGAGATCCCCGACCTGTGGACCTGGGTCGGGGCGGCCGTGATCATCGGCTCGGGCCTCTACATCGGCTACCGCGAGCGCGTGCGCTACCGCCAGGCGGCGGCAGCGCAGACACTCAGCGGGTCGTCGTGATCACCGCGTCGGGCAGCCACAGGGCGATGCCCGGCGCGAAGCACAGGACCAGGATCGCCGCCGTCATCAGCACGACGAAGGGCATCACGCCCCAGATCACGTCGCTAAGCGGGATGTCCGGGGCGATGTTCTTGATGACGAAGATGTTGAGCCCCACCGGCGGGTGGATCAGGCCCATCTCCATGACGATGGTCATGACGACGCCGAACCAGACGAGGTCGAAGCCGGCCGCGCGCAGCGGCGGCAGGACGATCGGCGCCGTCATCAGGATGATGGAGACGGGCGGCAGGAAGAAGCCGAGCACGACCACCAGAACCAGGATCGACGCCAGCAGCACCCAGCGCGACAGGTGCTGGGCCACGATCCACTCCGCCACCGACTGGCTGATGTGCAGGTAGCTCATCACGTAGGAATAGAAGAGCGACATGCCGATGATCATCATCAGCATGGTCGATTCGCGGACCGTGTTGGCGAAGATCGGCTCGAGCTGCCGGGGGCGCCAGGTGTTGTAGATGATGGCGATCAGCACCAGCGCCAGGATGGCGCCGAGGCCCGCCGTCTCCGACGGCGTGGCAAAGCCGCCATAGAGCGCCACCATCACGCCGGTGAGCAGGATCACGAAGGGCAGCACGCGGGGCAGGGCGGCGAACTTCTGGCCGAGCGTATAGGTCTCGCGCTCGAGCAGCACCGAATGGGCGCCCCCGCCGGCATGGACGAGGGCCGCCTTCTGCGTCTCGCGCCGGTAGCGCCAGGCCGCATAGAGCGCGAAGAACAGGACCAGCAGCAGGGCCGGGCCGATGCCGGCCAGGAACAGCCGGCCCAGCGACTGCTCGGAGGCCACGGCATAGAGGATCATCGTGATCGAGGGCGGCAGCAGGATGCCGAGCGTGCCGCCGGCGGCGATCAGGCCGGCGGCGAAGCCGCCCGGATAGCCGCGCTTGCGCATCTCGGGGATGCCGGCCGAGCCGATCGCCGAGCAGGTGGCGGGGCTGGAGCCGGCCATGGCCGCGAACAGCGCGCAGGCGAAGATGTTGGCGATGCCGAGCCCGCCCGGCACTTTGCTCATCCAGACATGCAATGCCGAATAGAGGTCGCGTCCCGCCGGCGACCGGCCGATCGCGGCGCCCTTGAGGATGAAGAGCGGGATCGACAGCAGCGTGATCGCCGACATCTCCTCGTAGACGTTCTGCGTCACCGTATCGAGGGCGGCGGACGGCATGAACAGGAACATGAACACGGCCGCCACCAGCCCCAGCGAGAAGGCGATGGGCATGCCCGAGAACATGACGAGCAGCGTGAAGCCTCCGTAAAGAAGGCCGATCTCGAAGGTGGTCATTGACGCTGGAAGGCCTGAACGATGATCTGGATGGTCAGCAGGGTCATGCCGGCCGCCATGGCGAGGTAGGGGATCCACAGCGGCGGCGCCCAGGCCGTGGCGCTGACATAGCCCTCGGTCCAGGCTTCGTGGAGCAGGGTCCACGACTTCCAGGAGAAGAAGGCACAGAAGACCGCGCTGAGGAGGTCGACGACGAAGAGCCGCCAGCGGTTGAGCTTGGGCGACAGGACCGAAGCCAGCGCCTCGATGCCGATGTGGCCGCGCTGCGAATGGACCCAGGCGGCGGAGAGGAAGGTCATGCCGATCAGCAGGAAGACGGAGAATTCATCCTGCCAGTCGGTCGGCTCGGGCGAGAAGTAGCGCAGCACGACGCTGTAGGTCAGCACGCAGGAAGCGACGACCAGGGCGATCGCCGAGAAGAAGACGATCGCCCTGTTGAGGAGTGTAAGAGCTTTCACGAAACTTGCTGGCTGAGCTTCAGGAATTCCGCGTTGCCGGCCGACTTGTCGGCATATTCCTTCCAGCAGGTGTTGTGCGCCACGGCCTTCCACAGGTCGGCCTGGGCCTGGTCGAGGTCGTAGGCCTTGACGCCCGCCTTCTCGTAGACCTTCACCACCGCCTCGTCGTCCGCCTGCGCCTTCTCGCGCCCGAACTTCTCGAGCTCGGCGCCGACATCCATGATCGCCGTCTGCTGGTCCTTGGGCAGCGAGTCGAACACCTTCTTGGACATCAGGAGCGGCTCGAAGACGAAGAAGAAGCCCTTCTTGCGGAACGAGGTCAGGGCCTTGGCGATCTCCTCCAGACGGAAGGAGATGAGGCTGGTGGCCGTCGTCATGGCCACGTCCATGGTGCCGGTCTGCATCGCCGCGTAGAGCTCGTTGGAGGGCATGCTGACCACCGAGGCGCCCGCGCCCTTCAGCATCAGGTCCATCTCGCGGCTGCCGCCGCGGACCTTCATGCCCTTGACGTCGTCGGGCACCAGGATCGGCTTGCTGCGGCTGGCGACGCCGCCGGCCTGCCACAGCCAGGTGACGAGAACGGCACCCTTCTCGGCCATGAGCGCGGTGAGCTTCTTGCCGATCTCGGCATTCTTCCAGGCGTAGCCCTGCTGGTAGGAGGTGACGACGCCGGGCATGAAGCCGATGTTGTATTCGCTGACTTCGCCGCCGGCGTAGTTCAGGGGGTAGAGCGTCATGTCCAGCGCGCCGCGGCGGATGGCCGAATACTGCGCCACCGTCTTGACCAGCGAGGAGCCGGGATAGACCTCGGCCGTCAGAGCGCCGTTGGTGCGCTTGGCGATCTCGACCGCGAAGTGCCGGCAGAGCTGGTCGCGGAAGTCGCCAGTGTCGATCGTGCCGCCCGGGAACTGGTGGGAAATCTTGAGCTGCCTGCTTTCGGCCCGCGCCGTACCGGCGATCCAGGGGGCTGCAAGCGGCGCTGCCGCCGTGGCGGCCAAAAGCCGCCGGCGAGAGATGGTCATTGAGCGATCTCCTCTGCTTCCATTTGTGACAATTTTGTCGGCCGCGGATAGGGGATGATCCGCCTTCCAATGTCAACTTGAATGAAGCTGCGTCGCACTGTGCGTGCGAACAAGTCTCATGCATGCGGCCAGGTTTTGAGCTTGTGCGCTGCAGCATCGCGAAGGGCGGCGGCAGCAAGGGTGGCCGGCGGCGATGCTGGCATACGCCTTGCACCGTCGAGGGCAGCGCAGGCCGCATTGGCGGTTCTCTTCGGTTGGCGTGCCGGCAGTTCAGGGGCTGCCACGTGGGCGGCCCGGGAGAATTTATCCGCGTTCGACGGGCGTCGTTCCGTTCCGGTTCTCAACTTTTTTCGCAAATCGATGAGCGAGGAGGCAGCATCCATGTGTGAGCGAATTGGCTGTACGCATTTCCCCAAGCTTCAGGGTCTCGACTTTTCCGGCGCTGCGGCCCGGTCGCGTCGTGCCTTCCTGAAAGGCGCCGCCGCGGCGACGACGATCACGATGGCGGCCGGTCCCGGCATGCTGCTGGGCGGTCCCGCGCATGCGGCCAGCGGCCAGATCAAGAGCACGCACGGCTCGGGCTTCTGCAATCTGAACATCTTCCTCGCGCACGCGCGGCAGTACGCCAAGAAGGACGGCATCGAGCTCGACTTCGTCAACACGCCGACTTCGGCCGAGATGGTGACCTTCCTCGGCATGGGGCAGGTCGATATCGGCCTGATGCCCTACACCAGCTTCATGGCCCTCTATGACGCGGGCGCCCCGGTCAAGATCGTGGCCGGCGGCGGCATCCAGGGCTGCGCCATCGTCGCCCAGCCCGGCCTCGACACGCCGGAGAAGCTCAAGGGCAAGACGCTGGGCACCTTCCAGCTCGATACGCTCGAGGTGATGCCCTACGACTATCTCAAGAAGAACGGCATCTCGTTCAAGGACGTGAAGGTCCGCTACATGGGCAACACGCCCGAGGCCGTCGAGGCCTTCAAGGCCGGCGCTCTCGACTGGATCTGCACGATCGAGCCCTACGCTTCGGCGCTGGTGAACGACGTCAAGGGCGCCAAGATGCTGACCGACGGCACCGACCTCTACGGACCGGGCTACACCGACTGCGTGCTGGCCGCGCGCTCCAGCCTCGCCAAGGACAATCCGGCCGGCCTGAAGGCCATCATCAAGGCGATGATGATGGCCCAGTACGACGCCGAGACGGACCCCGACGGTGTGCTGAAGGAACTGGTCGGCAAGTACTACAAGACCTCGATGGAGAACGCGAAGATCGCCAAGGGCAAGCAGCCGGCGGTGGTCGACGCGCGCAGCCAGACCAAGTTCATCCTCGAGCGCACCGACAGCGTCATGGAGATGGGCTACATCAAGAAGAAGCCCGGCCGCGACGCCATCGACTGGACCCTGCTCGAGGAAGTGATCAAGGAGAACCCCGAGCTCTACGGCAAGCTCAAGTACAAGTCGGCCGCCTGATGACGATCGCGACGCCGCCCGATTACGCCGAGGGCGATTCGCCGGCCGGACGCCCAGCGCGTCCGGCCGCAGTCGCGCGGCTGTTCGCGTCGATGGCGGGGGAGGGCATCCTCGCCAAGATCTGGTGGACGTGTCTGTCGATCGGCCTGTTCGCGGGCCTGTGGGAGTTCTGCTGGGCCGTGGGCTGGGCCGACCCCAAGCTGCTGCCGCCGCCGCACATCTTCCTCGGCAACATCGTCGAACAGGCCAAGTTCTTCAATACGGCGACGCGCTGGCAGGTCGGCCAGTCCATGAATGCCGGGCCGAGCGCGTTCGAGTCGGTCATGATCACCGTCGGCGCGACGACCATGCGCGTCTTCGTCGGCCTGTTGATCGCTTCGGTGCTGGGAATCGCGGTGGGGATCCTGATCCGCTACAGCAACCTGTTCGACAAGCTGGTGCTGCCGACCATCACGCTGCTGTCGCCGGTTTCGCCCATCGCCTGGCTGCCGGTGGCGATCTTCCTGTTCGGCATCGGCAACGGACCGGCCATCTTCATGGTGGTGGTGGCGCTCTTCTTCCACATGGTGCTGGCCACCGTCACGCACATCGACGGCGTCAGCCCCAACCTTATCAATGTCGCGCGCACCGTGGGCGCCACCAAGCGGCAGATCTACACGCGGGTGATCCTGCCCGCGATCCTGCCCGGCATGCTGGCGGTCCTGCGCATGAACCTGTTCGGCGCCTGGATGGTGGTGCTGGTGGCCGAGTCCACCGGCGTCGGCTACGGGCTCGGCCAGGTGATCATGCTGGCGCGCAACACCTTCAATCCGTCTCTGGTCTTCTTCACCATCGCCGTGATCGGCTTGCTGGGATTCACTTTCGACTGGCTGCTGCGCCAGGCGCAGCGGCGCATTCTCTACTGGCTGCCGGATACCAAGGGGAAGCTGCGTGGCCTCTAGTCCTCCGACCTTTTCCTCCAAGGACGCCGTGGTCTGCCGCAACGTCGGCAAGACCTGGGCTGCCGGCACCAGCCGCGCCCACGAGGCCCTGCGCGGCATCGATCTCGACGTGAAGCCCAACGAGTTCGTGATCTTTCTCGGCCCGTCCGGCTGCGGCAAGAGCACCTTGCTCTATCTCATCGCCGGGCTGGAGGAGGCGACCGGCGGCAGCATCTGGTCGTTCAGCGACAAGGTCGAGACGCCGTCGCCCGAGCGCAGCCTGATCTTCCAGGAGACCTCGCTCTTTCCGTGGCTGACGGTGTGGGAGAATGTGAGCTTCGGCCTGTCGATCCGCGGCGCCTCCAGGGCCGAGCGCCGCGCGGTCGCCGAGGAGGCGCTGCAGCGCGTCGGCCTCAAGGCCGCGATGGAGAAGCGCCCCGACGAACTGTCGGGCGGCATGCGCCAGCGCGTCGCCGTCGCACGCGCGCTCGCCATGCGCCCGAAGGTGCTGCTCATGGACGAGCCGTTCGCGGCGCTCGACGTGCAGACCCGCGCGCGCATGCAGGATTTCCTGCTCGACGTCTGGCGCGATTCCGGCGCGTCGGTGCTGTTCGTGACCCATCACATCGACGAGGCGGTGGCGCTCGCCGACCGCGTCGTCGTGTTCACCGCACGTCCCGGCCGCATCAAGACCATCGTGCCGGTCGACCTGCCGCGGCCGCGCGACCTCTTCTCGCGCGAGGCCGAGGCGCTGCGCATCCAGCTCACCGACCTGCTGCGCGACGAGGTCGATCGTGCCTTCGCCGAGCAGGAAGGGCTCGCGACGGTCGCCTAGACATATCCATCGGACAAAGCCCAAGGAACCAGGGAGAAGCCTGACATGGCCACCAGTCTCATCCGCAGCCGTGCCGCCATCACGGGAACCAAGGACCGCCTGTCCTGGAACGAGATCAAGGACGGCGCGGTGCTGCAGGAGGACGGCGTCATCGTCGCCGTCGGCACCTTCGACGATCTTCATCGCAAGCATCCGACCGTGCCGGTGATCGGCACCGGCAAGGAAGTCCTGCTGCCGGGCTTCGTCAATGGCCATCACCATGTCGGCCTGACGCCGGTCCAGCTCGGCTCGCCCGACATGCCGCTGGAACTGTGGTTCGTCACCCGCATGGTGATCCGCAATCTCGATCTCTATCTCGACACGCTCTACTCCGCCTTCGAGATGATCGGTTCGGGCATCACTACGGTGCAGCACATCCATGGCTGGATGCCGGGGACGCTGCCGGAGGTCGAGAAGCGGGCCGGCGACGTCATCCGCGCCTATGAAGACGTCGGCATGCGCGTCAGCTACTGCTACGCCGTGCGGGACCAGAACCGTCTCGTCTATCAGGCCGACGAGGAGTTCGTCGCCAGTCTGCCCAAGGAACTGCAGGGGCCGATGAAGAGGTGGTTCGACCGCTTCAAGATGGGCCTCGACGATGCGATGGACCTCTTCAAGTCGTTCCACGCGCAGCACCACAACAAGCGCCGCGTGAAGATCCAGCTTGCGCCGGCCAACCTGCATTGGTGCTCGGATACGGCGCTGACCAAGCTCTCCGAGGCATCGGCTTCCTACAACGTGCCGATGCACATGCACCTGGTCGAGACGGCCTACCAGAAGGAATATGCCTGGCGCCGTGGCAACTGCACTGCCCTCGAATACATCGACCGGTTCGGCATGGTGAACGAGCGTCTGACGCTGGGCCATGGCGTGTGGCTGAGTGAGAAGGACATCGACCGGCTCGCGGCAGCCAAGGGCTGCGTCTGCCACAACTGCTCGTCCAACTTCCGCCTGCGCTCGGGCGTGGCGGCGCTGAACTTCTTCGAGAAGAAGGGCATCAATACCGCCATCGGCCTCGACGAGGCCGGCATCAACGACGACCGCGACATGCTGCAGGAGCTGAAGCTCGTCCTGCGCGCCCATCGCGTGCCGGGCATGGTCGACGAGGACGTGCCGACCATGTCGCAGGTGCTGCGCATGGCGACCGTGGGCGGCGCGCGCACGACCCCCTTCGGCGACTCGCTCGGCACGCTCGAGGTCGGCAAGGCGGCCGACATGGTGCTGCTCGACTGGGACAGCATCGCCTATCCCTACCTCGACGAACTGACGCCGACGCTCGATGCCGTGGTGCAGCGCGCCAAGCAGCAGTCGGTCACCATGACCATGTGCGACGGCGAGGTGATCTACCAGGACGGCAAGTTCACCAAGGTCGACCGCACGGTTGCGCTCAAGGCGCTGCACGACGATCTCAACAAGGCGCTGAGCGACGACGAGGCCGAGCGGCGCAAGCTCTCCAAGGCGCTGCTGCCGCACGTGCGCAAGTTCTACGGCGACTACATCGACACCTCGAAGCACCAGCCCTTCTATCGGCCGAGCTCGATGGTCTGAGCTGGGGGGCCTCCCGGCTGGAGCGGATGCTCCGGCCGGCGGGATAACGACCGGAATCGGCGATGCGCGGGGAGGTGCCTTAACCTGGGCACATGCTGGGCTCCGCGATCCCTGTCCTTTTCGTGCCGCGATGGCCGGTGCCGGACCGCCGTTCCTTTTTATTTCCTTTTTTAAAAACGTTACTTTTCGTAACTGCGGCGCAATCGGGCGATGAAGAAGCCGTCGATGCCGCCGCGCTCGGACCACATCGAGGGCAGGGTGCGGACGTCGCCCTGGGGCGTGATCGCCTCGGCGAGGCCGGGCAGTTCGGCGGCAGTGACCGGCACGCGCTCCACGCCGCCACCACGGCCCAGCAACGCCGCGATGCGCGCCGGGCCCTCGTCCTCCTGCAGCGAGCAGACGGCGTAGACCAGGATGCCGCCGGGCTTCAGCAGGTCGAGCGCATGCAGCAGCAGCCGGTCCTGGGTGACCGTGAGACGGTCGACGTCGGATTCGTCCTTCAGCCAGGCGATGTCGGGATGGCGGCGCAGGGTGCCGGTTCCCGAACAGGGGGCGTCGAGCAGGATGGCGTCGAACTTGTCGAGCGTCTGCCACTTGCTGGCATCGGCCGTGATCAGTTCCGCCTTCAGGCCGGCACGCACGAGGTTGTCGCCCAGGCGCGCCATGCGGCGGGCCGAGATGTCGACGGCGGTCACGATGGCGCCGGCCGCGCAGAGCTGCAGCGTCTTGCCGCCGGGCGCGGCGCAGAGATCGGCGACGCGCTTGCCGGCGATGTCGTCCAGCAAGCGTGCCGGCAGGGCGGCTGCGGCGTCCTGCACCCACCAGGCGCCCTCGGCGAAGCCCGGCAGTTCGGTGATGGCGCCGCCGGCGGTGCGGCGGATCGTTCCCGTCGGCAATACTTCCGCCTCGAGACGACCGGCCCAGAAGGCGGCATCGGAACGCGGCGTGAGGTCGAGCGGCGCCTCGATCAGGTGCGCGGCGGCGATCGCGCGCGTGGTAGTCTCGCCGTAGGCTTCGAGCCAGCTCTCCCACAGCCACAGGGGCGTGTTCAGCCGAGCGGCGTCGTGATCACTGAGCGGTGCAGTGCCCTCGCGCGCGATGCGGCGCAGCACGGCGTTCACGAGGCCCTTGAGGTGCGGCAGGCGGGCGCCCTCGATCAGGCGCACCGACGTGTCCACGGCCGCGTGCGCGGGCGTGCCGAGGAAGAGGAGCTGAGTGGCGCCCAGGCGCAGCACCTGATGGCCGAGCGCATTGGCGTTCTCGAGCGGGCGCTCGATCAGCCCCTTCAGCACGTCGTCGATCTCGCCCAGCCGGCGCAGGGTGGTGGCCAGCAGCAGGCGCACGAAGGCGCGGTCGCGCGGATCGAGCGCGGCAAATCCCTGGTGGCGCGCCAGCACGTCGTCGAGCGGCTGGCCCTTGTCCAGGCAGGCGACGAGAACGTCGAGCGCGGCGCGGCGGGAGGAGAGGGTAGCATCCATCGCGGGCGCTATAGACGCCGTTGGCGCGCTTGTCATGGCCCGGGATGGCCGGACAACGCGCAAACGGGGTGGGCCGGCCGCAAAAAAGCGGGCGATGGCCTTGGCGACCGGCCTGCGCGGTGCCGTTGGCGGCCCCACCATCCGCCGGCGGCCTCGGCTTGGGCATGGGCCGCCGGGACCGATCCGGCCCCGGCCGGGAGCAACGTCTTCGTGATCGGATGTGGGGTTGGGACGTCACGGTTTCGTCAATCTTCAAGGGCGTACTGCCCTTCCTCGCGACCCTGTCCTGCGACTTGTTATCCTGATCGTATTCCCCATCATCGCGCTCTGGCTGCCCGGCCGCATGTGACGCTATCGTGCGGCCCGAAAGGATTTCTGCATGAAGAGAGTTGGCTCGTTCGTCGGCGACTGGTGGCGCCTGGTTATTCCCTACTTCAAGTCCGAGGAATGGCCTGTCGCCATAGCCCTGCTGATCGGGGCGATCCTGCTGACCTTCGGCGGCGTCGGGCTTGAGGTTCTGTTCAACGACTGGAACCGGCGCTTCTACGACAGCATCCAGAACAAGAACGAAGCGGTGTTCTGGCGGGAGATCATCTACTTCTCCTGGCTGGCCGCTCTCTTCATCGTCGTCTTCGTCGCCCGGGCCGTGGTGAGCCCGTACCTGCGCCTGCGCTGGCGCCGGTGGCTGACGCGCCGCTACCTTTCCCACTGGCTCGACGACCGCGGCTACTATCGCATCGAACTCACGCGCACCGTCGACAACGTCGACCAGCGTATCGCCGAGGATCTGAACTATCTCGGCCAGTACACGATGACGCTGATGCTCGGCCTGCTGAGTGCCGTTGCCACGCTGATTTCCTTCCTCTTCATCCTGTGGCAGCTCTCCGGGCCGCTGTCGCTGGCGTCCATCGGCCTCGACGTGACCATTCCTGGCTACATGGCCTGGGTCTGCCTCATCTATGCGACGGTCGGCACCTATCTCGCCAACATCGTCGGCCGGCGGCTGATCTCGCTCAACTTCCTGCGGCAGCGCTACGAGGCGAACTTCCGCTTCTCCCTGGTCCGCGTGCGCGAGAACGCCGAGGGCATCGCGCTCTATCACGGCGAGGCGAGGGAGGCCGAATCGCTGAATGCGCGATTCATCGACGTGTTCAACAACGGCTTCCGCGTGCTGATGACCCAGGCGCAGCTCGCCTTCTATCAGTCCGGGTATGCGCAGCTCGCGGTCGTGTTTCCGTACGTCGTGACGGCGCCCCGCTTCTTCGCCGGCGCCATCACCTTCGGCATCATGACGCAGACGGCGTCGGCCTTCGGGCAGGTCCAGTCGGCGCTGTCGTTCTTCATCGACAACTACACCTCGCTGGCGGAGCTGCGCGCGGTCATGGATCGTCTCAAGGGGTTGCAGGTGGCGAGCGACGAGAAGCCGGCGACGGCGATCGAGATCGAGCCCAGGCCCGGCCTGACCGACGTCGCCGTCGACGACCTGACGCTCTCCCTGCCCACGGGCCAGGCGCTGCTCAAGCACGTGACGCTGCCGTTCCGGAAGGGCCATTCGGTTCTCGTGCAGGGAGCGAGCGGCTCGGGCAAGAGCACCCTGTTCCGCGCGCTCGCCGGCATCTGGCCATTCGGCAGCGGGCACGTGCGCGTCCCGGAGGGGGCGCGGGTGCTGTTCCTGCCGCAGAAGCCCTACATCCCGATCGGCTCGCTGCGCGACGCGGTGAAGTATCCCGACGAGCAATCGGCCGCCTCCGACGACGAGATCGCCGAGGCGCTGCGGGCGGTGCAGCTCGGGCATCTCACCGACCGTCTGGACGAGGTGACCCACTGGAACAACGTGCTGTCCGGCGGCGAGCAGCAGCGGCTGGCGGCGGCCCGCGCCATCATCTATCGGCCGGACTGGCTGTTCATGGACGAGGCCACGGCGTCGCTCGACGAGGCGGCGGAGGCGACGGTCTATGAGGCGCTGAGGAAGCGGCTTCCCGGTACGACCATGATCTCGATCGGCCACCGTCCGACGCTGCGGAAGTGGCACGACACGCTGCTCGAGCTCAAGCGCGAGCCCGGAAAGGTCGGCACGCTGGTCGAGCTGCCGGGCCTGACGCCGGCTACTGGGTGACGACCCAGGCCAGCGACAGCAGGACGATGGACGCGCCGACCCAGAGCCAGGCCAGTGCCGGACCGGCCTGGCTGCCTTGGTCGCGCGACACCAGCCAGACGCCGCTGACCAGCCCGAGGATGATCCCCAGCCCGGCGCCGGCCATGCCGCTTTGCATGTAGGCACGGCTGTCGAGCGTCCCGAAGGCCTGGTGGGCGACGGCGGCGGCCACGAGCGCCGCCAGCGGCGCCCCGATCAGCGCCCCGCCGATGCCGCCAAGGACGGCGAAGACGAGCCTGTTCAGCGCAGGCTCGCGTTGATTCGCTCGAGCGCCGCCGTGCCCGGGCAGAGGTCTGCGGTCTGCAGCGTGTTGAGCGGCGCGTCGACCGTGTTGAGGTTGGCGTGCAGATCCTTCGGGCTCGGATCGACATAGAGCAGGCCGGTCACGACCTCGCCCGACGCCAGGCCCTCCTGCACGCGCTTCATCGCGGCGATCTTGTCGGACGGATCGTAGTCCTCGCCGAGCTTGCGCAGGCGCAGGAGCGAGCCGTCGTGCTGCTCCACCGTCGTCGCGGTGCCGGGTTCGTAGTGGGCCGTGATCTCCTCGCGGCCCTCGATGAAGTCGAGCCGGTTGAGCGCCTCGTTGTGCTCGCGCACGTATTCGTAGCTCTTGGTCGAGCCGGCGTGGTTGTTGAACGCCACGCAGGGGCTGATGACGTCGAGGAACGCCGCGCCCTTGTGCATCAGCGCCGCTTTGATGAGCGGCACGAGCTGATGCTTGTCGCCGGAGAAGGAGCGGCCGACGAAGGTGGCGCCCATCAGGATCGCCATCGACACCATGTCGATCGAGGAGTCGGGGTTGCTGACGCCCTTCTTGCTGATCGAGCCCTTGTCGGCGGTGGCCGAGAACTGGCCCTTGGTGAGGCCGTAGACGCCGTTGTTCATGACGATGTAGGTCATGTTGACGCCGCGGCGCATGACGTGGGCGAACTGGCCGAGGCCGATCGAGGCGGAGTCGCCGTCGCCCGAGACGCCGAGATAGATCAGGTCGCGGTTGGCGAGGTTGGCGCCCGTCGCCACCGACGGCATGCGCCCGTGCACGGTGTTGAAGCCGTGGCTGGCGCCGATGAAATAGGTCGGCGCCTTGGAGGAGCAGCCGATGCCCGACAGCTTCGCGACCTGGTGCGGCAGGATGTCGAGCTCGAAACAGGCCTGGATGATGGCGGCACTGATCGAGTCGTGGCCGCAGCCGGCACACAGCGTCGAGACCGCGCCCTCGTAGTCGCGGCGGGTGAAGCCGGCCTTGTTCTTGACCAGCGACGGATGGTGCAGCTTGGGCTTGGCGATGAAGGTCATGACGCAGCCTTGTCGAACGGAACCACCTTGAACTGGCCGATCTTCTTGGCGATGTCGGCCGCGATGAAGCGCGCCGTGATCGGCGTGCCGTCGTAGTGCAGGACCGGAACGAGCTTGCGCGCGTCGAGCGTGAACTCGTTCATGATCATGGAACGGAGCTGGCCGTCGCGGTTCTGCTCGACCACGAACACCTTGTCGTGCTCGTGGATGAAGTCCTCGACCGCCTGGGCGAAGGGGAAGGACCGCACCCGGAGCGCGTTGACGTGGTTGCCGTCGGCCTCGAGATGGTCCAGCGCCTCGGCCATGGCGGGGCTGGTCGAGCCGAAATAGATCACGCCGTAGCGCGTCGGCTTGGGCGAGGAGTAGCGCAGCGGCTGCGGGGCGATCTTGGCCGCGGTCGCGAACTTCTTCTGCAGCCGCTCCATGTTGCGCACATAGACCGCTCCTTCCTCGGAGTAGCGCGCATACTCGTCCTTGGTCGTGCCGCGGGTGAAGTACGAGCCCTTGGTCGGATGCGTGCCGGGATAGGTCCGGAAGGGGATGCCGTCGCCGTCGACATCGAGGTAGCGGCCGAAATTCTTGCCGGCCTCGAGCTCCGCCGCCGTCATCACCTTGCCGCGGTCGTAGGCGCGCTTGTCGTCCCATTCGAACGGCTTGCAGAGGCGATGGTTCATGCCGATGTCGAGATCGGTCATGACGAAGATCGGCGTCTGCAGCCGGTCGGCAAGGTCGAGCGCCCCGGCCGTGAACTCGAAGCACTCCCGCGGGTCCTCGGGGAACAGCAGCACGTGCTTGGTGTCGCCGTTGGAGGCATAGGCGCAGGACAGCAGGTCCGACTGCTGCGTGCGCGTCGGCATGCCGGTCGAGGGGCCGCCGCGCTGCACGTTCACGATCACCGCCGGCACTTCGGCGAAGTAGGCGAGACCGATGAACTCGGTCATGAGCGAGATGCCCGGGCCCGACGTCGCGGTGAAGGCGCGCGCGCCGTTCCAGCCGGCGCCGATGACCATGCCGATCGAGGCGAGCTCGTCTTCGGCCTGCACGATCGCGTACTTGGCCTTGCCGGTCTCCTTGTCGTGGCGCAGCCGCTTGCAGTGGGCGGCGAAGGCCTCGGCAAGCGAGGAGGAGGGCGTGATCGGGTACCAGGCGCAGACCGTGGCGCCGCCATAGACCGCGCCCAGCGCCGCGGCGCTGTTGCCTTCGACGAAGATGCGGTTGCCGACATTGTCGGCGCGGCGGACCTTGAGCTTCACCGACGCCGGGTCGAGATGCTGCTTGGCCCAGTCGCGGCCCAGGTTCAGCGCCTTGATGTTCGAATCGAGCAGCTTCTCCTTGCCCTTGTACTGCTCGCCGAACAGCCGCTCGATCTCGGCCGGATCGATGTCCAGCAGCACCGACAGGGCGCCGACATAGATGATGTTCTTGAACAGCTGGCGCTGGCGGGCGTCGGTGTAGGTGGCGTTGCAGATCGCCGTCAGCGGCACGCCGATGACGTTGATGTCCTCGCGGAAGGCGGACGAGGGCAGGGGCTTGGTCGAATCGTAGAAGAGGTAGCCGCCCGGCTCGATCTCCTTGACGTCCTGCGCCCAGGTCTGCGGGTTCATCGCCACCATCAGGTCGACGCCGCCGCGCCGGCCGAGCCAGCCCTTCTCGGTCACGCGCACTTCGTACCAGGTCGGCAGGCCCTGGATGTTCGAGGGGAAGATGTTGCGCGGGCTGACGGGGACGCCCATGCGCAGGATCGAGCGCGCGAACAGCTCGTTCGCCGAGGCGGATCCGGATCCGTTGACGTTCGCGAACTTGACGACGAAGTCGTTAACGGCAGTCATTGCTTGCGGCATGCGTGCTCCGCGTGAGTCATTTCGATGTAGTACTTGCGCATGTCCCAGGCGCCGGTCGGGCAGCGCTCGGCGCACAGCCCGCAATGCAGGCAGACGTCCTCGTCCTTGACCATGACGCGGCCGGTCTTGAGGTCGTCGCCGATATAGAGATCCTGCAGCGAGTTGAGGGCCGGCGCATTGAGATGGCCGCGCAGCTCCTTCTCGTCGCCGTTGTCGGCGAAGGTGATGCAGTCCATCGGGCAGATGTCGACGCAGGCATCGCACTCGATGCAGAGCTTGCCGGTGAAGACGGTCTGCACGTCGCAGTTCAGGCAGCGCTGGGCTTCCTTGAAGGCGAGCGCTGGATCGAAGCCCAACTCGACCTCGGCCATGATGTCCTTGAGCGCGTCCTGCTTGGGCCGGTGCGGAACCTTGAAGCGATGGTCGACGGTGGGCGCGTTGTCGTAGCTCCACTCGTGGATGCCCATCTTCTGGCTGACGATGTTGACGCCGGGAGCCGGACGCTCCTCGACCTTCTCGCCCGACAGCAGCTTGTGGATCGAGGTCGCCGCTTCGTGGCCGTGCGCGGCTGCCCAGATGATGTTCTTGGGCCCGAACGCGGCGTCGCCGCCGAAGAAGACGTTCTTCACCGTGCTCTGCAGCGTCTTCTCGTCGAGCTTGGGCAGGCCCCAGCGGTCGAACTCGATGCCGGCATCCTTCTCGATCCAGGGGAAGGCGTTCTCCTGGCCGATCGCGACCAGCACGTCATCGCACTCGTGGAACTCGTCCGGCTCGCCCGACGGCACCAGCGAGCGGCGGCCCTTGGCGTCGTACTCGGCCTTCACCTTCTCGAACAGCACGCCCTTGATCCTGCCGTTGTCGTGCTTCACTTCCTTCGGCACCAGGAAGTTCAGGATGGGGATGTCCTCGCCCATCGCGTCTTCCTTCTCCCACGGCGAGGCCTTCATCTCGTCGAAGCCGGAGCGGACGATAACCTTCACGTCCTGGCCGCCCAGGCGGCGGGCGGTGCGGCAGCAATCCATCGCGGTGTTGCCGCCGCCCAGCACGATCACGCGCTTGCCGACCTTGGTGGTGTGGCCGAACGAGACCGACGACAGCCAGTCGATGCCGATATGGATGTTGGCTGCCGCTTCCTTGCGGCCCGGCACGTCGAGCTCGCGGCCGCGCGGTGCGCCGCAGCCGACGAAGATCGCGTCATAGCCTTCGGCCGCGAGCGTCTTGAGCGAGTCGACGCGCTGGTGGCGGAACTCGATGTTGCCGATGCCGGTGATGAAGCCCACTTCCTGGTCGATCACCGACTCGGGCAGGCGGAAGTGCGGGATCTGCGTGCGGATGAAGCCGCCGAGCTTGGGATCCTGGTCGTAGATCACGATCTCATAGCCCAGCACGGCCAGATCGCGCGCCACGGTGAGCGAGGCGGGGCCGCCTCCCACGCAGGCGACGCGCTTGCCGTTCTTGGCCGGCGCCTTGGGCATGCGCTTGAAGACGTCGTCGTCCTTGTAGTCGGCGGCGACGCGCTTAAGGCGGCAGATCGCGACAGGCTCCTTCTTGCCGTTGACCAGCGTCTCATCCTCGACGCGGCTGCGGCGGCAGGCCGGCTCGCAGGGACGGTCGCAGGTGCGGCCCAGGATTCCGGGGAAGACGTTCGACTTCCAGTTGATCATGTAGGCGTCGGAGTACCGGCCATGGGCGATCAACCGAATGTATTCCGGGACCGGCGTGTGCGCGGGGCACGCCCATTGGCAGTCGACGACCTTGTGGAAGTAGTCAGGATTCGTGATGTCGGTCGGCTTCAAAACTGAACTCACTTCGGAGCTGCGGACCGCAGCGGGCCGAGCTGGAATGAATGACGGTTTACACTAACGCAAACGGGGTGCGCATTGGGGAGATTCGAACCCCATACGTCAAGGTTTCTGTGTGCCATCGGGTTGCTGCAGGACAACAATTCCATATCGGGTGAAAGGTTTATCCGGGCACCAAAGGCCGGGCACGGAAACGGCTCGGAGAGGCGCCAGCCGCTCGCCGGAACATCGCACAGAAGGCACTGACGCTCTCGTAGCCAAGATCGAGGGCAACCTGTGTCACCGGTTCGCCGCCGCCCAGCCGCCCCATGGCCTCGAGCACGCGCGCTTGCTGCCGCCAGGCGCCGAAGCTCAATCCGGTCTGAGCCTGGAAACGCCGAGCCAGCGTGCGGCTGCTCAGATTGGCGATCTCGGCCCAGGCGTCGAGCGGACGCGTATCGCCAGGCGATTCCAACAGCCTTCGGCAGATCGTGCGCAACGCGATATCGCGCGGCATTGGAAGGTCCAGCGGCAACGACTGCAGCCCATGCAGCTCGGCGAGGATGAGGGCGACGATGTGGCCTGCCGGCCCACCCTCGTCGTACTGCAGCGGCAACTCCGTGGCGCGCACGATCAGCTCGCGCAAGAGGGACGAGATCGGTAGCACGCGACAGTCTTGCGGCATGAACCCCGCGGCATCCTCGCGCAGGTAGAGGGTGCGCATCCTGACAGTGGCCAGCATGACGATGCTGTGGGCGACGCCGGCGGGCATCCATAGCGCGCGCTGCGGCGGCACGACCCAGACGCCGTCGTCGGTGGAGACGCGCATCGTACCGGCCGTCGCATGGATGAGTTGGGCTCGCGCGTGTCGATGCGGAAGGATCTCGAATCCGGCCGCGAAGTCCTTGGGCATCGCGGCCACGGCACGCGGGACATGCTGATAGTCCTCGGCGTTCGTCGACCGTGCCACGAGGGGCTGTCCTTTTCTCGACATAAGTTGTCATTCTAGCGCAAGACAGCCAGCGTCGCCGTACCTATTCTCGGGCCAAGGAGACGCCCAATGAAGTTCAGCAGCCCGACCTCTCTTCTGCTCAACCTCGGCCATGCGCTCGATCACTGGGTGCTGGCGATCTTCCTCTATACGGTCAGCGTGATCGCCGGCGTCTGGGGCGCCGACTGGAAGGAACTGACTCCCTACGCCTTCGGCGCCTCCTTCATGTTCGGCGCCGGCTCGATCGTCTCGGGCAAGCTCGGCGACCAATGGGGGCGGCGGGCGATGATGATCCTGTTCTTCACCGGCATGGGCCTGTCCTGCCTGGTGATCGCGCTGTGCCGGAACAAGTGGCAGATCGGTGCGGCGCTGACCGTCATGGGTGCCTTCGCCTCGATCTATCATCCCGTCGGCATCCCGATGCTGGTGCAGCGCGCCGAGAAGCCGGGCATCGTGATCGGCGTCAACGGGCTGATCGGCAATCTCGGCATCGCCATCGGCTCCAGCGTCTCGGTCCTGCTGGCGACGCGCTTCGGCTGGCAGATGGCCTATATCGTGCCCGGCGTGATCTGCCTCGTCGGTGCTGTCCTGTTCGTCGTCCTCGTGCCGCGGGAACAGGAAGCGCCGGCCAAGCGCCGGTCGCGCGTGCTCGATCTGCCGCCCGGTATCATGGCGCGGATCTTCTTCATCATGACCTGCGCGGCCGTGTCGGGCAGCATCGTGTTCAACTTCACCACCAACTCCAACGGCGAGATGCTGAAGGCCCGGCTGGCCGAGCTTGCGGCCGATCCCTGGCTGCTGAGCCTCGTGCTGCTGGGCGTCTTCACCGTCGCCTCTCTGGCGCAGATCGCCGTCGGCATGCTGATCGACCGCTTCCCCTTGAAGACCGTGTATCTGCCGATCCTCGTGGCGCAGGTGCCGCTGTTCGTCGTCGCCGCCTATGTCGACGGCTGGGCGCTCGTGGCCGTGACGACGTTGTTCATGGTGTTCGTGTTCGGCGCGATCCCGTTCACGGACGCGATGGTCGTGCGCTATGTCGACGACCGCATCCGCAGCCGCGTCACCGGCATGCGGCTCGCCATCGGCTTCGGGGTAAGTTCCATCGTCGTCGCCGCGATCGGCCCTTCCGTGAAGGCGGCGGGCTTTCCGGTCCTGCTCATGATGCTGGCGGGCGTGGCGGCCTGCACCGTGCTCGCGATCGCATTTTTGCCAAGCGAGCGGGCGCATGCGGTGGCGGCGCTCAAGCCTGCGGAGTAAGACTCTCCCTCAATAAAGAGGGAGGGAAGGATGCTCAGGAGGCGTACCGTTCTGGCGGGGACCGCCGGTTGGACGATCGTTGCTGCGAGCGCGGTACGGGCGCAGTCGTGGCCAAGCCAGCAGATCAAGATCGTCGTGCCCTATATCGCCGGTGGCGCCACCGATACGGCCGGGCGCATCGTCGCGGAGAAGATGGGGCAACTGCTCGGCCAGCAGGTCGTCGTCGAGAACAGGGGAGGCGGCAACACCATCATCGGCATGGAGGCGGTGGCCAAGGCCAGGCCGGACGGCACCACGCTGCTGCTCGGGACGACGACGCTCGCCACCAACGCGGCGCTCGGCCTCAAGCAGCCGTTCGAGCCGTTGAAGGACTTCCAGCCGGTCTCGACCATCGCCGACATCCCCGACCTGATCGCCCTCAACAAGGACGTACCGGCGCGCACCTACGCCGAGTTCGCCGAATGGGTGAGCAAGCAGCCGGAGCGCGTGCGCTATGCCTGCTCCGGCGTCGGCAACCAGCCGCATCTGTGGGCCGAGCTGTTCCGAACCCACACCAAGCTCAACATGGAGGTCGTCGGCTACAAGGGGTCGGCCGACGCCATCCGCGACGTGATGGGCGGCCACCTGCCGGTGATCGTGGACGTGGTGCTGCCGACGGGGAACCACGTGAAGGCCGGTCGCATGACGGGCATCGTGGTTGCCTCGGCCGAACGCTCGCCGGTCTGCCCCGACGTGCCGACCGTCGGCGAGCTCGGCATGAAGGACCTCGAGGGCGCCGTCTTCTACGGCATCGTGGCGCCGGCAGGGATTCCGCAGCCAGTGCTCGAGCGCCTGAATGCGCTGTGTCTCGACATCGTGAAGAACCCCGAGGTGAAGAAGAGGTTCGCCGAGCTGGGATTCTTCACCACCGGCAGCACTCCCCAGGCCTATCTCGACAAGCTCAAGGCCGAGACCGCGCGCTGGACCAAGGTCGTCAAGGACAACAACATCAAGATCGAGGCCTAGGACCGAGCGGCGTCCGGGGGCGACTACGGAAGGGAAGTTGAGAATGTCTGCAGGCTCTGCGGTGCCGGTACCGTCCACCTATCTCGATGCGGCGCGCGATGCCGATCCGGCCACACGGGCGGCGAACGCGGCCATGGCGGCGAAGCTGCCCTTTGCCGACACGCGCGACTTCGAGGCCGCCAGGCGCGGCCTGATTGCACCCGTGCCGGACGGTGTCGTGCGCGCGGAAAGCGGCACCGTGCTGTGGAACCTTTCCGAGTACGCCTTCATCGACGGCGAAGTGGCTCCGGCCACCGTGAACCCGAGCCTGTGGCGCATCGCGCGGCTCAACCTCGCCAATGGCCTGTTCAAGGTCGCGGACCGGGTCTACCAGCTGCGCGGCTTCGACATCGCCAACATGACGGTGCTCGAGGGCGACACCGGCCTGATCCTGATCGATCCGCTGACCACGGCGGAAGTGTCCCGCGCCGCGCTGGCGCTCTACTTCGCCCACCGGCCGAAGAAGCCCGTCGTCGCCGTCATCTACACCCACAGCCATATCGACCACTACGGCGGCGTGCGGGGCGTGATCGACGAGGCCGACGTCAAGGCCGGCAAGGTGGCCGTCATCGCTCCCTCCGGCTTCATGGAAGCGATCTCCGGCGAGAACGTCCTGGCCGGCAAGCCGATGATGCGCCGGGCGCAGTTCCAGTTCGGCCATCTGCTGCCACGCGGGCCGCGCGGGCAGGTCGACGCCGGCCTGGGCAAGGCCGTCGCCCGCGGCACGCCCGGCCTGATCGCGCCCACGCTGACGATCGAGAAGCCCGTGGAGGAGCATACGATCGACGGGCTCGCGATCGTCTTCCAGCTCGCGCCCGAGACCGAGGCGCCGGCCGAGATGCACATGTTCTATCCGCAGCTCGGCGTGCTCAACATGGCCGAGAATGCCTGTCCGCTGCTGCACAACTTCATCCCGCTGCGCGGCGCCGTGGCGCGCGATCCACGCATCTGGGCCAAGTACATCAATGACGCCATCGAGATGTACGGTCCGCGCACGGAGGTGCTGATCGGCCAGCACCATTGGCCGACCTGGGGACGCGAGGCGGTGCTCGACTATCTCCGGGCGCAGCGCGACCTCTACAAGCACATCCACGACCAGACGCTGCGGCTGATGAACAGGGGATGGTTGCCGGCCGAGATCGCGGAGGCGATCGACCTGCCGCCGGGACTCGCCGAGCGATGGTCGGTGCGGGGCTACTACGGTACGGTCAGCCACAACGTGAAGGCGGTCTACCAGCGCTATCTCTCCTGGTACGACGGCAATCCCTGCAACCTCCATCCGCTACCGCCGGCACCGGCGGCGCGCAAGTTCGTCGAGTATATGGGCGGCGCCGCGGCCGTGATCGCGCGGGCGCGGGCGGATTTCGCGAAGGGCGAATACCGCTGGGTGGCGCAGGTGATGAAGGAGGTCGTCTACGCCGAGCCGGACAACAAGGAGGCCCGCGCGCTCTGCGCCGACGCGCTGGAACAGATGGGCTATCAGGCCGAGTCGGCCACGTGGCGCAACGCCTTCCTCTATGGCGCCCAGGAACTGCGGCATGGCGTGTTCCAGCTTCCGGCGCGTCCCGCCATGGCTGCCGACACCGTCGCCGGCCTCAGCACCGACATCTTCTTCGACATGCTGGAGATCCGACTCGATCCGGCCAAGGCGGCGGGCAGGTCGATGTTGGTGAACTGGCACTTCACGGATCGCGCCGAGAAGCTGACGCTGACGCTCAGCAACTGCACGCTGACACACCGGCTCGGTGACTGGTCCGATCGTGCCTCGGCGTCGATCATCACGACGCGCGCCACGCTCGATTCGATCATCCTCGGAAAGGTGAAGGTTCCGGAAGCGCTGATGTCCGGCGCGCTCCGGATCGAGGGCGAGGCGGTGCAACTGGCCGCGCTGTTCGCGATGCTCGATCCGCCCTCGGCGATGATGTTCGACATCCTGACGCCGGGCGAGGGCGGAATCTGAATCCCTGTCCAGCGCTTGACATTGTCCGGCGCGACCCGTGTGATGGTCGCCAATAACGACAAGCAAGTGCTGTTACAGGGAGAAACGCGATGACGATGGGCAGACTCTGCCGCCTCGTTGGAGGGGCATTGGCGTTGAGCGTTGCGTTGGCCGTGGCGGGCTCCGCCACCGCGCAGGAGAAGAAATTCAAGATCGGCGTGATCTTCGACCTGACCGGTCCGCTGGCCGGCGGTGGCTCCGAGCTGCAGTACCTCGGCGTCAAGATCATGAACGACTACTTCATCAAGCAGGGACCGATCGAGGGATACAAGATCGAGGCGGTCTATGCCGATGCCCAGAGCAAGCCCGACGTCGCCATCAACGAGGCGGTGCGGCTGATGGAGCAGGAAAAGGTCGACATGATCGCCGGCATCTATTCGTCGGCGCAGTGCGTGCCCATCGCCCAGCGCGTCGAGCAGATGCACAAGTTCATGTGGATGACGACCTGCATCTCCACCGGTGTCGTCGAGAACAAGCACTACAAGTACGTGTTCCGTCCGCAGGCGAGCGGCCAGCAATACGGCCTGACCACGACGGACATGGTGGCAAGCCTCGCCAAGTCGAACTTCGGGAAGGAGCCGAAGGACATGCGCGTGGCGATCATCCATGAGGATGGCGCCTACGGCGTCGACGTCGCCAAGGGCAACGAGATGGGCGTCAAGAAGGCGGGGATGAACATCGTCCTCAAGGAGGGGTATTCGGCGAACGCACCCGATCTCTCCTCGCTGGTGACCAAGCTCAAGCGCGCGCGGCCCGACGTGGTGTTCCATACCGGCTACAATCCGGACATCTCGCTGCTGCTGCGCCAGGCGC
Source organism: Pseudomonadota bacterium (assembly GCA_018240685.1). Lineage (GTDB taxonomy): Bacteria > Pseudomonadota > Alphaproteobacteria > Reyranellales > Reyranellaceae > Reyranella. The sequence goes on along the minus strand of JAFEFG010000013.1, from coordinate 7,674 downwards.
GCGAGCAGGGCTTCAAGACCGGCGCGATCATCGGCCAGGGCGCGGGCTACGGCGTCTACGAGAAGCTGGCCGACAGCCTCGGCGGCCACGCGGAGTACTTCTTCAACACGGATCCGGTCTCGATCTGGATCGCCAATCCCAAGGCGATCGATCCCTCCCTGCAGCCGATCGTGAAGATGGTGGGCGAGGAGTTCGACAAGCTGAAGCCCGGTCAGACGATCCGCTCGGCCCATGTCGGCATCGGTGCCAGCAACATGTACGTGTTCTTCACGAAAGTGCTGCCCGTCGCCATCAAGAAGTACGGCGGCGTCGACCCCGACGCCCTGCGCAAGGCGGCCCTCGACGTCGACATCCCGGAAGGCGGGACGATGCTCGGTTTCGGGGTGAAGTTCGCGCCGCCGGAGTCGCCGATCGCCGGCCAGAACGAGCGCTCGTACCCGGTCGTCATCCAGTACATCGGCGACAAGCCCTATGTCGTGTGGCCCAAGAAGCTGGCGCAGCGCGACGTCGTGCTGCCGTGGCCGGCCGGCATGACCTACAGCTACAAGTAGAGAGGGAGCGGGAAGAGGGTTCCGCGGTGCTGGTCGTCGAGGGCCTGGTGAAGCGCTTCGGCGGCTTCACCGCGGTCAACAACGTGTCGTTCCGGGTCGAGCCGGGCGAGATCCTGGGGCTGATCGGCCCCAACGGCTCGGGCAAGAGCACGATCTTCAATCTCCTGTCGGGGACGCTGTTGCCGACGGCGGGATCGATCAAGTTCGACGGGCGCGAGATCGCCGGCCTGCCACCGCATCGCATCATCAATGCGGGCGTCGGGCGCACGTTCCAGATCCCGCGTCCCTTTCGCCGTCTCTCCCTGTTCGAGAACGTCGCCCTGGCGGGCTACTTCGGCCAGAACCGCCACAGCGTCGCCAAGGCGAACGAGGCGGCAGAGCGGGCCCTCGGCCTGGTCGGCCTGCCCGCCGACCGGGCCGCGAAGGTCGACGGGCTGGGCGCGGCCGGATTGAAGAAGCTCGAGCTCGCCAAGGCGCTCGCCACGGGCCCGAAGCTTCTGCTGGCCGACGAGAGCCTGGGCGGCCTCGACGAGAAGGAGATGGATCAGGCCGCCGACATGCTGCGCCGGATTCGCGACGAGCTGGGCATCACCATCATCTGGGTCGAGCACATCATGGGCGTGCTGATGCGCGTGGTGGACCGCGTCATGGTCCTCGATCACGGCGAGAAGATATCCGAAGGGCTTCCGGCGGCCGTCGCCGCCGATCCGCGCGTCATCGAAGTCTATCTCGGCAGCGACGCGCAGGCGGCGCAGGCCGTGGCGGCCGGCCGCGGATGAGCGCGACCGGCATGCTCGACCTGCGCAACGTCGATGCCGGCTACGGCGGGTTCCAGGCCCTGTTCGACGTGTCTCTGACCGTGAAGGCGGGCGAGGCTGTCGGCGTCATCGGGCCCAACGGCGCCGGCAAGACGACCCTGATGCGGGTGATCTCGGGTCTCATCCGTCCGTCTGCGGGATCGGTCTCGATGGAGGGTACGGACGTGCTGGCGACGCCGCCGCACCGGATCGTCGGCCTCGGCATCGCGCATGTGCCGGAGAACCGGCGTCTCTTTCCCCGCCTGTCGGTGGAGGACAACCTCAGGATGGGCGCCTTCATGCCGCAGGCGCGGGCACGCTACGGCGAGCGACTGGAATTCGTGTTCGACCTCTTTCCGCGTCTCAGGGAGCGTCGGCGCCAGTTTGCCGGCACCATGTCCGGCGGCGAGCAGCAGATGTGTGCCATTGGCCGCGCCCTGATGAGCGACCCGAAGCTCTTGCTCCTCGACGAGCCGTCGGCCGGGCTGGCGCCGGTGATCGTCCAGCAGGTGTTCGAGCTCGTGAAACGCATCCGCGCCAGCGGCCTCACCGTGCTGATCGTCGAGCAGAACGTGCAGCAGGTCCTGCATGCGGTCGATCGCGCCTACCTTCTCGAAGCCGGCACCATCCGCGCCTCGGGAACGTCGGACGAACTGCTCGCCAGCGACACCGTCAGGCAGGCGTATCTCGGTGTCTGACCGTCGTCATCTCCGCCGGGGCCGCAGGCGCCCGGAATCCATGGCTCGTTGAGGGACGGGTAATGCAGGATTTCCTCGACATCTTCGACATCTACCTGCTGGAGGCCGTCATCAACGGCATCCTCCTGGGCGGGCTGCTGGCGCTGCTGGCGGTCGGACTGAACCTGATCTTCGGCGTCATCGACGTGACGTGGATCTGCTACGCCGAACTGGTGATGGTCGGTATGTACGGCATGTACTACCTGGTGTCGGCATTTCACGTCTCCTACTGGCTCGCCGCGCCGCTGTGCATCCTGCTGGTCGCCGGGATGGGCGCGCTGCTGCATGTCCTCGTGATCCAGCCGCTGCTCTCGGCGCCGCCCATCAACCAGCTTCTCGCCACCGGCGGCGTGCTTTTCTTCCTGCAGAGCCTGGCCACCGTCCTCTTCGGCATCGACTTCCGCAACATCGGGATCCAGCTTCCCGTGCTCGCGGTGGGCGAGATGCATTTCAGCTACGCGCGCCTGCTCGCCTTCGGCGCGGCGCTGGTCGCCATGGTGGCGGTCTATGTCTTCATGACACGCACCTATACCGGCACGGCCATCCGGGCGATCGCGCAGGATCGGCAGATCATGGCGCTGATGGGCGTCGACGCGCGGCGGATCTACATCGTCACCTCGGCGCTGGGCGGCGCGCTGGCGGGGCTCGCCTCCTGCCTGCTGGTCCTGCAGTACGACGTCCATCCGTTCGTCGGCCTTTCCTTCGGGCCGATCACCTTCCTGATCTGCGTGCTGGGCGGGCTGGGCAATTTCGTCGGCGGCTTCGTGGCCGCCTTCCTGTTCGCCGAGATCATCTCGCTGGGCGGCCTCTTCGCGGACCTGGAATGGGGCTACGTGCTGGCCTTCGGCTTCTTCATCCTGATGATGTTCGTGCGGCCGGCCGGGCTGCTGGCGAGGCGGTCGTGAACGGCCGCCGTCTCGCGGCGGCGGCCGCGGCGGTCGTTCTGATCGCCGTGCCGTTCGTGCATCGCGATCCGTATCACCTGCACATCCTGGTGCTGATCCTGATCTGGTCGTTCGCCTACACGTCGTGGTCGATGATGGGCCGGTTCGGCCTGACCTCGCTGGGGCACGGCGGCTTCATGGGCATCGGCGCCTACGTGACGGCGCTGCTGTGGAACCATCTCGGCATCTCGCCCTGGATCGGCATCCCGGCGTCGCTGGTGTGCGCCGGCCTGCTGGCGCTGGTCGTGGCCTATCCCTGCTTCCGCTTCCGCATTACCGGACACTACTTCGCGCTGGTGACGCTCGCCCTCTCGGGGATCGTGCTGCAGATCATCATCGCGAGCCGCGACTATACCGGCGGGTCGCTGGGCTACACGCCCGACCGCGCCACGGGCAGCGCGCTCGCCGCCCTCCAGTTCGACGACAAGGCCACCTGGTACCTGATCGCGCTCGGCGTCTGGGCGGCAGGGCTGCTGATCTGGCAGGTCGTCGACCGCAGCATGGCCCGGCAAGCCCTGGAGGCGATCTCCGAGGACGAGGATGCGGCGGCGGCGGCGGGCATCAACGTCACGGCGGAGAAGCTCAAGATCACCGTGCTGAGCGCGCTGATGACGGCGCTCGCGGGCGGGATCTATTGCCAGTACCAGATGTTCATCACGCCCGACACGGTGAGCGGCATCTCGGTCTCGCTGCAGATGGTGTTCGCGGCGGTGGTCGGCGGTCTCTACGTCACGCTCGGCCCGACCGTCGGCGCGGTCATCACCATCCTGATGGCGGAGGCGCTGCGCATCGGCTTCGGCACCAAGGGCGTCGGCTGGGACAACCTGATCTACGGCGTGCTGCTGGTGGTGTTCATCATCTTCCTGCCCAAGGGCATCCTGGGCAGCGCCCTTGAGCGTGTCCGGGCGCGGCTCTCCGCGCGATGACTTTTCGTCAAATCACACCATCGTCCCGGCGCATGCGCGGCTGACGCTACGAGCGCGGGGACGACGGCCGAAGCAAAAGTCATCGCGCTTCAGGCCCGCGTCAGCGCGGCGACGGCGAGCGGGGCGGCGCGGCCGCGGATGGACAGGGTCGGCAGCTCGACCGCCTTCACGCCGGACGGCAGCTGCGTCCGCCTGAGGATGTCCTGGGAGGCAAGGACGTCCCGGCCCAGGTCCTTGGCCGCGTCCAGCAGGCGGGCCGCGACGTTCAGCGTGTCGCCGACGAAGGCGATCTCGCGGCGCACGTCGCCGATTTCACCGGCGACGATCTCGCCGCAATGGATGGCGGCGCGGAACTCGGGCACCAGGCCGAAGCGGCTCATGTAGGTCTCGCGGTTGGCGGCGATGTAGTCGCGCACGAGGAAGGGGCAGGCCAGGCACTCGCCGGCGGCCAGGGCTTCCTCGCCGGACCAGGTGAGGATGGCCTCGTCGCCGACATACTTGTGGATCTCCGCCTCGCATTCCAGGGCGGCGTCGTTGACGTTGCGGAAGAAGGCGTTCAGCAGCTCGTGGAAACGCACCGGGCCCAGCTTCTCGGCCACGCCGGTCGAGTTTTTCATGTCGATCAGGAGGAAGGTGCGCTGTTCGCGCCTCGGCTGGACGTAGCGGCCGGTGACCAGGCTCTTCAGTGTCGACAGGCCGAGCAGGCCGGTCATGTCGAAGACGAAGTTGCCGAACACCGACATGGCGATCGCGAAGAGGAGCGCGTGGCGGAATGTCTCGTCGAAGCGAATCCCGCCGGCGCTCGAGAGGAAATAGCGCGACAGCACGAGGCCGCCGACGATGATGACGAAGTAGAAGAGCACCTTGACGGTGAAGTAGAGCGCGAGGGGCAGCCGCCTCAGCCGGCGCAGGCTCGCCATCCTGTCGCCCTTGAGCTCGATGAGCACGATCGGCGTGGCGATCAGCAGAGATGTCGCGACGCCCTCCAGGATCGAATGCAGTATGGGGTCGTCGGGGACCACGCGAGAGGTGAACCAGACGCTCGCGGCCGCGCTGATGACGCTGACCCACAGGACGATCCGCCACTCGCGGCGGGCGCGGCGCGACAGGCTCATATGTTCGGGCGGCGGCCGAGCGCCCGGATGTAGGTCGCGTGATCGACGTTGCCGCCGGAGCAGACGACGGCGACGGTGCGGCCCTTCATCGGCAGCTTGCCCGTAAGCGCCGCGGCCAGCGCCACCGCGCCGCCCGGCTCGACCACGATCTTGAACTCGCGGAAGGCTACTTCCATCGCATCGAGCACCTCGTCGTCGGTGACGACGAGTCCCGGCCCCAGGACCTGCTGCGCCAGCGGGAAGGTCACGTCGCCGGGCTCAGGCGCCAGCAGGGCGTCGCAGATCGAGCCCGACAGCTTCGCATTGCGCCGCTTCTCGCCCGCGGCGAGCGAGCGCGTCATGTCGTCGAAGCCCGCAGGCTCGCCGGCATGCACCGTCGTCGAGGGGCTGATGCCCTTGACGCCGAGCGCCACGCCGGTGGCGAGGCCACCGCCCGAGCAGGGGGCGGCCACGGCATCGAGCGTGACGCCCAGCGCCTTGGCCTGCTCGGCGAGTTCCAATCCCGCTGTGCCCTGGCCGGTCAGGATCCAGGGATGATCGTAGGGCGGCACGACCGTGGCGCCGGTCTTCTTCGCGATGCCAAAGCCGATCTCCTCGCGGCTGTCCTTGACGCGATCGTAGAGTACGACTTCGGCACCGGAAGCGCGCGTATTGGCGACCTTCAGGGCCGGCGCGTCGGCCGGCATGACGATCGTCGCCTTGATGCCCATCAGTCGCGCGGCTTCGGCGAGGCCCTGGGCGTGGTTGCCGGAGGACCAGCCGACCACGCCGTTGCGGCGCTCGGCGTCGCTCATGCAGGCCAGGAAGTTGTAGGCGCCGCGCAGCTTGAAGGAGCCGGTGCGCTGCAGGCACTCGGCCTTGATGAACAGCCGTCCGCCGAGCCTGGCATTGACACGGTCGTTCTCGAGGAGCGGCGTCCGCACGGTGATGCCCTCGAGGCGGCGGGCGGCGGCTTGGACATCGGCGAAGGTGGGAAGCGGGGACATCAGGACACACCGAGCAGGGAAGGAAGTTGCGACAGGTCGTTGATCCGGGCGACGGGCTTTCCGGGCAGGGCGTCGTCGGGGGCGCCGGCGCGGTTCACCCACACGGTGGAGAAGCCGAAATGCGCCGCGCCGTGTGCGTCCCAGCAGTTCGACGACAGGAAGCACACCTTGCCGGGCTTCACGCCGCAGCGTGCCTCGACCAGGCGATAGACGCGGGCATCCGGCTTGAAGACGCCGACGGCATCGACGCTCAGGACCGCCTCGAAAGCGTCCGCCAATCCGGACGCCTCGACCATCGGGTCGAGCATCTCGGAATTGCCGTTCGACAGGATGGCAAGACGGGTGCCGGCGCGCTTCAGCTGCGCAAGGGTGGCGGGAACCTCGGGGAAGGGATCGAGCGCGAGGTAGGCGCCCATCAGCGCGTCATGGACGGAGCGGTCGGCGATGCCATGGGCGGCGAGGCAGTGATCGAGCGCCGCGCCCGTCACATCCCAGAATTTCGCGTAGACGCCCATGCTGTTGCGCAGCCAGGTGTACTGGATCTGCTTGCTGCGCCACATCTCGGTCAGCGAATCGGCCTTGGCACCGATCGTGACGCGATGGCGCGCGACGGCCGAGTTGAAGTCGTAGAGCGTGCCATAGGCGTCGAACACGCAGAGTTCGATATCGGACAGCATCGCGCCCGTCATGTGCTCCTCCCGCGATTTGCCCGGGGCGGCGGATGGCCGTAGGCTGGTCGGCATGTTCGTCGCCATCGTCCAGATCCCCATGACCAAGCGTCCCCGTGACGCCGCCGTCGAGGCGGCGCGCAAGTCGGCGCCGACCTATACCGCGCTCGGCGCCAAAGGGCTGCTGAGAAAATACTATCTGAACGGAGAGGCGGGCGGCGGCGGCGTGTATCTCTGGGAGTCCGAGGCGGCGGCACGCGCCTGGTACACGCCGGAGTGGGAGCGCCAGATGGAAGCGCGTTTCGGCGCCCGGCCCAAGGTCACCTACTACGACAGCCATGTCGTGGTGGACAACGAGACGGGGGCGGTCCGGGTCGAGGGAGAGGACTGATGCAGTGCCGCCGGCTGGGAAGAACGGGTCTCGATATCTCGGTTCTCGGCTTCGGCGCAGGCGCCGTCGGCGGCCTGATGACAAAGGGGGTGGCGGCCGATCAGGAGCGGGCGGTGGCCCGCGCGCTCGAACTCGGCATCAACTACATCGATACCGCGCCGCTCTACGGCAACGGCGAATCGGAGCGCAATCTCGGGCGCATCCTCAAGGCGTTGAAGTCCGATGTGGTGATCGGCACCAAGGTCCGGCTCAAGGCGGCGGACCGCGCGGACATCGCCGGCTTCGTCGCCCGGTCGATGGACGAGAGCCTGCGGCGGCTGGGCCGCGATCACGTCGATCTCCTCCAGCTCCACAACCCGCTGGTCGCGCGCGATGCGGACGACCATATGGCGATCGACATCGCCTTGAACGAGGTCGTGCCGGCGATGCGGCGCCAGCAGGAGGCCGGCAAGACGCGCTTCATCGGCTTCAGCGGCGTCGGCGAGACGCCGGCGCTTCTCGAGGCTGTCGAGACCGGCGCCTTCGACACCATGCAGGTCGTCTACAACCTCCTCAATCC
>JAFEFG010000139.1 GCA_018240685.1 Pseudomonadota bacterium | reverse complement strand
GTGCCCGACCAGGTGCCGTCGGTGAGCTTGGGCAGGTAGAGCTTCTTCAGCGCCTCCGACCCATGGCGGGCCAGCGCCTCGTAGGCGCCGTGGCTCAGCCCCGGATACATGCCGAAGGACTGGTTGGCGGCGGTGATCATCTCGGTGATGGCGAAGCCCACGGTGGCCGGCAGCCCCTGACCGCCATAGGCAGGATCGTTGGTCGTCGCCGTCCAGCCGCCCTCGCAGAACTGCTTGTAGGCTTCCTTGAATCCCTTGGGCGTACGCACCGTGCCGTTCTCGTAGGTGCAGCCTTCCTCGTCGCCGGAACGGTTGAGCGGGAACAGGACGTTCTCGCACAGCTTGGCCGCCTCCTCGAGAATCGCCTGGATCGTGTCCGGCGTCGCATCCTCATAGCCCGGCAGCTTGGCCAGGCTCGAGACGTCCAGCACCTCGTTCAGCACGAACTGGATATCCTTCAGCGGTGCCTTGTAGACGGCCATGGTGTTCCTCCTCAGTCCTTGTCCGGGTCGACGCCGCGCTTCCTGAGCTCGGCCGCGACCTGCGTTTCGACGTCCCTGAATTCCTGGATATGTGCATCGAGATCGCGACGCCTGCGTTGCAGATCGTCGATATGCACGCGGCTGCGCCGCAGGAGCTCGCGCAGCTGCTGCACGCCCGTACTGTCGACCTGGTAGAGGTCGAGCAGCTCCTTGATCTCGGCCAGCGAGAAGCCCAGCCGCTTGCCGCGCAGGATCCACGAGAGACGGGTACGATCGCCCGCGCTGTAGAGGCGCGTCAGCCCCTGCCGACGCGGCTTGATCAGCCCCTCGTCCTCATAGAAGCGGATGGTGCGCGCCGTGATACCGAACTCCCGCGCCAGTTCCGCGATGCTGTAGATGCGCTGCGGATCGCGCTGTGACTGGGCGGCGGCGGGAACGGCAGCGGACATAATGGAAGCGTCATAGTTTACGTTTACGTAAACGTCAATGGGCGCATAGAATGTAGCCTCTTCCGCCATTGGCACCGCACGACAGGCGCAAAGACGGGCCGCCGGAAGTCGTGTAGGTCAGTGTGCAAATCCCGGAGGAACCAAACTCAATGGCCATCTATCAGCTCAACGACCGCAAGCCGATCATTCCCGCCTCGTGCTACATCGCCGAGGAAGCGGTCATCATCGGCGACGTACGGTTGGGCGAGCGGGTCAACATCTGGTTCGGCGCCGTGCTGCGCGGCGACAACGAGCCGATCGTGATCGGCGACGACAGCAACATCCAGGAAAACTGCGTGCTGCATACCGATCCGGGCGCGCCGCTCACCATCGGCAAGAAAGTGACGGTCGGCCATCAGGTGATGCTGCACGGCTGCACGATCGGCGACGGGTCGTTGGTCGGTATCCAGGCCGTGGTGCTGAATCGCTCGGTGATCGGCAAGGACTGTCTGGTCGGCGCCGGAGCGGTCGTGACGGAGGGCAAGAGCTTTCCCGACCGTTCGGTGATCTTCGGCTCTCCTGCCAAGGTGGCGCGCGAACTGGACGAGCAGAACGCCGTCCGGTTGGCGATGAGTGCGGAGAGCTACGTCCATCGCGGTCAGAACTACAAGGCGAACCTGAAGCGGATCGGGTGACCGGCGCCACGTTGGCCATCGAGGCCGACGCTTCGGCCCCGCAGCATCCTCAGTCCTTGAACGAACGCTTTGGCCCCTTGAACCCAGGATGCCCATGATCACCTCCCTGGACCATCTCGTTCTGCGCGCCTCGTTCGACGAGGCCGCGGTGCAGGCCTACGAGACGCTGCTCGGCCGGAAGGCGACGGACGGACGGCTGCAGCTCGACAATGTCGGCCTCGTGATCGAGAGCGAGGCTGCGACGGCGCATCTTGCCGCCATGGTGTTCGCGACCGACGACCTCGACAAGGCGGCGCGCCTGCTCGAGCGGCGTGCCGTACCCGCCACGCGCGAGGGCGAGCGGCTGCTGCTGGGCCTCGAGGCGACCCATCGGGTGCCGATCGCATTGATCCAGCGCAACGACAGGCTGCAGTCCTCGCGGCCTTTGGGTGCGAACGAAGCGGCCTCCATTGCCGGGCTCGACCATGTCGTGATCCGCACGCCCAATCCCGAGCGCGCTGTTGCGTTCTACGGGGGCCGCCTCGGTCTGGACCTGAGGCTGGATCGGAGCAATCCGCAATGGGGCGCGCGCCTGCTTTTCTTCCGTTGCGGCGATCTGGTCGTCGAAGTCGTCCACGACCTCGCCAAGGGAGTCTCGGACGGTCCCGACCGGCTGTGGGGACTGAGCTGGCGCGCGGCCGACATCGCCCGCGCCCATGCGCGTCTCAAGAAGACCGGCATCGAGATATCGCCGCTTCGCGATGGGCGACGGCCCGGCACGCAGGTCTTCAGCGTGCAGAGCCACACCGCCAATGTGCCGACGATCGTCATCGGCGGCCTCGGCCGCTGGTAGGAAAGCGCGTCCGGACGGTTAGGGAAATGGGTCGCTTTCTCTTCACTCTCCTTCTGGCGGCGAGCGCAGCGGCCTGTGCGCCACGGCCGCCGCGCACCGTCGCGCTCCCGCCGCTCGGCCCCTGCCCTGCCTCGACGTGGCGTCCGGAAGCGCCACCGCCCACGGCCAGCGAGAAAACCTCGATGGTGCTTCTGGCCGTGGCCGAATGGTTCCGCTTCGGCCAGCAGACCATCGATTATCCCCGCAACGGCGGTGCGAAGGTCGAGCGGCGCGGCATGCAGGAGGGCGATGCCTTTGCGACGGAGCGTGTCCGCGACTACTGGAAGAGCGTCGGCCTTCCCAATCTCAGCGGCAGCAACCACGAGGTTCCCTGGTCGGCGGCCTTTATTTCCTGGGACATCCAGAGCGCCGGCGTGCCGCGCGACCAGTTCTGTCCCGACCCGACGCACACCGTCTATGTCGAGCGCATGGTCATGCGGACGCACGAGCCGGGCGCAGCCTTCATCCCGCACCGGCTGAACGAGCGGGCGCCGCAGGTCGGCGACCTGATCTGCGCCTCGCGCGATGGTGGCCGGACGACCCTCGACAACCTCGACCGTGGCCCCGGCCATTGCGACATCGTCGTCGAAGTGCGGCCCGGCCAGGTCCAGGCCATCGGCGGCAATGTGGATGACTCCGTCACCCGCAGCGTATTTCCACTGGACGCAAATGGTTTTTTGTCGCCCATTTCCGCCCGAACCTTCTTCACCGTGATCGAGAACAGACTGCCGTAGGAAAAACGAAAATGTCTTGGCCGTACGACTACATCATCATCGGCGCCGGATCCGCCGGCTGCACGATCGCCAACCGCCTCGCCGAGGACTACTCGCTACGCATCCTGATCCTCGAGGCCGGTCCGCAGGATGACTCGTTCCTGCTCAAGATGCCCGCGGGCTTCGCAAGCCTCGGCGAGAACACGCCCTACAACTGGCGCTACGAGACGACACCGCAAAAGCATTGCAACGACCGCCGCATGTACTGGCCGCGCGGCAAGACGCTGGGCGGTTCGTCGGCGATCAACGCCATGCTCTATGTCCGCGGCAACGCCTGGGACTACGATCACTGGCGGCAGCTCGGCAACGAGGGCTGGAGCTACAACGACGTCCTGCCGTTCTTCAAGAAGGCCGAGAACAACGAGCGCGGCGCCGATGACTTCCACGGGACAGGGGGGCCGCTGAACGTCGCCGACCAGACCGATCCCCTGCAGATCAACGAGGCGTTCCTGAAGGCGGCGGAACAGGCCGGCCACAAGCGCATCAAAGACTTCAACGGCGCCACGCAGGAAGGCGTCGGCTACTATCAGGTCACGCAGAAGGACCAGCAGCGCTGGAGTACCGCCTCTGCCTATCTGCGGCCGGCAGTCGATCGCAACAAGAACAACGTGCACGTGATCTCGGGCGCGATGGTCGAGCGCATCATCCTCGACCAGAACCAGGCGATGGGCGTGCGGTACCGGTACAAGGACCAGGACGAAGTGGCGCGCTGCAGCCGCGAGATCATCCTGTGCGGCGGCGCGGTGAACTCGCCGCAGCTCCTGATGCTGTCGGGCATCGGACCGGCCGATCATCTGGAGTCGGTCGGCATCCGCCCGCTGTTCGACATCCCCGGCGTCGGCGGCAACCTGCAGGATCACCTCGACGCCTCCCTGCTGCAGTTCTGCAAGACGCGCGACACCTACGACACCGCCAACAAGCTGTGGTCGCTCTATCGGTACTGGAAGGACAAGAAGGGCCCGGGCACCTCGCCCATTGCCGAGTCCGGCGGCTTCCTCAGCACCAAGTCCGGCCTCGCCGCGCCCGACATCCAGCTCCACTTCCTGCCGGTGCTGGTGGTCGATCATGGCCGCACCAAGATGAAGAAGAACGGCTACAGCCTGCACGTCTGCACGCTGCGGCCGGAGAGCCGCGGCACGATCCGGCTCGCGACCACGGATCCCACGCAGCATCCGCTGATCGACGCCAACTACCTTGCCGAGCGCAAGGACCTCGACACGCTGATCGAAGGCGTGAAGATGGGACGCGACATCTTCGCCCAGTCCGGACTCGACCCCTATCGCGCCGACGAGTTCCAGCCCGGCGCCGCGGTCAAGACCGACGCCGAGATCGAGCAATGGATCCGTGCCAAGAGCGAGACGATCTATCACCCCGTCGGCACCTGCAAGATGGGGCCGGACAACGACCCGATGGCGGTGGTCGACAATCAATGCCGCGTGCGTGGCATCCAGGGACTGCGCGTGGTCGACGCCTCGGTGATGCCGACGCTGGTCGGCGGCAACACCAACGCACCCACGATCATGATCGCCGAGCGCGTGGCGAGCTTCATGCAGGACAAGGGCTGACGCTCAGCGCCAGCGCAGCAGGCGATTCTCCAGCCAGTTCATGGCGGTCATGATGCAGACCGACACGAGCGCGAGCAGGATGATGATGCCGAACACGCCGTTGGTCTTGAAGCTGGCGGCGAGAAGCTGGAGCGCCTGGCCGAGACCGTGTTCGGAGGCGATGATCTCGCCTCCGACCACGCCCAGCAGCGCATAGATCAGCCCCAGGCGCAGCCCGTTGAAGATCACGGGCACGGCCGACGGCAGCACGAACTTGCGGAAGACCTGGAGGCCGCTTGCGCCCAGCGCGCGGGCGAGCGTGATGTGGTCGGGATTCACGCCCCGCCCGCCCGCCACCGTACTCGACAGCACGATGAAGAAGGTCAAGCTGAAACCGACCGCAACCTTCGATCCCAGGCCGAGCCCGAACCAGATCAGGAACAGGGGCGCCAGCGCGATGCGCGGCATGGCATTCATCGCGGTCAGGATCGGGTTGAACAGGGCTTCCAGCGTCGGGCTGATGACGAACAGCATGCCGAACAGGATTCCGGCTGCGCTGCCGAGGACGAACGCGAGCAGCGTGCCGAGCATGGTCCAGCCGAGATCGTCGATCAGCGAGCCGTTGACGAAGATGCCTTCCCACAGGAACTGTGCGACACCGCTCGGCGCACCGATCAGGATCGGATCGATCAGCTTCTCCCGCGAGACAATTTCCCAAGCAGCGAAGATGAACGCCAGAATCGCGAGGCGTCCGGCCCAGATCAGCGGGCCGCGCGGCAGGATGCCGTCGTTCATGCGCCCAATCCCTCCTCCAGCTTCGACCACACATGGGCATAGAGTTCGTGGAACGCGGGATCCTTCTGCAGGGCGCGCACGGAACGCGGACGCGGCAGATTGATCGAGACTTCGGCCACGATCCGTCCCGGCCGCGCGCTCATGACGATCACCCGGTCCGACATGGTGACGGCCTCGCTGAGGTCGTGGGTGATGAACAGCACCGTGCGGCCGTCGCGCTGCCACAGCGACAGCAGCACGTCCTCGAGCTGCAGCTTGGTCTGGGCGTCGAGGGCGCCGAACGGCTCGTCCATCAGTAGGATCGGCGATTCCAGTGCGAAGGTGCGCGCGAGCGCCACGCGCTGGCGCATGCCGTGCGACAGCTGCTTGGGATAGGCGTGCTCGAAGCCCTTGAGGCCGACCTTGTCGAGGAGATCGATCGTGCGTCTGCGACGCTCGGCGAGCGGCACGCCGCGGATCTCGGCACCGAGTTCGGCATTCTCGAGCGCAGTGCGCCACGGCGCCAGCGCATCGCGCGCCAGCATGTAGGCGATGTCGCGATTGCCCTCGACGGGCGGGCGGCCGCCGACCGTGAAGGTGCCGGAACCCACGTCGCGCGGCAGCAGGCCGGCGGCGAAGTTCAGCAAGGTCGTCTTGCCGCATCCGCTGGGGCCGACGATCGACACGAATTCGCCGGCGCGGATACGCAACGACACTTCCGAGACGGCGACGACTCCGGCGGCGAACCTGACCGATACGCGATCGAGGACGATCGCCCCGTCGGCGGTCAAGGCGCCTTGTCCCAGACCAGCTTGGCCGGATCGACGGGTTTGTCGAGCATCCCGTTCTGCCGGTAGAAGTCGACGATCACCTTCACCGCATGGCGGTCGACCTTGAGATCCTTGCTGTAGGCAGGGATCACACTCTTGATCCAGTTGCGGCGCAGCTGGTCGGCGCCCGGCATGTCGCCGAAGCTGATGAGCGGCGTGTAGATCTTCACCAGCTCCTCGAAATTCGCCGGATCGTTGAACCAGGCGGCGGCGTCGCGGAAGGCGGCGTAGAACGCCGCCATAAGATTGGGATTGGCGTCGGCCATTTCGCGGCGGGCGACGAAAGGTACGGATGCGCCCGTCATTTCCTTCACGACCTTCGGCCCTTCGCCCACCGTCATGTCGATGACGGTGGCGCAGGTCTTGTTGAAGGCGCAGAGCTGGGTCAGCGGCTGGAACAGCACGGCCGCATCGACCTGCTTGCCGACCACCATGGAGGTGTAGGCGGTAGCGGGGCCGCCCACCGCCACGTAGGTGACGTCGCTCGGCTTCATGCCGGCTTCGCGCAGCATGGCGTTGAAGATCACCTCGCCGCCCGAGCCGCGGGCCGTCGTGCCGATCTTCAGCCCCTTGAAGTCCTTCATGATCGCCGGATAGCCTTTGTCCTTGTTGGGCAGCGGCACGTCGGAGCGCACGCTCACCGACAGCACGTTCGCAGGCAGGCTGACACCCACCAGTACCAGACCGCTATCGCCGGTGGCGGCCGTGAGTTCGGTGCCCGTCTGGGCGATGTCGATCGTCTTGCCGACCAGCGCCTGAAGCCCGAGCGTGCCCGAGTTCAGCGTCTTGAGCTCGCACTTGAAGTTGTACTTCTCGCAGAAGCCCTTCTTCGCGGCGACGACGGCATGCATGTTCCCGGTCGTGCCGGCGTAGTTCTGGATCCGCAGCGTCTCGCCATTGGCCTTGGGAGCCTGCGCTCGCGCGCCGCCCGAAGCGAACGCCGCAATCGCCACCGCAGCCGCGGTCGCAGCCCATTTCGTCCAAGTTGTCATCGCACTTCCTCCCGGTTGCCCGCCGTTGACCGGCGTTGCTTGGAGGCAACTATGCGGAGGTCCGCACTTGTAGAGAAGTGAAAACTGACGCCTGTTTCAGGTTGCGCGGTTCTCTACCACCAGCATCCAGAGCTTGCCCGGCGCCGGTGCCAGCCTGCCCCTGCGATCGACGGGGTAGAGGCTCATCGTCACGCTGTTCTTGACGTTGCCGCCGACCGCCTGGACGAAACCGCCGCGCACGTCGGTGACGACGTCGCAATGACTTGCCGTATTGTCGATCCGGCGATGCGCCATGGCGGGGCTGGTATAGCGCCAACTCGCCCCTGCCGTTCCCGAACAGACGAGATCGCCGGGCTTGGGTGCATATTCGTTGGGAGCGTGCAGAGCGAAGCTCGCCCCGCGGCCAGAGTGCTCGCGGTCATAGAGGGCCGACAGATACTGGCCATGGCGCCCGGCGGTGGGAAAGCCGCTGGCCCCGGACTTCTTCATCACCCACGAGACGAAGGCGCCCGACCACGGCCGGCCCGAGGTCCGGCCGTTCCACTCCGGATGGCCGCAACTCCCCCAGTAGTCACCCACGCGGCTGGACAGCGGCTCGCTGCGCTCGCTCACGCCACGGCGGTTGGTGTAGCCGGCGGCCGACCCGCCATAGACCACCGTCGAGCGTCCGAAGCGCGTCCATTCCTGCCACGCGACATAGGCAGTCGGGTTGCTGGGCGGATTATCGGCATAGCCGCCCCGGTCGGCGCTGGCGCACCCCGCGAGAGCGAGAGCCGTCAAAAGTGCTGCTGGCAGCCGCGCGCCGACAAGGCCGGAGGAGCGTCGCATCGGCGGCTGCCAGCAAACACGAACATCACCGAAGGGAGGGGCGTTCATGTATCACTTGCAGTGATTACGCTAATTTACTGTTTTTATTTGACTATCTTTTAGCATAAATGCTGATCAATGTCACCAACCTTAAACCAGAATCTCATCCGGACGCTGGAGCGGCGAAGCTTCAGGGCATGGCCGGCCCTGGAGACCCACACGTGCCTCGGCTGGGTCCAGCGTCTCTCCGGTGGCTACACAAAAAGAGCCAATTCGATCAGTGCTTTAGAAGCAGAAACGAGATTCACGCATAAGGTGAAGGACGACGTGGAAGCGGCGTATATCGAACGGGGCCTGCCGCCGATCTGGCGCCTGACGCCCCTCGCCCCGCCCGAGGCCGACCAGGTCCTCGCGGCTCGTGGTTATCGCCGCATCGATGAAAGCCATGTCCAGCGTGCCCCTCTCGACGACCGCTTCGCGGCCGATCCGGAAGTGACGATCGCGCCGGCGCCCTCGCCGCAATGGCTGGCGGGATTTGCCGAACTGAGCCCGGTCGCGCCGGCGCACCGCGAGACCATGGCGCGCATGCTGTCCAGGATCGCCGCGCCGGTCGGCTTCGCCCAGGTCGAGCAGGCCGGTCGCCTCGTCGGCTTCGCGCTCGGCGTGGCGGAGGACGATCATGTCGGCCTGTTCGACGTGCTGGTGGCGCCCGCGGCGCGCCGGCAGGGTCTGGCGCGCCGTCTCACGCAGAGCATCGGCGCCTGGGGCCGCGGTCACGGCGCGCGCTTCGCCTATTTGCAGGTTGTCGCCACCAACGCAGCCGCGCTGCCTCTTTACGCGACGCTGGGCTTCGAGACGGTCTACTCTTACGCCTATCGTGTGCCATAGTCGGTTCCGGGAGGAACGAGACCGATGGCACAGTATCCGTGGGAATCCAGCTATCCGCCGGGTGTGAAGTGGGAACTCGAGCCCCCGACCCAGACGATCCACCAGATCTTCGAGGACAGCTGCGCCAAGTACGGCGACCGCCCGTTCACGGACTTCCTCGACAAGATGATGAGCTTCCGCGACTACAAGGAAGCCTCCGACCGTGCCGCCGCCGGCTTCCAGAAACTGGGCGTCAAGCCCGGAGTCAATGTCGGCCTCTATCTGCCGAACACGCCGCACTACCTGATCGCGTTCTTCGGCGTGCTGAAGGCAGGCGGCCGGGTGGTCAACTACAGCCCTCTCGATGCCGCGCGCGAACTCGAGTTCAAGATCGGTGACTCGGAGACCGACGTCCTCGTCACGCTCGACGTTGCGTCCCTCTATCCGAAGATGGCGGCGATGCGGGGCAAGACGCGCCTCAAGAAGCTGATCGTCGGATCGATCGCCGACTATCTGCCCTGGCCCAAGAACTGGCTCTATCCCATCGCGCAGAAGAAACAGTTGTCGGCCTGGCCGCGCGACGACTGGCACATGTCGTTCAGGGACCTGCTCGCCAACGACGGCAAGTACACGCCCGCGCCGGCACCGGCCGACCTCTGGGACGAGGTCGCCATCCTCCAATATACCGGCGGCACCACCGGCCTGCCGAAGGCCGCCATGCTGACCCACGGCTGCGTGGTCGCCGCGACGATGCAGGGGGCCGCCTGGACCGCGCCCTACACCACGCCGGGCACGGAGAAGGTCGTCTGCGTGCTGCCGCTGTTCCACATCTACGCGCTGTCGGGAATCATGATGGGAGCCGTGCGCAACGGCAATGAACTCATCCTTTATCCGAGGCCCGACATCGACCTCATCGTCGAGGATCTCACCCGCAAGAAGCCGACCTTCCTGCCTGGCGTGCCGACGCTGTACACCGCCATCAACAAGCATCCCAAGGCGCAGGGCCTCGATCTCAAGGCGCTCAAGATCTGCATGTCGGGTGGCGCCCCGCTGCCGGTCGAGGTGCAGCAGACCTTCGAGAAGCTCACGGGCGCGACCTTGATCGAGGGCTACGGCCTCACCGAGACGTCGCCCACGGGCGCGATCTGCCCCGTCGACAAGAGCGTGCGCCGCGTGGGCTCGTGCGGCGTCCCCATCGTCGGCACGATCATCGAGATCCGCGACCTGGAGAACCCCGACCGCGTCCTGCCGCCCGGCAAGGAGAATGTCGGCGAGGTCTGCATCATCGGCCCGCAGATCATGAAGGGCTACTGGAAGAAGCCGGACGAAACCGCCAAGGTCCTGTTCGACTATCCGGGCAGCCGCTGGAAGGGCCTGCGGACCGGCGACATGGGCTACATGGACTCCGACGGCTGGCTCTACCTCGTCGACCGCTCCAAGGACCTGATCATCTCCTCCGGCTACAATGTCTATCCGCGCATGATCGAGGAGGCGGTGTACGAGCATCCCGCGGTGGACGAATGCATCGTGATCGGCATTCCCGATCCCTATCGCCAGGAAGCGCCCAAGGTGTTCGTCAAGCTGAAGCCCGGAACCTCCCTCACCTTCGAGGAACTGAAGCAGCATCTCGAGGGCAAGATCGGCAAGCACGAGATGCCCGTCGCGCTCGAGATCCGGTCCGAACTGCCCAAGACGCCGGTCGGCAAGCTCTCCAAGAAGGAACTCAAGGAGGAAGAGCGCGCCAAGGCCAGGGCCAAGGCGGCGTGATGCCGTTGCCGGGTTGGCATCCGCCGACATGACCGCGTTCGTTCTCGACCGCCGTGCCTTCGTCGCAAGCGCGGCGGGACTGGCGCTGGGCGGCTGCTTCGAAAGCTCCTGCTACGAGTCCAACCCGCAGCAGAAGAAGTTCGTCGCCGACCTCGCCGCGCTCGCCAAGCCCGCCATGGCGTCCAACAATCCGCTTGCCGTCGAGGACGCCGCCAAGCGCAGCTTGGCGCTCGCCGGCTCGGTCGGCACCTTCGCCGACTGGTGCGGCACCCTCAAGGCCATCGACGGCAAGGCCGACAACGTCGCCGTCACCATCGAGATCGGCCCCCAGGTCACCCTCTACGCCTTCAACGACTGGGCGCTGGCCACCGCCGGCGCGCTCGCCAACCTTCTCGACACACGATCGCGCGAGGCCGCGCCGCCGGGCCTTTCCGATCAGGCCGTCACAGCGCTAAAAACCTTCCGGCTCGGCCAGCATGTGCAACTCTCCGGTCGGATGGGCGCGATCGCCGGCTCGGGCCTGTTCGATCTCTCGCGCCTGCTCGGCAAGAGCGACACGGACAATCGTCTGTTCCTGCAATCGCCGCGTTTCGTGGCCCGTATCGAGTCGCTTTCCGCCTCGAACAAGAAATGAAAGGACTTCTGGAGTGCCGTCTTTCACCTACGATTTCCCTTACGCCTCCAAGAAGCTTCCCATCTTCGCCGAGAACGTCGTCGCCTCCTCCCAGCACCTCGCCGCCACGGCCGGCCTGCGCATGCTGGCCAAGGGCGGCAACGCAGTCGATGCCGCCGTTGCCACGGCGATCGCCATCACGGTGCTCGAGCCGACCATGAACGG
>JAFEFG010000138.1 GCA_018240685.1 Pseudomonadota bacterium | reverse complement strand
TGCCGACCATGAAGGTCTCGAGCACGAGGAACGCGATCATGTATTCCTTGACCCGGTTCTGGATCGATTCCCAGCTCGCCAGCACGCAGATCGGCGTCAGGAGCGTCGACAGCAGCACGAAGAACAGCGAGATGCCGTCGATCCCCATGTGGTAGCCGATGTTCAGCGCCGGCACCCAGGCCAGCTTCTCCTCGAACTGGAAGCCGGCCTTGGCGGGATCGAACTGCGCCCACAGGACCAGGGAGAGAAGGAAAGTCGCCAGCGACGTGATCAACGCGGCGCTGCGGCAGTTGCGGTCCACGGCCTCCTTCGGACCGCTGACGATGAGGCAGAAGAACGCGCCCACCAGAGGCAGGAACGTCACAAGCGACAGGATCGGCCAGCTCGACATCGTTCCTACCTCAGCCAGCTAAAGTAGGTCACGGCAGCCGCCACCCCGACCAGCATGGCAAACGCATAGTGATAGAGATACCCGCTCTGGAACCGGCTCAGCACACCGGCCAGCTCGCGCGACCGCGCGGCGATGCCGTCGGGCCCCAGCCCGTCGATCACCGCGCCGTCGCCGCCCTTCCAGAGCACCCGGCCGAGAGCGAGCGCCGGACGCACGAAGATCGCGTCGTAGAGCTCGTCGAAGTACCACTTGTTGAAGAAGAACCGATGCAGGCCCGAGAAGGTCGCGACGGTCTTCGCCGGAAGATCCGGCATCGCAATGTAGTAGAGGTAGCTCAGGGCGATGCCGGCGATGCCCATGACGAGCGGGAGCACGGCGCTCCACTCCGGGACGTGATGCATGCTGTGCACGATCATCTCGGTCGCCTTCACGGCGATGGAGTGGCCCCAGAAGTGTTCCCAGCTTTCGCCGACGAACCACGGATAGGCCACGAAGCCCGCCGCCAGCGCGCCGAGGCCGAGCACATACAGCGGGATCAGCATCACGGCCGGCGACTCGTGGGCGTGATCCCACGTGTGATGATCGCCGCGATACTTCCCGTAGAAGGTCATGAACATCAGGCGGGTCGAGTAGAACGCCGTCATGAAGGCGGCGATGATGCCGAGCCAGTAGGCGATCATGCCGACCTGCGTACCCGCTCCATAAGCTGCCTCGAGGATCGAATCCTTCGAATAGAAGCCGGCGAAGCCGATGCCATGGCCCAAGATGAATGGCACGCCGATGCCCGACAGCGCCAGGGTCCCGATCCACATCAGATAGAATGTCTGCGGCGCCTTCTCCTTGACGCCTCCCATCTTGCGCATGTCCTGCTCGTGATGCAGGCAGTTGATCACCGAGCCCGACCCCAGGAACAGCAGCGCCTTGAAGAAAGCGTGCGTCATGAGGTGGAACATGGCCGCGGAGTAGCCGCCGACACCGGCGGCGAAGAACATGTAGCCGAGCTGGCTGCAGGTCGAGTAGGCGACGACACGCTTGATGTCGAATTGCGTGAGACCGATCGTGGCCGCAAAGAACGCCGTCGCCGCTCCGATCAGGGTGACGACCTGCGAAGCCACCGGCGAAAGTTCGAACAGCGGCGAGAGGCGGCAGACCATGAACACGCCTGCCGTCACCATGGTCGCCGCATGGATCAAGGCGGAGACCGGCGTCGGGCCTTCCATCGCATCCGGCAGCCAGGTGTGCAGGCCGAGCTGCGCCGACTTGCCCATGGCGCCGATGAACAAGAGGATGCAGGCCGTCTCGAGAGCCGGCAGATCCATGCCCAGGAAATGGATCCGCATCTGGGCCATTTCCGGCGCCTTGGCGAAGACCTCATGGAAGCCGACCGAGCCCGACAGCAGCCACACCGCCGCGATGCCCAGCGCGAAGCCGAAGTCGCCGACACGGTTCACGATGAAGGCCTTCATTGCCGCAGCATTCGCCGACGGCCGATCGAACCAGAAGCCGATGAGCAGATAGGACGCCAGGCCCACGCCTTCCCAGCCGAAGAAGAGCTGGACCAGGTTGTCCGCCGTCACCAGCATCAGCATGAAGAACGTGAACAGGCTGAGATACGACATGAAGCGCGGGATCGAGGGATCCTCGGCCATGTAGCCGATCGAGTAGATATGGACCATCGACGACACGCCGGTGACGACGATCAGCATCACGGCGGTAAGCGTGTCCACTCTCAGCGACCAGGCGACTTCGAGCGTTCCCGAGCCGATCCAGTCGAACAGCTTGACGACCATCTGCTTTCCGTCTTCGGGGCCGAAGCCGATGCGCACGAAGACGAAAATCGAGAGGGCGGCGGCGATCAGCAGCGCAGCGGAGGTCACGACCTGCGCCGGCCGGTCGCCAATGACCCGGCAAAAGAGGCCCGCGATTGCAGCAGCAAGCAGGGGCAGGAAGACGATGAGCTTGACGGCAAGATCCATGACGAGTCCCCGGCCCTAGCCCTTCATCGCGTTGATGTCTTCGACCTCGACCGTCCCGCGATTGCGGAAATAGACGACGAGGATCGCAAGCCCGATGGCGGCTTCGGCCGCCGCCACGGTCAGGACCAGCATCGCGAAGATCTGGCCCACGACATTGCCCTGGAAGACCGAGAAGGCCACCAGGTTGATGTTCACGGCGAGCAGCATCAGCTCGACGCACATCAGGATCACGATGACGTTCTTGCGGTTGAGGAAGATGCCCAGGACGCCAAACGTGAAAAGCATCGAGGCAACGAACAGATAGTGGCCGAGACCGATGGTCATGACACGCCTCCGCGCGTCGGCACCTTGACCACCGTAATCGCCTGGTCCTTGGGCCGGTAGAGCTGCTCCGCCACACGCTGCCGACGGACGCCGGGGCGCCGCCGCAGCGTCAGCACGATCGCGCCGATCATCGCGACCAGCAGCACGACGCCGGCCGACTGGAACAGGAAGAAGTACTGCGTATAGAGCACGCGCCCGATCGCCCGGGTATTCTCCACGGCACCGATATGCGCACCCGCCTTGTCGAGGGCCGCGATCGTGGGTGAGCTGCCGCCGAAGATGCCGAGCGCGAACAGGATCTCCGCCAGGAGAACGACGCCGATCAATGCACCGATCGGGAAGTACTTCAGGAATCCTTCGCGGAGTTCGGTGATCTTGATGTCGAGCATCATGACGACGAACAGGAACAGCACCGCCACAGCGCCGACATAAACGATCACGAGGATCATCGCGACGAACTCGGCGCCGATCAGGAGGAACAAGGCCGCCGCGTTGAAGAAGGCAAGGATCAGGAACAGTACGGAATAGACCGGATTGCGCGAGACGACGACCATGCCGCCTGCGGCGATGGTCACGAACGCGAACAGATAGAAGGCCAGAGCCTGGAGCAGCATTCTTTCCTCTCCCCAGCCTGTCTCAGCGGTAAGGGGCGTCCGCCCGGAGGTTCTGCGCGATGGTCCCCTCCCAGCGGTCGCCGTTCGCGAGCAGCTTTTCCTTGCTGTACAGCAGCTCCTCGCGGGTTTCGGTGGTGAATTCGGTATTCGGCCCTTCGACGATCGCATCGACCGGGCAGGCTTCCTGACAGAAGCCGCAGTAGATGCACTTGGTCATGTCGATGTCGTAGCGCGTCGTCCGTCGGCTGCCGTCCTCGCGCGGTTCGGCCTCGATGGTGATCGCCAGGGCCGGGCAGACCGCCTCGCACAGCTTGCAGGCGATGCAACGCTCTTCCCCGTTGGGATAGCGGCGGAGCGCATGCTCGCCGCGGAACCGCGGGCTGAGCGGACTGCGCTCATATGGGTAGTTCACCGTCACCTTCGGCTTGAACATGTACTTCAGCGTAAGCACGAACCCCGAGATCACCTCGGCGAGCAGGAAAGTCCGTGCAGTCCGGTCCAGAGAGGCCATCTTCAATCCCCTATTTGCCCGGAACCCAGCCGCCGAACTGCAGCACGGCGGCTGTCAGGACGAGCCATCCCAGCGATATCGGCAGGAACACCTTCCAGCCGAGGCGCATGAGCTGGTCGTAGCGGTAGCGAGGCAGCGTTCCCTTGGTCCAGCTGAAGACGAACAGCAGCATCGCGATCTTGAGTGCGAACCACACCACGCCCGGCACGTAGGTGAAGGGCGCATACGGAATCGGCGACATCCAACCGCCCAGGAACAGGATGGAGCCCATCGCCGACAGGAGGATCATGTTCGCGTATTCGCCGAGGAAGAACAGGGCGAACGGCATCGACGAATATTCGGTCTGGAAGCCCTGCACCAGTTCCGCTTCCGACATCGGCAAGTCGAACGGAGTGCGATTCGTCTCGGCGAGCGCCGAGATGAAGAAGATGACGAACATCGGCAGCAGCGGCAGCCAGTACCAGTTCCAGAACCAGCCAGTCTGGGCCAGCACGATCTTGGAGAGGTTGAGGGAGCCGACGCAGAGCAGGACCGTCACCAGCACGAAGCCGATGGAAACCTCGTACGACACCATCTGCGCCGCGGAGCGCAGCGCTCCCAGGAAGGCGTACTTGGAGTTAGAGGCCCAGCCGGCAATGATGATGCCGTACACGCCGAGCGAGGAGATCGCGAACAGATAGAGGATGCCGACATTGATGTCGGCAATCACCCAGCCGTCGGCAAACGGAACGACCGCCCAGGCAATCAGCGCCGTCATGAAGGTGATCATGGGCGCGATCAGGAACAGGACCGTATTGGCGCTCGACGGAACGATCGTCTCTTTCAGCAGCAGCTTGAGGCCGTCGGCGAAGGGCTGCAGCAGGCCGAACGGCCCCACCACGTTCGGGCCGCGCCGCAGCTGGATCGACGCCCAGATCTTGCGGTCGGCGTAAGTCATGTAGGCGACGGCAACCAGGAGCGGCACCGTCACCGCCAGGCATTCGGCCAGGATGACGATGGCCTGGCCGAGCCAGTGGGTCGTGAAGAAGTGGATCAGATCGGCGTACATGCCCTACTCCGCCGCCAGCAGCTGCTGTCTGGATGCCATGCATTCCGCCATGGTCCGCGACGCCCGGCTGATGGGGCACGTCATGTAGTAGTTCGTGACCGGCGAGGCGAAGGCGGCGTCATTCGTTGCGCCCGCCTTGCCGAACGGCCCCCAGCCGCCGGCCGCCTGCTGGTCGAGCGCGGCGAAGGTCTTGTTCACGGCGACGAGGCGGCTGCGCACCTGGTCGAGCGAATCATACGGCAGCGGCTGTCCCAGCCGCTCCGACAGCGCCCGCAGAATGGTCCAGTCCTCGCGCGCCTCTCCCGGCGGATACACGGCCCGCCGGCCGAGCTGAACCCGGCCTTCCATGTTCACGTACGTCCCCGGCTTCTCGGTGTAGGCCGCACCCGGCAGGATCACATCGGCGCGGTGGGCGCCGCGGTCGCCATGGTGCCCCTGATAGATCACGAACGCCTTGCCGAGCTGCTGGACGTCGATTTCGTCGGCGCCGAGAAGATAGACGACTTCGATCTCCTTGCCCTGTGCGCCGGCCAGGATGCCGGCTACGTCGCGACCGCCCTCACCCGGCACCAGGCCGAGATCGAGACCGCCGACGCGGGCCGCGGCCGTGTGGAGAACAGCAAAGCCGTTCCAGTCCTCGCGTACCGCATTCACCTTCTCGGCGAGATCGCGAACGAGAGCGAGCACCGCCGCACCGTCATCGCGCGTCAGCGCTCCCATGCCGACGATGATCAGGGGATTCTTGGCCGCCTTCAGTTTCTCGAAGAAGGCGAGCTTGCCTTCGGACAGCTCGCGCAGCGTCGCCGGGCCCGCCCCCAGCCGCTCCACCGGATAGGTAAGATCGACCGTCGGCCCGATGCTTGCGAAGGCGCAGCGTCCGGAGAGGTAGCGCTTGCGCAGACGGGCGTTCAGCACCGGCGATTCCCAGCGCGGGTTCGTGCCCACCAGCAGGACGGCGTCGGCCTGATCGATGCCGTGGATGCCGGGGTTGAAGATATAGCTCCCCCGCACACCCGCCTCGAGCTTGGCGCCGTCCTGGCGGCAGTCGACGTTGGGCGAGCCGAGCGCCGCCATCAGATCCTTGAGCGCGACCATCGATTCAGCGTCGCACTGATCGCCGACGATGGCGGCGATCTTCTTGCCATCGAGGCCTTTCACCTTGCCGACGATGGCTGCAAAAGCCTCGTCCCAGCTCGCCGGGACGAGCTTGCCGCCCTTGCGGACATACGGCTGGTCGAGGCGCTGGTAGCGCAGGCCATCGACCGCGTGGCGGGTCTTGTCGCCGATCCACTCCTCGTTCACGTCGTCGTTGAGCCGCGGCAGCACGCGCATGACGACACCGCCCCTGGCGTCGACCCGGATGTTGGAACCCAGCGCATCGAGGACGTCGATCGACTCGGTCTTGCGCAGCTCCCACGACCGCGCCTCATAGGCATAGGGCTTGGACGTCAACGCACCGACCGGACAGAGATCGACCAGGTTGCCCGACAGCTCGGTCGTCAGCGCATGCTGGACGTAGGTCGTCACTTCCATCGCCTCGCCGCGGCCCGTGGCGCCGAGTTCCTCCACCCCCGCCACTTCCGTCGCGAAGCGGATGCAGCGCGTGCAGTGGATACAGCGGGTCATCGAAGTCTTGACCAAGGGCCCGAATTCCTTGTCCGGCACCGCGCGCTTGTTCTCGTGATAGCGGCTGCGGTCGAAGCCGAAGGCCATCGCCTGGTCTTGCAGATCGCATTCGCCGCCCTGGTCGCAGATCGGGCAATCGAGCGGATGGTTGATCAGCAGGAATTCCATCACGCCCTTGCGCGCCTTGCGCACCACCGGCGTGTCGGTCTTGATCACCATGCCGTCAGCGACCGGCATGGCGCAGGAGGCGATCGGCTTCGGCGCCTTCTCCTGCTCGACGAGGCACATGCGGCAGTTGCCGGCGATCGACAGGCGCTCGTGGTAGCAGAAGCGCGGAATTTCGACGCCCGCCATCTCGCAAGCCTGCAGGACCGTGATGCCGGCCGGCACCTCGATCTCGATGCCGTCGATCTTCATCTTGGGCATTGTTTGCTCCTCGCCCTACTCGGCTGCCAGCTTCTGGGTGCGCGTACGGATACGGCGCTCCATCTCGGGCCGGAAATGGCGGATCAGACCCTGGATCGGCCAGGCGGCGGCATCGCCCAGCGCGCAGATCGTGTGTCCTTCCACCTGCTTGGTGACGTCCTCGAGCGCATCGATCTCCTCGATGCGGGCGTCGCCGGTGACCATGCGCTCCATCACGCGCCACATCCAGCCCGTGCCCTCGCGGCACGGCGTGCACTGGCCGCAGCTTTCGTGCTTGTAGAAGTAGCTCAACCGCGCGATCGCCTTCACGATGTCGGTCGACTTGTCCATGACGATGACCGCGGCGGTGCCGAGGCCCGAGCGCTGCTCGCGCAGGGCGTCGAAGTCCATCAGGACGGTGTCGCAAATCTCCTTCGGCAGCACCGGCACCGACGCGCCGCCCGGGATCACGGCCAGCAGGTTGTCCCATCCGCCGCGCACGCCACCGGCATGCTTCTCGATCAGCTCGCGCAGCGGGATGCTCATCGCCTCTTCGACATTGCACGGCTTGTTCACGTGGCCGGAGATGCAGAAGAGCTTGGTGCCGGCGTTGTTGGGCCGCCCGAAGCTCGAGAACCAGCTCGCGCCGCGCCGCAAGATGGTCGGTGCCACGGCGATCGACTCGACGTTGTTCACGGTCGTCGGGCAGCCATAGAGGCCTGCGCCGGCCGGGAACGGCGGCTTGAGGCGCGGCATGCCCTTCTTGCCCTCGAGGCTCTCGAGCAAGGCCGTCTCCTCGCCGCAGATATAGGCGCCGGCGCCGCGATGAACATAGAGATCGAAGTCCCAGCCCGAACCGCAGGCGTTCTTGCCGATCAACCCGGCCTCGTAGGCCTCCTTGACCGCCGCCTTGAGGTGCTGCGCTTCGTTGTAGAACTCGCCGCGCACGTAGATGTAGGCGGCATGCGCCTTCATCGAGAAGGCGGCGATGAGGCATCCCTCGATCAGCGTGTGCGGATCGTGGCGGAGGATGTCGCGATCCTTGCAGGTGCCGGGTTCCGATTCGTCGGCGTTGACGACCAGGTAATGGGGCCGGTCCTTCACTTCCTTCGGCATGAAGGACCACTTGAGGCCGGTCGGGAATCCGGCGCCGCCGCGGCCGCGCAGGCCGGACTTCTTCATCTCGTCGATGATGGCGTCGGCGCCGCGATCGAGGATGGCCTTGGTATTGTCCCAGATCCCCCGCGCACGGGCGCCGGCAAGGCGCCAGTCGTGGAAGCCGTAGAGATTCGTGAAGATGCGGTCCTTGTCGGCGAGCATCGCTTACTCACCCTTCAATGTCGTGGGGCCGCCGACCGGCGCCGAGGCCTGGCGATCGATCTGCGGGCCGGGCTTGGGAGTCTCGCCGCGGCGGAAAGCATCGAGCAGCTTCCGCGTCGAGGCCTCGTCGAGATCCTCATAGAAATCGTCGTTGATCTGCACCACCGGCGCATTCACGCAGCCGCCAAGGCACTCGACTTCCTGGACCGTGAAGGTGACGTCGTCGGCCGCCTCGCGGCAGGCCTTCATCACGCCGTCCGAACCGCGCAGCCAGCACGGCGTCGTGGTGCAGACCTGCAGCAGGTACTTACCCTTCGGCTTGAGCTGGAACATCGTATAGAAGGTCGCGATCTCATAGACGCGGATCGGCGCCATATCGAGAAGCTTCGCCACCTCGTCCATCGCCACGCGCGGCAGCCAGCCGTGCTGGCGCTGCGCGAGGTCCAGAACGCCGATCACGGCGCTCGCCTGGCGTCCCGGCGGATATTGGGCAATCTCCGCCTTGACCTTCTCCATGTATTCCGGAGTGAAGGAAAAGGAAGCGACCTGCGGTACGTCCTTGGGATCGGCGGTGATCATCGCCATCGCATCGTCTCCTAGCGGTCGATCTCGCCGAACACGATGTCGAGCGAACCGATATTCGCCGACATGTCGGCGAGCATGTGGCCGCGGGTCATCATGTCGAGCGCCTGCAGATGGGGGAACCCAGGCGCACGGATCTTGCAGCGGTAAGGCTTGTTGGTGCCGTCGGAGACGAGATAGACGGCGAACTCACCCTTCGGGGCCTCGACGGCGGTGTAGGTCTCGCCGGCCGGGACCTTGTAGCCTTCGGTGTAGAGCTTGAAATGATGGATAAGGGCTTCCATCGAGCCCTTCATCTCGGCGCGGCGCGGCGGCGCGATCTTGCGGTCATCGATGCGCACCGGGCCTTTGACCGTCCGCAGCGCCTTGACGCACTGCTCCATGATGCGGGCGCTCTGGTACATCTCCTCGACGCGGACCAGATAACGCGCGAAGCAGTCGCCGGTCTTGCCGACCGGAATGTCGAACTCCATGCGGTCGTAGACGTCGTAGGGCTGCGACTTGCGCAGGTCCCACGCCAAGCCGCTGGCCCGGATCATCGGGCCCGAGAAAGCCCAATCGAGCGCCTGCTCCTTGGAAACGACACCGATATCGACCGTACGCTGGCGGAAGATGCGATTGTCGTTCAGCAGGCTCTCGATGTCCTTGAGGAACGGATAGAACTGGGCGATCCACCGCTCCATCGCGTCGAGCATGCCTTCCGGCAGATCCTGATGGACGCCGCCGGGACGGAAATAGGCCGCGTGCATGCGCGCCCCGCTCACGCCCTCGTAGAACTCCATGAGGAGCTCGCGCTGCTCGAAGCCCCACAGCGGCGGCGTCAGCGCGCCCACGTCCATCGCGAACGTCGTGACGTTGAGCAGATGGTTCAGGATGCGCGTGACTTCGGAGAACAGCACGCGGATGTACTGGCCGCGCTCCGGCACCGTGATGCCGAGCAGCTTCTCGACCGCGAGCGCGTAGGCATGCTCCTGGTTCATCGGCGAGACGTAGTCGAGCCGATCGAAGTACGGCACCGCCTGCAGGAAGCTCTTGTACTCGATGAGCTTCTCGGTCCCGCGATGGAGCAGCCCGATATGCGGATCGCAGCGCTCGACGATCTCGCCGTCCATCTCCACCACCAGACGCAGCACTCCGTGAGCCGCCGGATGCTGCGGCCCGAAGTTCATCGTCAGCGTCTTGATCTCGACGTCGGCCATATCAGCTCGCCTTTGTCGCTTTTTCGTCGCCGGGCAGCATGCGCTCGATGCCGCCTTCCCACGGACTCAGGAAGTCGAACTTGCGGAACTCCTGCGTCAGCTTCACCGGCTCGTAGACGACGCGCTTCTGCACGTCGTCCCAGCGCACTTCGACGAAGCCCGTCAATGGGAAGTCCTTGCGCATCGGATGGCCTTCGAATCCGTAGTCGGTCAGGATGCGCCGCAGATCCGGATGGTCGGCGAACCAGACGCCGTAGAGATCGTAGGTCTCGCGCTCGAACCACGAGGCGGAGCTGTAGACCGCGGCCGCGGAAGGTACGGGCGTCGTCTCGTCCGTCGCGACCTTCACGCGAATGCGCTGGTTCTTGGCAAGGCTCAGAAGGTTGTAGACGACGTCGAAGCGCTTCTCGCGCTCCGGCCAATCGACGCCGCAGACATCGACCAGCTGCTTGAACAGGCACTTGGGATCGTCGCGCAGAAATGTCAGCAGGGCGACGACCTTGTCCGGCGTCGTCTCCAGCATCAGCTCGCCAAGCCGGACCGAGACACCTGTCGTGGCACCGCTCGCCGCCGCGATATGGTCCCCCAGCTCCTTCATCCCGTCGTCCATCAGCGCACCAACGTCCCGACGCGACGGACCTTCTTCTGAAGCTGCAGAACGCCGTACAGCAACGCTTCGGCCGTCGGCGGGCAGCCGGGCACGTAAATGTCCACCGGAACGACCCGGTCGCATCCGCGCACGACGGCGTAGCTGTAGTGGTAATAGCCTCCGCCGTTGGCGCAGGACCCCATCGAGATGACGTAGCGCGGCTCGGCCATCTGGTCGTAGACCTTGCGCAGCGCCGGCGCCATCTTGTTGGTCAGCGTGCCCGCCACGATCATGACGTCGGCGGAGCGCGGACTCGGCATCGGCGCGACGCCGAAAC
Organism: Pseudomonadota bacterium; assembly: GCA_018240685.1. Taxonomy (GTDB): domain Bacteria; phylum Pseudomonadota; class Alphaproteobacteria; order Reyranellales; family Reyranellaceae; genus Reyranella. The sequence goes on along the minus strand of JAFEFG010000138.1, from coordinate 775 downwards.
GATCGAGATCGTAGCGGCTCATCCAGCAATGGATCATCTCGACGCCGCAGCAGGCGAGCCCGAAGGTGAGGCCCCACAAGGAGCCCGAACGCGCCCAGTTGACGAGCTTGTCGAGCTGCGCGACGACGAAACCCTTGTCAGCCAGCTCGTCGTTGAGCGCCCGCGACAGCGCAGCGTCGGCCGCGGGGTTGACCGAATTGGACTGAGCCGGAGTGATCACTCCCATTCCAGCGCTCCCTTGCGCCACTCGTAAATGAACCCGACGGTGAGGACCCCGAGGAACAACATCATCGACCAGAAGCCGAAGATGCCGATGTCACCCAGCGCCACCGCCCACGGAAAAAGAAACGCCACTTCAAGGTCGAAGATGATGAAGAGAATCGCCACGAGGTAGAAGCGCACGTCGAACTGGCCACGCGCATCGTCGAAGGGCGGAAAGCCGCATTCGAAGGGCGACAGCTTCTCGGAGTTCGGATTCTGACGGGCGATGAGGTAGGAGCCACCGACCATCGCGGCCACGAGAGCCAGCGCAAGACCGAGGAAGATCAGAATGGGAAGATATTCCCTGAGAAGAGCTTCCATCGTCACCCCTTCTGCCCCCTGGATCTTCAGCCCTTGGGCCGCCAGCGTTTGGGCTGGCGCGAGCGACGGGACTCGAACCCGCGACCTCCGGCGTGACAGGCCGGCGTTCTAACCAACTGAACTACGCCCGCAAAAGCCCCAAACGGCGCGCGGAGAGATAAAGGACCCCCTATGGGGTGTCAAGCATACTGCA
>JAFEFG010000137.1 GCA_018240685.1 Pseudomonadota bacterium | reverse complement strand
CCGAACACGCGCGCCACCCCTTCCAGCAGCTGCCGCTGCGTGCCGCGTTCGGCCATGCGGCGCGCCAGCGCCTCGCGGGCATTGGTGATCGCTTGGTCCAGCGCGTCTTTCTGGTCGCCGCGCTTGGGATTGCGGATCTCGACCTTGTGGCCGGCGGAGAGCGACAGCGCGCTCTGCAGCAGTTCCGCCTCGGCAACCTCGTGGCTGGTCAGCACCAGCCGGGGCGCCGGGCGCGCTTCGTAGAACTGGCCGATGAAGGCGGACAGGACCGTCGCCTCGTCGAGTTCCCGGGCATGGCTCGGGAAGTAGGCGCGATTGCCGAGATTCTGGCCCGCGCGCAGGAAGAAGACCTGCACGCAGACCTGGCCGCCTTCGGCATGGGCCGCGAAGATGTCGGCCTCGTCGATCGAATGCAGGCTGATCGACTGGTGCGACTGGATGTGCGCCAGCGCCTTGATGCGGTCGCGCAGCACCGCGGCCTGCTCGAATTCGAGATTGGCCGAAGCCTGCTCCATGCGCTGCGACAGGGCCTGCTGGACCTCGCGGTTCCTGCCGCCGAGGAAGTCGCGCACCTCGTCGACGATCGTGTCGTAGTCGGCCTTGCCGATGCGGCCGACGCAGGGCGCCGTGCAGCGCTTGATCTGGTACTGCAGGCAGGGCCGTGTCCGGGCCGAGAACACGCCGTCCGAACAGGAGCGCAGGGGAAAGGCGCGCTGCAGCGCGTAGAGCGTCCGGTTGACCGCCGTGGCCGAGGCGAAGGGGCCGAAATACTCGTTGCCGGGTTCGCGCGTGCCGCGGTGCTTGGCGAGCTGCGGCCACTCCGTGTCGCGGCGGATGACGATGTAGGGGAAAGACTTGTCGTCGCGCAGCAGCACGTTGAAGCGCGGCCGGAAGCGCTTGATGAGGTTGTTCTCGAGCAGCAGGGCCTCAGCCTCGCTGTCGGTGACCGCGAACTCCATGGTCCGGGTGGCCGACACCATGCGGATCAGGCGGGTCGCCAGGCGGGTCGGCTGCGTGTAGGCGGCGACGCGGTTACGCAGGGACTTGGCCTTGCCGACGTAGAGAACCTCCCCGTCGGTGGCGATCATGCGATAGACGCCCGGCTTGCGGGGTAGCGTGTGCACGAATTCCGCGATGACCCGGATGCCGTCGGCAAGGGAGCCTTCGCTGGGCAGCTGCTCGGTGTCGATTTCGTCGTTCACGAGGGGGTGTGGGGAAGTCTGTGAAAAAGCCAGACGGCTGTCCGCCGTTACCTTGGCGTCACCGTATTGACTCAATGTAGTCAGGGTGGCAACGGCTTGCCACCCTGGCGCTAAGACATTGTCAATCTTGGCCTATTTCGACTGAAACCACGATGCGGCACCCTTCGAGAAACCGTTTTGTTCTCGTTTTGGTTTGTTCGACTGTCGCGCTCCGATCTGTGGATAGATTTGGTGGTTTCAGAGCACCGACAGCATGCGTCCGACGAGCGGATGACGCACGACATCGCCGTCGCTGAGCCGGATGACGGCCACGTCGTCAAACCCCTCCAGGCGCTGCGCGATGGCGCCCAAGCCGGAGAGTTCGGGCAGGAGATCGGTCTGGTCGGGGTCCCCCGTCAGGACCATGGTGGAATGCCAGCCGAGCCGGGTGAGCAGCATCTTGATCTGGCCGTAGGTGCAGTTCTGCGCCTCGTCGATCAGGACGAAGGCGTTGTTCAGCGTGCGGCCGCGCATGAAGGCCACGGGGGCGATCTCGATGGTGCCGTCGTCGAGGTTCTGGCGCAGGCGCTTGGCGCCCAGGCGGTCGTTCAGCGCATCCCACAACGGGCGCAGGTAGGGGTCCAGCTTCTCCCGCATGTCGCCTGGCAGGAAGCCGAGATTCTCGCCGGCTTCGACGGCCGGCCGCGACAGGATGATGCGCGAGACGGTGCCGGCGTCCAGGGCTTCGACGGCGGCCGAAATGGCGAGGTAGGTCTTGCCGGTTCCGGCGGGCCCGACGGCGATGGTGAGCGGCTTGGAATCGATCGCCTCCATGAGGAGGCGCTGGTTGTCGCTGCGCGGGCGGATCTTGCGGATGTAGCTCTGGTCTCGGTCGTTGGCGGGGGTGTGGTCGAAGATGAGGTTGTGAATACGGGCGCTATCGACGGCTTGAAGCTTCGCACGGCGGGCGGTGCGTTTGGCCATATTCAAACTCCGAGGTCAGAGGCTGGAGAGCGGGGCCGAATGCCTGGAAAGCAAAAAGCCCTCGCAAGCGAGGGCGAGGGCAATCGGCGGCAGGATGAAGAGTGCGGCTGACAGGGCACGCGGTGGGTGGTCCACCGGTGATCCGAACTCCGTCGGGGCGCGAGGTCCTCGAACGGATAAGCACCTCCTTCAGCTACCAAAGAAAGCCTAACGCGAATGGGGCGATGGGGCTACCAGATTTATGGGGCGTCGCCGAAATTTCACACAAGGTACGGGAAGTGGCATGATGAGACCGGCTTGCCGGTGTCGGAGCCCGGTGCTGGAGCCGGCGCGATCGCCGGGACAGGCGGCGTGGAGCGGGCGATCCTGTCGGCACCGCCTTTACAGGAGGCTTGCGACCCTCCACGGTTTCGCCTTGGCCGCAGAAGGGGGGAAAGGCCGATGAGACGGGTTGGAGGATGGTGCGCGATCGCCGTGTCGATCGCCCTGGGGCTCATGGCGGGCCGCACGTCCTTGGCGCAGGGCGTGGGCTTCCTCACCGAGCAGCAGCGTCTGGCGAGCTATTGCACGGGTGTGTCCGAAGCGCGGATGCGCGAGCTCAACGACTTCATCAAGATCGATTGCGCCGGCTCCAAGCGCAAGGAGTGCGAGAGGGCATCGGACGAACTCGGCCGCGCGCAGATCATGGACCGCAGGCTCTGGTCCTATCTCATGAGTCAGATCTTCGCGTCGAGGGAGCAGGGCCCGCGTGAGCGCGCGCTCGCCTATAGCGCGATGACGAGGGGCGGCGACGACTGGACCGCGTGCAAGCGACGTCCGTCACGCAGCGATCCGGACAATTTCCCGGTCTGCCGCGAATCGAGAGGATGCCTGATCAACGAGCGGTTCTCCTTCCTTCCGCCGTGACCGCGCGCGGGAAACGCCTCGGCGATGGATGCCCGATGACGGACGGCACCGCCGGTCAGGGCGTCGGCGGAGCGATCGTCATCGGCTGAACGTCGCCACGGGATCGTCCGCCGGGTCTGCGAGCCGGTCGAAGGCGGCTCTGTCCCTGATCTTGATGTGCTGTCGGTTGCGCACTTCGATGACGGCATCCTCGGCAAGCTTGCGGAAGGCCCTGCTCACGGCACCGAGCGACAGGCTGACATATTCGCCGATCTCGGTCCGATCCATCGCCAGATGGATTTCGTTCGTCGACTCGCCGCGGCCCGCCTGAAGCTGCTCCAGCATCTGTAGGAATATCGCGATCTTGGCGAGGGCGTCCCGCCGGGAGATGAGGATCGCATGCCGCTGTTCGTGGCGAAGCTCCTGGCACAGCTTGCAGATGACGTGGAACTCCAGTTCGGCTTCCCTGTGAAGATGCCGCTGCAGCTTGGCGATCGGAAACCGATGAGCGGTCACTGCGGTGATCGCTTGCGCCGAATTCGTGAAGCGGCCCTCCTCCGACAATCCCAGCAGGTCGCCGGCGAACAGGAACGTGTTGATGCGCTCGCTGCCGTCGGGATCGACCGAGAACGATTTCACCACGCCGGAGGCGATATTGTAGATCGCGTCGACCGGTTCGCCCGCCCGGTGGATGATCTGTCTCTTCTCGAATCGCACGATCGATGAAATCGCCGAAAGGCGTGCCTGCTGATGCTCGTCGAGCTGGCAGGCCTTCTCTTTCCAGGGATGACCGGCGATCCACGGATGCGAAGCGTGAAGGATCGGTCTGACCGGAGCGGGCGGCTTTCGGGAGCCGGATTTCACACGATTCACGCGATTCATTATTCAGCCAAGGGTTATTCCATCGCTCGGGCGTTTGGGAATCTGCACAATCTTTGATCCGGATCAATTACTGTGCTGGCCGCGGTTGGAGTTCCGACTCGAATGACCGTAGTAGTCGGGCGTGGGGGCGGGGTCGGCTGACATCCGCGTGTATCGTTTCAATTCAGTTCGCCCGAGTCATCGTTGTGTGTCGGCAAAGAACATCAGGAACGTGCGTTTCGCCGGAGCGCCGCCAGCAGGGCTGGCCGGTCGACAGGATTCCGCTGCTTTCGGCGCCGGCCGCTGCAGGGACGAGTCCCTGCAACTCTCCCGCTTCCCCTTTTCCCGCGTCCCGTCGTGAAGTGAGCGTGAGGCCAAGGCGTGAATTACCCGTCCTTTGATGAGCGGGCCGATGCCCCGCCGCCCATCAAGCGATTCGAGCAGTTGTGGCTTCTGTCGCTGGTCGTTTCCCTGATCGTCGCCATCCTCACCTATCCCGAGATCGTGGACAGGCTGGGATCCTACAGCGCCGCCATTTCCGAGGTATTGCTGTTCGGCACGGCGACCGGCCTGATGTTCCTGGTCAGCCGCAGGAGAAGCAACCTTTCCCGTTGGCTGCTCACGGTCGGCTTCGCCGGATTCCTTATTCTCTACCTGTCTTACTTCGGTCTCATCGACAAGGTGCCGCTGGGCGGTCCGCTTGCCGTCCTGCATCTTTCGCTGCAGGTCGCCGCGCTCGTCCAGCTCTACGCCCGCGACTCCCGCGCGTGGCTCGCCGTGAGGACGCTCGAGGAAGACGACTGATCCCATCGTCGGACGGATCATCCCTGCCGAAGGAAGGCTGACGGCGGCGCGCGGCGCGGCGCGCATGGCTGCAATGGTGTTGCAGCCCGAGTCGATCGCGCTCCCGGCGCATAAGATGCCCGAAGTTGAGGTGCCGTATGGCCGGCACTGGGCGTGTTCGAGGGGAGCAGGGGTGATGCAGGACGATCTCTACAGGATGACCGCGACGGAAGCGGTGAGCCGGCTCAGGAAGCGGGAGGTCTCGCCGCTGGAGCTGGTCGAGGCCTCCGCCCGGCGCATTGCCGAGATCGAGCCGGCGGTGAATGCGCTGCCGACGCTGTGCCTCGACCGCGCCCGCGACCATGCCCGGCGCCTGATGGCGGGCCAGGCCAGCGAGGCGGAGGGCGAGGCGGGCTGGCTCGCGGGCCTGCCGGTCTCGATCAAGGATCTCACCGATGTGGCCGGCGTGCGCACCACCTACGGCTCGCCGATCTTCGCCGACCATGTGCCGGCCAAGTCGCATCCGCTGGTCGAGCGCATCGAGCGCAAGGGCGGCATCGTCGTCGCCAAGTCCAACACGCCAGAATTCGGCGCCGGCGGCAGCACCTTCAACGAGGTGTTCGGCCGCACGCGCAATCCCTGGAACACCTCGCTCACCTGCGGCGGCTCGACCGGCGGCGGCGCGGTGTCGGTGGCGACCGGCGAGGTGTGGCTGGCGCACGGCTCCGATCATGGCGGCTCGCTGCGTCGGCCGGGCACCTACTGTTCGGTGGTCGGCCTGCGGCCGTCGCCGGGACGCGTGACGCGCGGCACGTCGAACAATCTGTGGTCGCCGCAGTCGGTGCAGGGGCCGATGGCGCGCACCGTGGCCGACCTGGCGCTGTTCCTCGACGCCATGGCCGGCTTCTGCGCCCACGACGCGATGACCTTCGAGGCGCCAGCCGTGTCCTTCAGCGCCGCCGTCGCCAATCCGGTGGCGCCGAGGCGGGTCGCCTTCACCGCCGACTTCGGCGGCAGGGTCGAGCTCGATCGCGAGGTCCGCGAGATCTGCACCAGGATGGCGCGGCGCTTCGAGGAGCTGGGCTGTATCGTCGAGGAGGCCTCGCCCGATTTCGGTCCGGTCGACGAGGTGTTCATGGCGCTGCGCAGCCAGCAGTTCGTCGTCGACCGCGAGCAGCAGATCCAGCAGCACCGCGACAAGATCAAGCCCGACATCATCTGGAACACCGAGCTTGGCCTCAAGCAGACGACCAGCCAGCTGGCCTGGGCCGAGCGCGAACGCGCGGCGCTCTACCGGCGCATCGTCACCTTCTTCCAGACCTACGACCTGCTGGTGACGCCGGGCGCGCCGACCGGTGCCTTCGACGTCAACCTGCGTGCGCCGGCCACGATCGCCGGCAAGAAGCTCGAGAACTACATGGCCGGCTCGACGCTGAACTCGGCCATCACCGTGACCAGCTGCCCGGCCATCGCGGTGCCCTGCGGCTTCGACCAGTTCGGCCGTCCCGTGGGGCTGCAGCTCGTCGGCAAGCCGCGCGGCGAGGCGGCGCTCCTGCAGGCCGCTTCGCTCTACGAAAGCGTGGTCGGCCTGCACCGGCAGCTGCCCATCGACCCCCGGCCGGGAACCGTGCCACCATCCGTTCCATAAGCAGGAACGGCCCGACGGCCGGGAGGAAACAATGCGGGTAGTGATAACGGGCGCGAGCCGGGGCATCGGCCGCGCCACGGCGTTGAAGCTTGCCGGCGACGGCGCCCAGGCCTTCACCCTGTGCGACATCGCCTATCTCGACGAACTCGAGGACCTGGCCAGGTCGCTGCGCACGGCCGGCTGCGTGGTGCGCACGCTCAAGGCCGACATGGCCAGGCCGGCCGCGCCGGCGCAGGTGATCGCGGCCGGCGTCAAGGCGATGGGCGGCATCGACGCCATCGTCGGCAATGCCGGCATCACGGCGCCGGCCAAGCTCGCCGAGCTCGATCTCGCGACCTGGAACCGGATCTTCGACATCGACCTGCGCGCCAACTGGCTGCTCGCCAAGGCGGCCTATCCGCATCTGCGCCGCAGCAAGGGCGCGATCGTGATGCTGGCCTCGATGGCGGGCGTGATGCCGCAGCTGCCGACCGGCGCCTACAGCCCGGCCAAGGCGGCGCTGATCATGCTGACGCAGATGCTGGCGATGGAATGGGCGCCCGACGGCATCCGCGCCAACTCGGTCTGTCCGGGCTTCGTCCATACCTCGATGACCGATGCGGTCTACCGCCAGCGCAAGCTCGCGCGCGGGCGGGCGAAGCTGGTGCCGCTCGGCCGCGTCGCCACGCCGTCCGACATCGCCGACGCCATCTCGTTCCTGCTGAGCCCCGGCGCCAGCTACATCACGGGCCAGGCCCTGCTCGTCGACGGCGGCCTCACGCGCTCGATCCTCAACCACGTACCGGGCATCGCCGCCACGCCGGCGCCGAAGCGGCGGCGCTAGATCGGGAAGAGCGCAGGCCGGCGCCGGAATTGCCCGGCGCTGAAATTGCCCGGCGCTGAAATTGTCCGGCGCTGAAATTGCATGGGCCCGCGCATCAGCAGGCGAGGTCCCATGGAACGCTCGAACAAGACGGCGCGCGAGCTCTACGAAGAGGTGAAGGCCGCCAGCGGCCGGCCACGCTTCGGCTTTGGCCGCAAGCCGGCGCTGGTGAATGTCGATTTCCAGAATGCCTATACGCGGCCGGCCGAGTTCGTCACTGCCTACGAAACCGATCCGAACCAGATCGACTACGTGAACCGGCTGGCGCGGCTCTTCCGCCTCCATCGCTGCCCGGTGGTCTGGACCCACGTCGCCTATCTCGAGTCGGGCGAGGATTGCGGCGTCTGGGGTACGCGCACCGACACGCCCGACTCGCTGCAGAACGTCAAGGTGGGCTCGCGCCGCGCCGCCCTCGACGACCGCTGCGAGATCGATCGAGCCCGGGACATCGTCATCAACAAGCGCATGGCCTCGGCCTTCTTCGAGACCAACCTCGGCTCGCTGCTCACCTTCCACGGCGTCGATACCGTGATCGTGACCGGCGGCTCGACCTCCGGCTGCGTGCGCGCCACCGTCGTGGACGCGCTGTCGCGCAGCTACCGCGCCATCGTTCCGGAGGAGTGCGTGGCCGACAAGCACGAGAGCCCGCACTTCGCCAACCTCTACGACATGGCCCTGAAATACGCCGACATCCTGCCGGTCGCCGAGGTGCTGGCCTTCCTGGAGCAGTATCGCCCCGCCAACTGAACGGCGGCGTTGGCGACCATAATCGGTTCCGCCGCGCCCGGGGCGTATCCTGGGCGCGTGCGGGCAGGCTGGTTACCGAAAGTAACGTTTTAATTTCCCTTTTTAAAAACGTTACCCGGAAGTAACTGCCCCGCCGCGCCGGCGGTCAGGTGAAGAGCGACGGATCGATCAGCGGCTTGCCGCGCGGGCGCGCCGGCTCGGGGCGGTCGCATTTCTGGAAGCGGCCGCGGCCGGCGGAACCGCTCATGCGGCCTTCCTCCATGACGACCTCGCCGCGCGAGAGCGTCAGGACGGGATAGCCGGTGAGCTCGCGGCCTTCGTAGGGCGTGTAGTCGCAATTGTGATGGAGGATCGAGTTGGTGAGGCTCACGCGGCGCTTGGGATCCCACAGCACGATGTCGGCATCGGCGCCGACGGCGATCGTGCCCTTGCGCGGATGCAGGCCGTAGATCCGGGCGGCGTTGGTGGAGGAGAGCGCCACGAACTGCTGCAGGGTGAGGCGGCCCTTGTTGACGCCCTCGGAGAAGAGCAGCGGCAGGCGCGTCTCCACGCCCGGCACGCCGTTGGGGATCTTGCGGAAGCTCTGCGCCGCGCCGGGCAGCTTCTTGCCGCGCACGTCGTCGTACCTGAAGGCGGCGTGGTCGGACGACAGGACCTGGAAGGTGCTGGCGGAAAGGCCGGTCCAGATATGCTCCTGATTGTCCGTCCCGCGCGGCGGCGGCGAGCAGACGCACTTGGCGCCTTCGTCGCCGGGCTTGTCGAAATCCTCCTCGCTCAGGAACAGGTATTGCGGGCAGGTCTCGCCGTAGACCTTGAGGCCGCGCGCCTGGGCGCGCTGGATCTCGTGCATCGCCTCCTTGGCCGAGACGTGCACCAGCAGCATCGGCACGTCGAGCAGCTCGGCGAGCGAGATGGCGCGGTGGGTGGCCTCGCGCTCGACGACGAACGGCCGCGACGTGGCGTGGAACTTGGCCGCCGTCATGCCCTTCAGCTCCAGCCGCTCGGTCAGCCAGCCGATGCAGTCGGAGTTCTCGGCGTGGATCATCAGCATCGCCTGCTCGCGGCGCGCGGCGGCCAGCGCATCGAGCATCTCGCGGTCGCTGAGCTTCACGTCGTCGTAGGTCATGTAGACCTTGAACGAGGTGTAGCCGTCGGCAACCAGGGCCGGGAAGTCCTGGCCCATGATCTTCTCGCTGGGGTCGGACAGGATGACATGGAAGGCATAGTCGATCAGCGACTTGCCCTCGGCGCGCTTGTGATACCTGTTGACCGCGTCGCGCAGCGACTGGCCCTTGTTCTGATAGGCGAAGGGCAGGATGGTCGTGGTGCCGCCGGCCGCGGCGGCGCGGCTGCCGCTCTCGAAATCGTCGCAGAACACCGAGCCGTCGGCGGTGTCCTGGTCGAAGTGGACATGGGCGTCGATGCCGCCCGGCACGGCGATCAGGCCCGTGGCATCGATCTCCTTGGCGCCCTTGTCGAGCCGCTCGCCCAGCGCCACGACGCGGCCGGCCACGATGCCGATATCGCCCTTCACGACGTCGGCGGCGGTGGCGATGGTGGTGTTGCGGATGACGAGATCGTAGTCGGCCATGTTCCCTCTCCGTCGGCGGTTGGCTGCAAGTCCCGTGCCGCCCCGCCCGGCCTAGACCCGCGCATCGCGCCGGTCCACACTCGGTTCAAGAAAAAGGGAGCCAGAATGGGCAGCCGGTGTCGTTCTTTTCTTTTCGCTCTGGTGTGCGCGGCGCTGGGTGCCCAGACCGCAGCCGCGCAAACGGCGATCAAGCCGGCCATCGTCTACAGCACGGGCGGAAAGTTCGACAAATCCTTCAATGAAGGCGTGAGCGCGGGGGCCGAGAAGTTCAAGGCCGAGACGAAGATCCCGGTCGCCGAGTTCGAGCCCAGCAACGAGACGCAGTTCGAGCAGGCGCAGCGCCGCTTCGCCCAGCGCGGCGACAATCCCATCGTCGCGGTCGGTTTCGCCCAGGGTGTGGCGCTCGAGAAGGTCGCCAAGGAATTCCCCAAGACGCACTTCACCCTGATCGACTCGGTGGTGAACCTGCCCAACGTGCAGTCGATCACCTTCCGCGAGCACGAGGGCTCGTTCCTGGTCGGCGTGGCGGCGGCACTCGCCTCCAAGACCGGCAAGATCGGGTTCGTGGGCGGCATGGACATCCCGCTCATCCGCCGCTTCCTGTGCGGCTTCGAGCAGGGCATCCGGTACGCCAATCCCAAGGCCGAGCTGATCGCCAACATGACCGGCACCACGCCGGCGGCATGGAACGATCCCGGCCGCGGCGCCGAGCTGGCCAAGGGGCAGTTCGATCGCGGCGTCGATGTCGTCTATGCCGCCGCGGGCAGCACGGGCATCGGGGTGCTGCAGGCCGCCAAGGATCGCGGCAAGCTGGCGATCGGCGTCGATTCGAACCAGGACCATCTTCATCCCGGCACGATGCTCACCTCGATGATCAAGCGCGTCGATCTCGCCGCCTACAAGAGCTTCAAGGCGATGCAGGACGGAAGCTGGCGCGGCGGCGTCTCGGTGCTGGGTTTGAAGGAAGGCGGTGTCGACTGGACCGTCGATCAATACAACGAGAAGCTCATAACGCCCGAGATGAAGACGAAGGTGGAGCAGGCCAAGGCCGACATCGTCTCCGGCAAGATCACGGTCCACGACTACATGAGCGACAATTCCTGCAAGTGATCGCGTACCTGCCATGACAGCGGTCCCGGCCATCGGGCTTTCCGCGATCGACAAGTCCTTCGGCAGCGTGCACGCCGTGCGCGGGGTCTCGCTCGAGATCGCGAAGGGCAGCATCACCGGTCTCGTGGGCGAGAACGGCGCCGGCAAGTCGACGCTGATGAGCATCCTCTACGGGCTCTATCGCGCCGACTCGGGCGAGATCCGCGTCGACGGCACGCGCGTCGAGATGAACAGCCCGCGCGACGCCATCGCGCACGGCATCGGCATGGTCCATCAGCACTTCATGCTGATCGACAGCTTCACGGTGCTGGAGAACCTGGTCCTGGGCGCCGAAGGCGGCCTGCTGCTGGGGCGCGGCATGGCGGCGGCGCGGGCGGAGGTGATGCGGCTCGGGCGCGACTACGGGCTGGCGGTCGATCCCGACGCGCGGGTCGCCGACCTGTCCGTCGGCGAGCAGCAGCGGGTCGAGATCCTGAAGGTGCTGCTGCGCGGCGCCCGCATCCTGATCCTCGACGAGCCGAGCGCCGTGCTGACGCCGCAGGAAACGGAGCGGCTGTTCCGCATCCTGCGCGTGCTGCGCGACCGCGGCGTCACGGTGGTCCTGATCACGCACAAGCTGCGCGAGGTGATGGCGGTGACGGATCGCGTCTTCGTCATGCGGCAGGGGCAGTTGGTCGCCGAGCGGAACACCGCCGCCACGACACCGGAAGAGCTCGCGGAGCTGATGGTCGGCCGCAAGGTGCGACTGGGCGTCGACCACGTGCCGCCGCAGCCGGGAGCCGCGCTGCTGCGGACGGCCGGACTGTCGCTCGTCGACCGCCGGGGGGTGAGGCTGCTCGACGGCATAGACCTCGACGTGCATGCCGGCGAGATCGTCGGCATCGCCGGGGTGTCCGGCAACGGCCAGACCGAGCTGCTGGAAGTGCTGGCCGGCATGCGCGCCCCGACCGACGGCACGATCACGATCTGCGGCCATGCGTTCGACGCCCATCATCCCGGCGATCCGGCCGGCCGCCGCGCGTTGGGGCTGGCGCATGTGCCCGAGGACCGCCTGCGACAGGGACTGGTCGCGGCGTTCCAGGCGT
>JAFEFG010000136.1 GCA_018240685.1 Pseudomonadota bacterium | reverse complement strand
ACGCGGGCGCGCCCGCGTCCGCCGCCGGTCACTCGAACTCGATCAGTTCGGCGCCCTCGGCCACCTGCTCGCCGACACCGTAGCGCACGCTCTTCACCGTGCCGTCGGCGGGGGCGGCGAGCGTGTGCTCCATCTTCATCGCCTCGAGCACGAGCAGGGGCTGGCCCTTGCTTACCGTGTCGCCGGCCTTCACGCGCAGGTCGATGATCTTGCCCGGCAGCGGCGAGCGCACCGAAGCCTCGCCGGCAGCCACGGCCTCGTATTGCGTCACGTCGAGCGGATCGACCAGCCGCAGCCGCCGCAATCTCCCGTCCGCGAACAGCGAGTAGTCGATGCCGCCGTCATTGGCCTGCCGGCGCACGACCGCGGCCGTGAAGGTCTCTCCGCCGAGCCAGATGGCGAGCCGGCCGTCGTCGGCCCGTTGCACGCGTGCCTCCAGCGTGGTGTCCAGCAGATCGAGGCCGATGCCGCCGTCGCGGTGGCGATGCGCCCGGATCGCGACCTCGCGATCGCCGTCCTTCCAGCGCACCTCGTCATGGCCCTCGCCCAGCAGCCGGAACCCGTTCTGCAGCGCCCAGGGCGAGTGCGGATCGCCCGAATCAGTCGCCGCCGTCTCCTGCCACTCGACCAGCCGGGCCAACGTGGCGATGGCGAAGGTCCGGTCATCCGCCGGCGCCGGCAAGTCGAAGAGCTCGGCGCGATGCCGCTCGATGAAGCCGGTATCGACCTCCCCGCCCACGAAGGCCGGATGGGCGCAAAGCGCCTTCAGGAGCGCGGCGTTGGTGACGACCCCCACCACCTCGGTCTCGCCCATCAGCGCCGCCATGCGCCGCAACGCCGACGTGCGGTCGCGGTCGTGGACGATCACCTTGGCGATCATCGGATCGTAGTAGGGCGTGACGGTATCGCCCTCGCGCACGCCGGTATCGACGCGCACGTGCGGCCCCTCCGCCGGCAGGCGCAGATGCATGAGCGTGCCGGTGGACGGCAGGAAGTTCCGCGCCGGATCCTCGGCATAGAGCCGGACCTCCACCGCGTGGCCGTCGATGTGCAGCTTCTCCTGCGCGAGCGGCAGCTTGCCGCCGGCGGCGACCAGGAGCTGCCATTCCACCAGATCCTGCCCGGTGATCGCCTCCGTGACCGGGTGCTCCACCTGCAGGCGGGTGTTCATCTCCATGAAGTAGAAAGTGCCGTCCTGGTCGGCGATGAACTCGACCGTGCCGGCCCCGACATAGCCGATGGCCCTGGCCGCGGCGACGGCCGCCTCACCCATCGCCCGGCGCCGATCCGGATCCATGTCCGGCGCCGGCGCCTCCTCGATCACCTTCTGGTGCCGGCGCTGGATCGAACAATCGCGCTCGAAGAGATGGACGCAGTTGCCGTGCGTGTCGGCGAAGACCTGGATCTCGATGTGGCGCGGCCGCATCAGGTACTTCTCGATCAGGACGTGATCATCGGCGAAGGCCGCCTTGGCCTCGCGCTTGGCGCCGGCCAGCGCGTCGGCGAATTTGCCCGCGCCCTCGACCACGCGCATGCCCTTGCCGCCGCCGCCGGCCGCCGCCTTGATCAGGACCGGGAAGCCGATACGGTCCGCTTCCTTCGCCAGAAGCTCCGGCGTCTGGTCGTCGCCGTGATAGCCCGGCACCAGCGGCACGCGGGCCTTCTCCATGATCTTCTTGGCCTCGCTCTTGGAGCCCATGGCCCGGATCGCCGCCGGCGGCGGACCGATGAAGACGACACCGGCTCTCGCGCAGGCCTCGGCGAAGCCCGCATTCTCCGACAGGAAGCCGTAGCCGGGATGGATGGCCTGCGCGCCCGTGCGCTTGGCCGCGGCGATGATCCGGTCCGCCACGAGATAGCTCTCGCGCGCGGCCGACGGCCCGATATGGACGGCCTCGTCCGCCAGCGCCACGTGCCGCGCGCCCGCGTCGGCGTCGGAATAGACGGCGACCGTCTTGATGCCGAGGCGCTGCGCCGTCTTGATGACCCGGCACGCGATCTCGCCCCGGTTGGCGATCAGGATCTTGGAGAACATCTCAAACAGCCCACCTCGGCTTGCGCTTGTCCAGGAAGGCCCGCATGCCTTCGCGGGCGTCGTCGGTAACGCATTGCTCGGCGACGTGCACGGCCAGCATGTCGGCGGCAACGGAATCGTGCGGCAGGGCGTCGATCTGCGGCACCAGCTTCTTCACCAGGGTCTGAACGGATGGCGCGCCGAGCTTGAGCTCGCGGCCGAGCCCGGCGACGGCGGCGTCCAGCGCCGCCGGCTCGACGACGCGATCGACCAGGCCGATGCGCTCGGCTTCGCGCGCGTCGAAGATGCCGCCATGCATCAGGAGCTGCCGCGCCACGCGCGGGCCGACCGCCTCGATCAGCACCGGGATGGCGATCGCCGCCAGCAGCCCGTTGCGGGCCGAGGTCAGGCCGAAGCGTGCCGTCGCCGACGCCACTGCAAAATCGCAGGCGAGCATCAGGCCGATGCCGCCGCCCACCGCCGCGCCATGCACCCGCGCGATCGAGGGCTTGGGGAAGTCGTAGACGGCCTGCACCGCGCCCATCATCGCCTGCGCGCCGGCCTGCCGCGCCGCCGCGTCGAGCCCCGGCCACTCCAGCACCCAGTTGAAATCGCCGCCTGCGGAGAAGGCCGGCCCCTCGCCGGCCAGGACCATGACCCGCACCGCCGGATCGGCGGCAAAGGCCTTCACGGTATCCTGCACCGCCTGCGACGTCGGTGCGTCGAGCGCGTTCATCTCCTTGCCGCGCTGCAGCCTGAGGGTGGCGATGCCGTCTTCGACGGAGGCGTGGACGCTCATCGTTCGCCTCACATCCGGAAGACGCCGAACTTGCTCGCCCCGATCGGCTGGTTCATCGCCGCCGACAGGCCGAGCGCGAGCGCCGTGCGCGTATCGACAGGATCGAGGATGCCGTCGTCCCACAGCCGCGCCGTGGCATAGTACGGATGGCCCTCGCGATCGTACTGCTCGCGGATCGGCTTCTTGAAGGCCTCCTCGTCCTCCTTGGCCCAGTGGCCGCCCTTGGCCTCGATGTTGTCGCGCCGCACCGTCGCCAGAACGCTCGCCGCCTGCTCACCGCCCATCACCGAGATGCGTGAGTTGGGCCACATCCACAGAAAGCGCGGGCTATAGGCGCGGCCGCACATGCCGTAGTTGCCCGCGCCGTAGCTACCGCCCACGATCACCGTGAACTTCGGCACCGCCACGGTGGAGACGGCGGTCACCATCTTGGCGCCGTCGCGGGCGATGCCGCCCGCCTCGTACTTGCGGCCGACCATGAAGCCCGTGATGTTCTGCAGGAACACCAGCGGAATGCCGCGCTGGCCGCACAGCTCGATGAAGTGCGCAGCCTTCAGCGCCGATTCGTTGAACAGGATGCCGTTGTTGCCGACGATGCCCACCGGATACCCCCAGATGCGGGCGAAGCCGGTCACGATCGTCGTGCCGTAGAGATGCTTGAACTCGTCGAGCTCGCTGTTGTCGACCAGCCGGGCGATCACCTCGCGCATGTCGAACGGCGTGCGGCCATCGGGCGGAATGACCCCGTAGAGCTCTTCGGCGGCGAAGCGCGGCGCGACCGGCGGCAGCAGCGACGCCGAGGGCTGCTTCTTCCAGTTCAGGTTGGCGACGATCCGGCGCGCCATGCCGAGCGCGTGGCTGTCGTTGTGCGCATAGTGATCGGCGACGCCCGAGGTGCGGGCATGGACGTCGGCACCGCCCAGCTCCTCCGCGCTCACGACCTCGCCGATGGCGGCCTTAACGAGCGGCGGGCCGGCGAGGAAGATCGTGCCCTGCTTGCGCACGATGACGGTCTCGTCGCTCATCGCCGGCACGTAGGCACCGCCCGCGGTGCAGGAGCCCATCACGACAGCGATCTGGGGAATGCCCTGCGCCGACATGTTGGCCTGGTTGTAGAAGATACGGCCGAAATGGCCCTTGTCGGGGAAGACCTCCGGCCATTGCGGCAGGTTGGCGCCGCCCGAATCGACCAGGTAGATGCAGGGAAGCCGGTTCTCCATCGCCACTTCCTGCGCGCGGAGATGCTTCTTCACCGTCATCGGATAGTAGGTGCCGCCCTTCACGGTGGCGTCGTTGCAGACGATCACGCATTCGACACCGCTCACGCGGCCGACGCCGGTGATCACGCCGGAGCCGGGCGCCTCGTTGTCGTACATGTCCATCGCCGCCAGCGGCGACAGTTCGAGGAAGGGCGATCCGGGATCGAGCAGCAGCCGCACGCGCTCGCGCGGCAGCAGCTTGCCGCGGGCGACATGGCGCTTGCGCGACTCCTCGCCGCCTCCGAGCTGCACCGTTTCGGTACGGCTCCTGAGGTCTGCGACCAGCGCGCGCATCGCCTCGCTGTTGCGCTTGAAAGTGTCGGAGCGGGTATCGAGCTGCGAAGAAAGGATGGTCATGTCGGGGGCAAACTGCCCGGACCGACGGCCCTGTGCAAGAGCGAGGAACGCCGCCCTAGGGCAATCGCGACAAGGACCGCCAGTCGGTACTCTGGGCCACGAACTTCTTTTGGTTCTCCCAGGCCGCGGCGAACTCGGGATCGGCCGCCGCCCGCTCCTTCAGGACGATTTCCGTGTTGCGGCGAAGCGCGTCGAGCAGCTCCGGCGACCATTGCTTGATCGTGACGCCCGCGGCCCTGAGCTTTTCCAGGGCCAGCGCCTGGGAGTGGGTGGAACGGCTCAGCATCCAGGTGATGTTGGCACGGCAGGCGGTGACGATCTGCGCGCGCTCCGCCGCCGACAGAGCCAGCCACTTGTCCTTGCGCATGAGGAAGTCGAGGACGGCCGAGGGCTGCTGCCAGCCCGGCATGTAATAGGGCAAGCCCAGCTTGTCGAAGCCCAACGCCGCGTCCATGGCCGGCGTCGACATCTCGCCGCCGTCCACCCGCCCCTGCTGCAGCTGATAGAAGAACTCGCCCGCGGGCAGCGGCACGACCGTCGCCCCCATGCGCTGGACGACCGGGGCCGCGATGGCGCCGTAGCGCAGCCGCTCGCCCTTGAAATCCTGGGCGGTGTCGAGATCGCCGCGGAACCAGCCGCCGCCCTTCGGACCCTGCATGCCGCAGGGAACGCCGGCCACCCCGAGCTTCTCGTAGGCCTCGCTGTGCAGCTTGCCGCCGTCGCCTTCGAGGATCCAGGAGGTCATCTCCTCGGGTCCGGGGCCGAACGGCACCGTGGCGAACAGCGCCAGCACCGGCGCCTTCTCGGCGGCGTATCCCGACCAGGTGAAAGCCGCCTCGAGATCCCCGCTCACGATCGCGTCCAGCATGTCGCGCGTCGGCGCGATGCGGCCGGGCTCGATGATCTTGATGTGAAGCTGGTTGTCCGAAATGCGCTTCAGCGTCTTGACGAAGACGCGCACCCCTTCGCCGGCGCCGGGCAGTTCGGGGTTGAAAGCCGTCTGCATGTGCAGAACCCGCCCCGACGCCGCCTTTGCCGCATCGTCGGCCATGGGCTGCGGTTCGCCAGCCCAAGCGCCGGCCAACATCCCGAGGATGGTGGTCGCTCCGACAACAAATGCCTTGATGCTAGGGCGCACGGTCCACATCCGCCGCCTCGGCTCCCTTCTTCTTCCCCCTGAGCCGCCTCCCGGCCCATCTCACAGGCAATGAGTCTTGCATGGGCAAGGGCAGTTCACAAGCGATGACAATGTCAGAGCGTCGCCAAGCCGCGACCGATGAGGATGCGTTGCACGTCGCTCGTCCCTTCGTAGATCTGGCAGACTCGAACGTCCCGCCAGATCTTCTCGGCCAGATAGTCGGCCACATAGCCGTATCCGCCATGGATCTGGATCGCGGCCGAGCAGACCTCCTCGGCCATCTCCGAGGCATATAGCTTGGCCATTGCGGCTTCGGTGAGGCAGGGCCGGCCGGCTTCCCGCAGGGAGGCGGCATGAAGCACCATCTGCCGCGCAACCGACACCTTGGTGGCCATGTCGGCCAGGCGGAATTGCACGGCCTGGTGGTTCACGATCTTCGTCCCGAAGGCTTCCCGCTCCCCGGCATAGGCCCTCGCCAGCTCGAAGGAAGCCCGCGCCATGCCCACCGCCTGGGCGGCGATGCCGATCCGGCCGACCTCCAGATTGGCCAGCGCGATGCGGTAGCCCTGCCCTTCGGCCCCCAGCATCGCGTCGGCTCCGACTTCGCAGTTCTCGAAGGCGATCTGGCAGGTGTCCGACGACTTCTGCCCCAGCTTCTTCTCGACCGAGGCGACCCGGTAGCCCGGCGCTCCGGTCGGCACGATGAAGCAGGAGATGCCGCGCTTGGGATTGGCCGCGTCGGTCACCGCGAAGACCAGGGCGACATCGCCGGTCCGGCCGGAGGTGATGAACTGCTTCACACCGTTGATGACCCAGCCGTTGCCGCGCCGCTCGGCCCGCGTGCGCAGGTTCGAGGCGTCGGAGCCGGCCTGGGGCTCGGTCAGGCAGAAGGCACCCAGCATCTCCCCGCCCGCCAGCGGCTTCAGCCACGTCTCCTTCTGTTCGGACGAGCCGTAGGCCAGCAGCGCCGCGCAGACCGGCGAGTTGTTGACGCTCATCACCGTGGACAGCCCACCGTCGGCGGCGGCGATCTCCTCCAGCGCCAGCACGTAGGCGACCATACCGGCCCCCGCTCCTCCCCATTCGGGGGAGACGCACATGCCCATGAAGCCCAGCCGGCCCATCTCCAGCCGCAGGCTGCGCGGGATCTCGCCCGCGGCCTCCCAGGTACGGACATTGGGCAGCACCTGGTCCTGCGCGAAGGCGCGGGCGGTGTCGCGGATCAGGGTCTGTTCTTCGGTGAGCAGCATGGCCTACCAGGGAAGCTCGGTGCCGTCATATTGCAGGAAACGGCCATTGTCGGAAGGCTTCAGCCCGTCGATGACTTTCACCATTGCCGGCACGCTCTGCTCGATCGTCAGCGTCGCGGTCGGGCCGCCCATGTCCGTCTGCACCCAGCCCGGATGCAGGGCGACGCAGATCACGCCCCTGGCCTCGAGATCCTTCGACAGGCAGCTCCACTCCATGTTCAGCGCCGTCTTGCTGGCGCGATAGAAATACCGGTCGCCGGTGTTGTTGGCGATGCTTCCCAGGATCGAGCTGATGGCGATCAGCTTGCGCTGCTGCGAGCGCGCGACGTGATCGGCGAAAGCCTCCGCCATCATCAGCGGCGCGAGCGTGTTCACCTCGAACACGTTGCGCCATACCTCCGGGTCCAGCGTTCCCAGAGTCTGCTCGGTCGCGCCGCGCCCGCCGCCGATGCCGGCATTGCAGATCAGCACGTCGATCGCCTCGCCCGAAAGCTTCCGGGCCAGCGCCTTGACCGCCGCATAGTCGGTGACTTCCAGCGGGTGATGATGAATGTCGCCCTTGACGCTCTCCAGCGCGCCGGGCTTGCGTGCGCAGGCCAGCACCTTCCAGCCCCTGGCGGCATACTGCTTGGTGAAGTCGAGACCGAGGCCGCGCGCGGCGCCGGTGATCAGCACGGTACTCATGACGCTTCTCCTTACTGACGGATCGATCAGCTGCGACTCAGCAGGCGCGCCCTCTGGCGCTTCCAGTCGCGCTCCTTGATGGCCTGGCGCTTGTCGTGGGCCTGCTTGCCGGTGACCAGCGCGATCTCGATCTTGGCCCGGCCCCGGGGATTGAAATAGACCTGCAGCGGCACGACCGTGCGCCCCTCGCGCTGGATGGCGCCGATCAGCCGGTTGATCTGCTTGCGGTGCAGCAGCAGTTTGCGCGGCCGCTTGCGGTCATGATTGAAGCGATTGCCCGAGGCGTATTCCGGAATGTCGGCATTGACCAGCCACGCCTCGCCCCCCGATTCGGTCACATAGGATTCGGCGATCGAGCTGCGACCGCCGCGCAGCGACTTGACCTCGGTCCCGGTCAGGGCGAGGCCGGCCTCCATGGTCTCTTCGATGAAGTAGTTGTGCCGCGCCTTGCGGTTCTGGGCCACGACCGTGTGACCCAGCTCCGGTTTCTTCGCCAAGTCATCGCCCCTAGTTGATCAGGCCGGCATGCATCATCGCGTCGCGCACCTGCTTCTTGGTGGCATCGGTGCATTCCACGAGCGGCAGGCGCAGCCCGGCGCTGGCCTGACCGATCAGTTCGCAGGCGTACTTGATGGGGGCCGGACTGGTTTCGACGAACAGAGCCTTGTGCAGAGGCATCAGGCGGTCCTGGATCTCGAACACCTTGTCGAGATCGCGGGCCTTCCAGGCATCGTGCATGTCGGCGCACAGGCGCGGCGCGACGTTGGCGGTGACCGAGATGCAGCCATCGCCTCCCTGGGCCAGGAAGCCCACGGCGCTGGCATCCTCGCCCGAGAGCTGGATGAAGCCCTTCTTGGCCCGGAGCCTGGTCAGCGTGGGCCGCGCCATGTCGTAGCTCGCATCCTTGATGCCGACGATGTTCCTCACCTGCGACAGCCGAACGGCGGTGTCGACCTGCAGGTCGCAACCCGTCCGCGGCGGCACGTTGTAGAGGAGGATCGGGATGTCGACCGCCTCGGCCACGGCCTTGAAGTGCTGGAACATGCCTTCCTGGGTCGGCTTGTTGTAATAGGGCACGACCAGCATGGCGGCATCGGCGCCGGCCTTCTTTGCATGCTTGGTGAGCTCGATGGCCTCTTCGGTCGAATTCGAGCCGGTACCGGCGATCACCGGCACTCCCGAGCCCTTGGCGGTCTGGATGCAGATGTCGATGACGCGCTTGTGCTCGTCGTAGGAGAGCGTGGGCGATTCGCCCGTCGTGCCGCACGGCACGAGGCCGTCGGTGCCCTCCTTGATCTGCCAGGCCACGAACTTCTCGAATCCCTTTTCGTCGACCGACCCGTTCTTGAACGGGGTGATCAACGCGACGAGCGATCCGGCGAACATGGCTTTCCTCCGATTTTCAGCAAGCAACCAATCTAAGCGCCGTAGCTCACGCGGGCAAGGCGAGCAACTTGCCATTGTGATGCCGCAAGGACGTGCCTACGATTCCTAGCGTGAAGATTCCCCGTTCCCCTCTTATTCTCCTGCTGGCCGGCCTCGCCGGCGGCGCCAACGCTCAACAGGGCGGCGTCACCATTCTGCGCGGTGAGAGCGCAAACCCGGGCCGGTCCGGCGTGCCCGACACGGGCGTCCACCGCATCCCCTCGGCCGGAAGCGGCGGCGCCGGCATGGCGACCGGCCGCCCCGCGGCAACGCCCCTGCCGCGGACCGGAGAAATCCCGATCACCGGCGGCGGTCAGGGCCTGGTGCCGGTGGATGCCCCCACCGACCTCGCCCAGGCCATGAGCACGGGCAAGCCGCTCGCCCCCGGTGAGGCGGCCGCGCTTGCCGCCGCCTTCAAGGCGATCGACGACAGCCGCTTCGGCGATGCCCGTGCCGCCGTCGCCAACTTCAACAACCCGCTGCTGGCGCGCATCGTCGAGTGGAACGTGCTGCGGGTGGCCTCCAGGACCGATGCGGACTTCGCCGCGACCTGGCGCTTCCTGCGCGAGCACCCGGACTGGCCCGAGCCCGAGGTCCTGCGCCGCCAGGCCGAGGATCGCATCGGCCCCGACACGCCGCCCAACGACATCTGGCGCTACTTCACCGCCTTTCCGCCGCTCACCAGCCAGGGCCACCTGCGCCGCCTGGAAGCCGCAAGCACGGTCAGCGCGAAGGACGTGCCGCGGCTTGCCGGCGAGAGCTGGCGCACCGCGACGTTCCGCCGGGCCGACGAGGAGGAGTTCCTCAACCGCTACGGCCAGTATCTTTCCGGCCAGGACCAGATCGCGCGCTTCGACCGCATCCTGCGCGAAGGCCGGCCGCAGGCCGCGCGCAGCCTGGTCGCGAAGCTGCCGCCGGACTATCAGCCCGTGGCCGAGGCCCGGCTCGCGATGGCCACGCGCGCAGCCGATGCCGTCACCATCGTGCGCGGCGTGCCGGCGGCCAAGCTGAACGATCCGACGATCCGCCTGGAACGCGCCACCTGGCTGCGCCGCACCGGCAAGCTCGAGGAAGCTAAGGGCCTGATGTCGGCGCCGGGCGACCAGGGCGATACCTGGTGGGGTGAGCGCCAGCAGCTCGCACGCGACCTGCTGGCCGCCGGCAAGCCTGCCGACGCCTATGCCGTCGCCGCCCAGCATGGCCAGATCAAGGGCGTGGCCTTCGCCGAGGCCGAGTTCCTCGCCGGCTGGATCGCGCTGCGTCATCTGAAGAAGCCAGCCGAGGGACTGAAGCATTTCCAGACGCTCTATGACGGCGTTTCGACCGACGTCTCCAAGAGCCGCGCCGCCTACTGGCTGGGCCGTGGCTACGAGGCCTCCGGCCACGGCAAGGAGGCCAAGGACTGGTACGGGCGTGCCGCCGCCTTCGGCCAGACCTTCTATGGACAGCTCGCGGCCCGCAAGCTGCCGGGCGGCGCCTCGCGCCTGCCGACCGATCCGGTGGCATCGGATGCCGACGCGCAGGCTCTGTCCGGCCGCGAGCTGGTGACGGTGGCCCGCTATATCGGCCAGGCTGGCGACTCCGAGCGCACCCGCCCTTTCCTGCTGCGGCTCGCGCGCATGGTGAAGGGACCGGGCGAGACGCTGCTCCTCTCTCAGCTCGCGGCCGAGCTCAAGCGGCCGGACGTGGCCCTGGTCATCGCCCGGCGCGCGACGGAACATGGCGTCACGCTGTTCAATGCCGCCTTCCCCGTCGTCGATCTCGGCCCGACCGGCTCGATCGAGAGGGCGCTGGCGCTCGCCGTCACGCGCCAGGAGAGCGCGTTCAACTCGGGCGCCGTCTCGCCCTCGGGCGCCCTCGGCCTGATGCAGCTCATGCCCGGCACGGCGCGCGACGTCGCGGGTCGGCTGGGCCTTCCTTTCATCCAGGACAAGCTGACGCGCGACCCGGGCTACAACGTGTCACTCGGCAGCCAGTATCTCGCCGAGATGCTGCAGCGCTTCGGCGGCTCCTACGAGCTCGCGCTGGCCGCCTACAATGCCGGCCCCAACCGCGTGGCGCGCTGGCTGGAGACGATCGGCGATCCGCGCGGCGGCAAGATCGACATGGTGGACTGGATCGAGATGATCCCGTTGCGCGAGACGCGCAACTACGTGCAGCGCATCATGGAAGGCGTCGGGGTCTATCGCGACCGGCTGAGCGGCCCCTTCACCATGCAGTCGCCGGCGATGGGGCGGTCGTAGATCTCGCCAAACGGCGCCTGTCCCAGGCTTCTGGGACAGATTCGATATCGATCGATCAAGGCTTTCGGCCGTCTTGTCCCGCCGTCCCGGGTGTCCCGCCTGTCCCAGGTGTCCCGCCTGTCCCGGTCGTCCCAGCGGCCGCGCTAGGTCAGACGACGCAGCACATCCTGCGGCAGCGGTCCCTTGTTCACGGCCGCCGCCGCCTGTTCAAGCTGGTCGAGCGTCGAATAGCCGACCAGCATCGTGGTCACGTTCGGGTTGGCGATCACGAAGCGCTGCGCGAGTTCGGTGAGGCTGCCGGCGACGCCCTGCCCGATCAGCGGCTCGAATGCTTTGGCACGCGCCACGTCCTCGGCGAAATCCCGCGCCGAGCCGATCGGCGCGACCTGCTGCATCGCCAGCGGATGGCGCTCGGTTGTCCCGGCGAGTGCACCGCCGGCCAGGGCGCGGATCACGATCGTGCCCATGTCCTTCGCCCGGGTGCGTTCGAGCAGCCGGCCATAGTCCTGCCCCCGCATGCCTTTGGGCATGGGCTGGCCGGCGCTGGGATTGAGGAGGTTGTAGACGACCTGCATGGTGTCGAAGGCGCCGGTCTCGACGGCCTTGAGAAGCGCCGGCGTCTCGCCGACGCCGCTGAAGCCGATGAAGCGCGTCTT
>JAFEFG010000135.1 GCA_018240685.1 Pseudomonadota bacterium | reverse complement strand
GGCTTGCCACCGGCATCGAAGCCTTCGAGCACGCCGACCTCGCCGAGATACGGGATCACCTCCTTGGCAGGGCTGTCGAGGCCGAGTCGGCCGCGCTCGACCTGCTGCATGGCCGCCGTGCCCGTGATGGCCTTGGTCATCGAGGCCAGCCACACTACCGTGTCCGGCGTCATCTCCGCCGACTGCCCCAGCACGCGCTTGCCGAAGCCGCCTTCGTAGGTCATGCCGTTGGCATCCGTCGCCACCGCGACGACGCCCGGGACGTCGCCCTGCTTCACCGCATCGTTGAGCAGCTTGTCGATCGTGACGCTCATGGCGTTCCTCCTGGTTTTTCGAGTCGTTTTCGGCCGGCGGAGCGACGCAGGCGTCGCTCGTCAGCATCCAGGAAGCCTATCAGACGCGACCGACGATCCAGAGGGCAAAAGCGTAGGCGAGCGCAACTTCATCGAGCCGGTCGAACCGGCCCGACGATCCGCCGTGGCCCGCGCCCATGTTGGTGCGCAGGAGGACTGGCCCGCCGCCGGTCATGATGGCGCGCAGCCGGGCGATCCACTTGGCAGGCTCCCAGTAGGTAACGCGCGGATCAGTGAGGCCGCCCATGGCCAGGATCGCCGGATAGGGCCTGGCCGCCACGTTGTCATAGGGCGAGTAGGACAGGATGGTACGGAACGCCGCCGGATCGGTGATGGGGTTGCCCCACTCGGGCCATTCTGGCGGCGTGAGCGGCAGCTTGTCGTCCAGCATGGTGTTGAGGACGTCGACGAAGGGCACCTCGGCCACGATGCCGGCGAACAGTTCGCCGGCCTGGTTCGCGACGGCGCCCATCAGCATGCCGCCGGCACTGCCGCCGTGCGCCACGATGCGCCCGGCGGACGTGTAGTGCGCGTCGATCAGGGCCCGCGCCGAGGCGACGAAGTCGTCGAAAGTGTTGGTCTTCTTCTCGCGCTTGCCATCGAGATACCAGCCCCAGCCCTTGTCGGTACCGCCGCGTATGTGGGCGATGGCGTAGACGAAGCCGCGATCCACCAGCGAAAGGCGGTTGGACGAGAAGGACGCCGGCATGGCCATGCCGTAGGAGCCGTAACCGTAGAGCAGCAGCGGCGCGCTGCCGTCGCGCGGCAGGTCGCGCCGATGCAGGATCGACACCGGTACCTCGGCACCGTCCGCTGCCTTGGCCATGATGCGGGTCGTGACATAGGCCGCCGGGTCGTGGCCGGAGGGGATTTCCTGGCGCTTGCGCAACGTCCGGGTGCGTCGCGCCATGTCGTAGTCGTAGACCTCCGCCGGAGTGGTCATCGACGAATAGGTGAAGCGTAAGGTCGTCGTCTCGAATTCGTAGGCGCCGGTGACGTCGAGGGAATAGGCTGTCTCGTCGAAGGCGATCGAATGCTCGCTGCCGTCGCCCAGGTCGCGGATCACGATCGCAGGCAGGGCATTGGCGCGCTCCAGGCGGACGAGATGGCCGGCATAGAGGTCGATGCCCAGCACGTAGATGCCGGGACGATACGGCACCAGCTCGCGCCAGTTCTCTCGTCTGGGGGCGGCAAGCGGCGCCGTGACGATACGGAAGTCGATCGCTTCGAGATTGGTCAGGATGAACAGTTCTTCGCCGCGGTCGGCAACGCGGTACTGCACGCCCTTCTCGCGCGGCACCACGAGCTGCGGCTTCGCCGTCGGATCGGCGAGATCGATCAGGTGCTGCTCGGACGTGTCGTGATCGCCGCCGGCAACGATGCAGAAGCGGCCGCTCGCGCTTTCCTCGACACGTGTGAACCAACCGGTGTCCTGCTCCTCGTAGACGAGGACATCCTCGGATTGCGGCGTGCCCAGCCGATGGCGGAAGACGTGCAGCGGCCGGTGGTTCTCGTCGACCTTCACATAGAGGAAGAAGCTTGAATCACGGCCCCAGACGACGCTGCCGCTAGTCTGTTCCACGATGTCGGGCAGGTCTTCGCCCGTCTGCCAGTCGCGAACGCGGACGGTGAAGTATTCCGAGCCGCGCAGGTCGGCGCTCCAGGCCTCGAGCCGGTGGTTCGGCGAATGCCGCGTACCGCCGAAGCGGAAGTAGGTTGCCGTCTTGGCCAGTGCATCGCCATCCAGGATCACTCGGAAGTCGCCGCCGTCGCGCGGCTGCCGGCCGATCAGCTGATGCTGGCCACCCTGGCGATATTTCCAGCTGTAGGCGAAGGGGCCGTCGGGCAGCGGGACGCCGGAATCGTCCTCCTTGATGCGACCGCGCATCTCGCGCACCAGCGCCTTCTGCAGGGCCTGCGTCGGCGCCAGGATGGACTCCGTATAGCGGTTCTCCGCTTCGAGATAGGCGCGGATTTCCGGATCGAGCCGCGCAGGATCGCGCAACACCTCCTGCCAGTTCGCGTCCTTCAGCCACGCATAGTCGTCGGTGACGGTGATGCCGTGCAGCGTGCGGCTGACGGGCCGGTGCGGCGCGACCGGCGGCACCTCCAGCGGCATATTCATGCGTAGTTGCCGCCGACCTTGCCGATGTTCTCGGTCTTGCCCGGCGATGTTGCACCCTTGCCGTCGAGCAGGCCGCGCATCTCGGCGCCCTTGCTGTCCCACCAGTCGGCGAGAATGCGCACATCCCAGCCGATGCAGAAGTGCTTCACGCCCATCCTGAGATATTTCTCTGCGCCTGACGGGTCGCGCAGCTCGACGCGCGGATGCAGGCCCTTCTTCAGGGCGGTCTCGATGGTCTTGGCCTCGGCAGCCAGCACCTCGGGGTCGCCGTATTGCGCCGGCTTGCCGATGCTCATGGAGAAGTCCGAGGCGCCGAACTGGACCATGTCGATGCCGGGCACCGACAGGATGGCGTCGAGATCGTCCACGCAGGACTTTTTCTCGACCATGATGGCGATCACGACGTCGTTGAGGGCTTCGACATAGGCCGGCTGCCCGCCATGGCGCACGACGCCGACATCGCGGCGCATGCCGACACCCATCCGGCCGCGGCCGCGCGCGCCGGCCGCCAGGGTCGTTTCTGCGCGCACTGCGTCGACAGCCACCCTGGCATCTTCGACGGTGCGGATGTCGGCGAATAGCACGCTCTGGAAGCCCGCGCCGATCGCGCGCATCGCCTGGTGCGTGTATTGCGTCTGTTCGATCTTGATCATGCCGCCGAGCCCGGCCACCTCGAAGGCGCGACCGAGATTATCGAGATCGTGCATGTCGAATGGCGCATACTCAGCTGTGAATTCCACATAGTCGTACTGCCCGGAATGGCCGATCAGCTCCACCAGGGTCGGCCAGCAGGAGAGGATGTGGGTGCCGACGGTCGGCTGGCCTGCATCGAGGCGTTCGCGAAGCAGGTTGCGGCGCATGGCCATGGCATTTCTCCGATGAGTGCGGTACGCCCCAGTCTCGCATTTTGTGTCGGGGGAGTGCCAATGTTTCCGTCCAGGGATCAACTCACGATCTGTTTCGCGCATGCGGCCTATCAGATGTCGGCCCGCTTCGAGGCGCGCAAGACGGGCATCCGCAACTTCCAGGTCTGGTCTTACGACGATCTGCAGAAGCGTGTCGGCGAGGCCGATGTCGTGGTGGTGTCGGGCATGTGGCGGAACGACCTCATCCCCCATGCCGGCAGCCTGAAATTCATCCAGTCGATCAGCGCCGGCGTGGATCAGTACTCGAAGGAGCAGCTGGCGGCGAAGCAGGTCCGGCTGGCGAGCGCGTCGGGAGTCAATGCGCGCGCCGTGGCCGAGCATGCCATGGCGCTGATCCTTGCCGTGTCGAGGCGCCTGCCGGAAGCGCGCGACAATCAACACAAGAAGGTCTGGCGCGGCATGATCGGCGACCTCGCCCAGCGCGAGGACGAACTCGGCGGCAAGACGCTGCTGGTGGTGGGTATGGGCCGCATCGGCAGCCATCTCGCCAAGCTCGCCAAGGCCTTCGACATGAAGGTGATGGGTATCCGCCGCGATCCGGCCCAGGGTGCCAACGGCGCCGATTCCATCCACGCCATGACCGACCTCGTGAAACTGGTGCCGCAGGCGGATTTCGTGGCGCTCGCCTGCGCGCTGACGCCCGAGACGACGGGGCTGATGAGTGCGGCCGCCTTCGCGGCCATGAAGCCGTCGGCGGTGTTCGTGAACGTGGCGCGCGGCAAGGTCGCCGACGAGGCCGCGCTGATCGAGACGATGAAGAACGGCAGGATCTGGGCCGCCGCCCTCGATGTCACGGCGGAGGAGCCGTTGCCGCAGGCCTCGCCGCTGTGGGAGATGCCGAACGTCTTCATCACGCCGCATACCGCGGGCGAGACGCGGCACTACGAGGACAACGTCATCGACATCCTGGTCGAGAATCTGGACCGCCTGTGGCGGGGCGAGGCGGTGTTGCGCAACCAGATCCTGTAAAGCGGCGCCTTCAGCGCGGCACAGCCGGCACATCGGAGGCGAAGCCGCAGGCTTCTGCCAGCAGGCTGTAGCTGCGCCGCCTCACGACCTCGTCATGGGTCCAGGTGACGACCACCATCTCGTCGACGCCCACGCGATTCTTCAGCTCCTCGATACGGGCCGCCACTTCGGGGCCCGTGCCGACGAAGGCATCGCGGCGCAGGCGTTCCATCCGCGCCTTCTCGTGGTCGCTCAGCGGCGCCGCGGCGGCCTCGTCGGGCGGCAGCAGCGGTCCCAGCACGCCCTTGTCGCGATTGATGCGTGACAGCGCCCGCGGAGTGAGATGGTACTGCGCCTCTTCCATGCTGGGCGCGGCGAGCGCCCACACGGCGAGCGCCGAATGCGGTTCCGGATGGCGCGTGCTGGGTCGGTAGTTCTTCTTGTAGAGCTCGATCGCGCGTTCGCCGCCGGCGCCGTCGCTGAAGAACCAGGCGAAGCAGTAGGGCAGACCGAACAGCGCCGCGACTTGCGCCCCGTAGTCGGAGCTGCCGAGAATCCAGGTCTCGGGCGCGGTCGGTCCCTGCGGATAGGCCTTCACGGCGGCGAAGGGATGGCCCTGCACCAGCGGTTCGTTCTGCACCCAGGCCATCAGGTCGCGCACGTCGGCGGGAAAATGCTCGGGCCGCTCGTTGGCGGCGGGATTGAGCGCGAAGGCGGTGCGCCCGTCCGATCCTGGGGCGCGTCCGAGGCCCATGTCGATGCGTCCGGGCGCCAGCGCATCGAGCACGCGGAATACCTCCGCCACCTTGAAGGGCGAGTAGTGCGGCAGCATGATGCCCGCGCTGCCGATGCGGATGCGCTCGGTGGTGGCGGCGATCGCGGCCATGACAATCTCAGGCGCGCTGCCTACGATAGTCGGATGATTGTGGTGCTCCGACACCCAGAAGCGGTCGTAGCCCAAGGCCTCGCAATGGCGTGCCAGCGCCACGGTGTTGCGGATCGATTCCCCGTGGGGCCGTCCTGCGATGGCGACCGACTGGTCGAGAACGGAAAGACGCATTGCCAGGAACTTAAGGCGTCCCGGTCGGTTGTCCACCTGTCCGAAAGAGGAGGCTGTCATGCCGAAGACCGTGTGCCGTGTGGTCGGTATTGACCACATCTCCATCAGGGTCAGCGACTACGCAAAATCGAAGGCCTTCTACGGCAAGCTGTTCGGCTTCCTGGGCTTCGAGATCTCGGACGAGTATCCGGGCACGATCGGCTGGACCAACGGCCACACCCGCTACTGGATCGCCGAGGCCGAGGGCCGCAAGACCTACAGGATCGGCGACGTCGGCCTGCACCACTATGCCTTCCAGCTCCGCAATCGCCGCGATGTCGATGACCTGCAGGCTTGGCTGGAGAAGGAGGGCGTGACGATCGTCGATCCCGCCGACGAATATTACGAGGACTACTACGCCGTGTTCTTCCTCGATCCCGACGGCATCAAGCTCGAAGGCATGAAGTACGGGGAGTTGACCGAGAAGAAGAAGCGGGCCGCACGGGCGAGGAAAAAGAAGACGGGTTAGAGATCGTGCAGATGCCATGACTCATCCAGACCATAACTGTCCGGTTTGCCCTGTCGGGGAATGTTCGAGGGCCGGCAGAGCATGACCTTGTAGCGGGCCGTCCTGCGGGCCAAACTCCGGCCCGTTTTTCTGGAACCCGGAGGGCCCCTATGTCGACGACCGCCACCCAACTGAAACCGCAACCGTCCGTCCCCGGCACGTACAGCCCCAAGGGCATGTTGATCGACGGCAAGTGGGTCGGCAGCGCCTCGGGCGGGCGCTTCGCCATCGAGAATCCCGCTAAGCGTACCGCGGTCGCCGAAGTGCCGCGCGCGGCGGCGGCGGACGTCGAGGCCGCCGTCGCGGCGGCCGAGAAGGCGCTGCCGGCCTGGCGCAACGTGGTGCCGCGCGAACGCGGCAAGCTCCTGCTCAAGATCGCCGAGGCGATCGAGGCGCGCGTCGAGGAGCTGGCACGCACCATCGCACTCGAGACCGGCAATGCGCTGCGTACCCAGGCGCGCGGCGAGGCCAAGCTCACGGCCGATATCTTCCGCTATTTCGGCGGCCTTGCCTCGGAGCTGAAGGGCGAGACGGTGCCGCTCGGCGAGCATGTGCTCTCCTATACGCGCCGCGAGCCGATCGGCATCGTCGGCGCCATCATCCCGTGGAATGCGCCGGTAATGCTGGGCGCGCTCAAGATCGCGCCCGCGCTCTGCGCCGGCAACGTGATGGTCATGAAGGCGGCGGAGGATGCGCCGCTTGGCGTGCTGATGATGGCCGACATCTGCCAGGAATTCGTGCCGGCCGGCGTGCTGAACGTGCTGACGGGTTATGGTGCTGACTGCGGTGCCGCGCTCGCCAACCATCCGAAGATCCGCAAACTCTCCTTCACCGGCTCGACTGAGGTCGGCAAGGTGATCATGCGGGCGGCGGCCGAGCGCATCGTGCCGGTGTCGCTGGAACTGGGCGGCAAGAGCCCGTCGATCGTCTATCCCGACGCCGACGAGGACTGGACGGTGGACGGCATCATCGCCGCCATGCGCTTCACGCGCCAGAGCCAGAGCTGCACCGCCGGCTCGCGCCTGTTCCTGCACGAGGACATCTTCGACTCCTTCCTGAAGAAGCTCGAGAAGAAGACCTCCGCACTCAAGATCGGCGATCCGCTCGACGAGGCGAGCGACATCGGCACCATCATCAACAACAAGCAGTTCACCAAGGTCTGCAAGTACGTGCAGGACGGCCTCGACCGCTCCGACGCCAAGCTGGTGTTCGGCGGCCTGCCGCCCAAGACCGGACCGCTGAGCGAGGGCTACTTCGCCGTCCCGACCGTGTTTGCCGACCGTTCGAACGACTGGCGGCTGGCACGTGAGGAGATCTTCGGGCCGGTGCTGGTGGCGATCCGCTGGAGCGACGAGGCGGAGGCGATTCGCATGGCCAACGACAGCCACTACGGCCTCGCCGCCTATGTCTGGACGCACGACATCGGTAAGGGCCTGCGCGCCGCCCATGCGATCGAGTCGGGTTGGGTGCAGGTGAACCAGGGCGGCGGCCAGACGCCGGGCATGTCCTATGGCGGGTTCAAGCAGAGCGGCATCGGCCGCGAGTTCTCGCTCGAAGGCATGCTCGACAGCTTCACGCAGAGGAAGAGCGTGACGGTCAATCTGGCGGTGTGAGCCGCCGGACCCCGCGAGCCGGCGGCTAGGCCGGCACCTTGCGATGGAAGTCGGTCACGCCCTGATAGGCGTGACCGATGCGATAGAGCGTCGCCTCGTCGAACGGACGGCCGACGAGCTGCAGGCCGATCGGCATGCCGTTGGCGTCGAAGCCGCAGGGCAGCGATAGCGCCGGGATGCCCAGCGTGTTGAACGGCCGCGTCAGCCCGGTGAAGCGACCGACCATGGCCAGCGTCGCCGGTCCGCCCTGGCTCTCGACATCGGTCTCCTCGATGGTCGGGATGGGAAACGGGATCGAGGGCAGCAGCACGGCATCGAGGCCGTCCATCTTCGCCAGGAACTCGGTGACGAAATGCGCGCGCAGGCGCAGCGCGTCGATGTACTGGGTGGCGGGGATGAAGAAGCCCGCTTCCATGCGCGTGCGGACCTGGTTGGCATAGGCCTCCGGGTGCTTCTCCATCCAGGGGCGGTGCATGGCCGCCGCTTCGCACTTCACCATCACCTCCGCGCAGCGATAGAGCGCCGTGAAGTCGGGCAGGGTGAGTGGCGTGATCTTGGCCCCCTGCCGGCCCAGCGTATCTGCGGCTGCCTGCACCGCGGCGCCGACCTGGGCGTCGAGCGGTGCCGGTCCGTCGTCGGGCAGGGCGAGGCCGATCCTGAAGCCCGACACGCCGCCGTCCAGCAACGACTCGTAGTCCGGCACCGGCTTCTCGCTGGTGGTGGAATCGTTGGCATCGTGTCCGGCCAGGACGGCGAGCAGGCGGGCGTTGTCGCGCACGGTCCGGGTCAGCGGGCCGACATGGTCGAGGCTCCACGAGCGGGCCAGCGCGCCGGCGCGGCTGACGCGGCCGTAGGTGGCCTTCATGCCGACCACGCCGCAGGCGGCGGCCGGCAGGCGGATCGAGCCGCCGGTGTCGGAGCCCAGCGCGCCATAGACCATGCGGGCGGCGACCGAGGCGCCGGAGCCGCTCGAACTGCCGCCGGTGACGCGCGTGCCGTCCCACGGGTTGCGGCAGTGGCCGTGATGGACGTTGTGCCCGGTCGGGCCGGCGGCGAACTCCGCCATGTTGAGGAAGCCCAGCTCGACCACGCCCGCGGCATCGAGCTTCTGCAGCACAGTCGCAGTCACCGGCGCGTGCCAGTTCCGGCGAATGCCGCTGCCGCCGGTCGAGAGCGCGCCCTCACGGTAGTACATGTCCTTATGTGCCATCGGCACGCCGTGCAGCGGGCCGCGGCGCGTGCCGGCGGCGATCTCGCGATCCATGGCGGCCGCCTGTGCAAGCGCCCTGTCCTTGTCGAGGCGCAGGAAGGCGTTGGTGCGCGGCTGCCAGCTCTCGATGCGGGCGAGGCAGGCCTCGGTGGCTGCGACCGAGGTGACACGCCGCGCGGCGATGGCGTCGGCGACCGCGCTGAGATCTTCCAGCGCGAGAGCGTCGCGGCTCACTTGCGGGCCTCCCGTTCCATCAGGCTCGCGAAGGCGGCAGGGTCGTCGTCGAAGGTGAGGCGTTCGGCCGCCGCCTGGCGCACGGCGTCGTTCAGCACCTGCACTTCGGCGGCAAGCTCGGCCAGGCGCTTGTCGTCGTATTTGATGCCCTGCAGCCCGGCGGCGATGCCGGCTGCGGTGCGCGTCTTGTCGTCCACGGACAACTCCTTAAGCGAAGAGGCGCAGCTTGTGCGCCGCCAGGCGGCTCTGATCCTCGGCCGAGAAGGTCATGATCTTGCGGATCTTCTGGTCGAACTTCATGCCCACCGCCTCGGCGCAAGCAGCAAGCGTGCCGGTTTCGGCCTCGAAAATGAAATGCGCGAACTTCAGCACCTTGTCGCTGAACTCGGCGAGACCACTCATCACGACGGCAAGATCGCCGGCGCGCAAGGGCATGCGATAGTGCTGCAGCATCTCGACCACGATGGAGCCCTCGCTGCGCTGCTGCATGGCGGCGCGGTCGAAGCCCAGATGGTTCCACAGGAAGGGCGCGCCATCGGAATAGCGGCCGAACTGATGGCGGGGCAGGAAGATGCCATCCTCGTCGCATTCCGCAGGCTTCACCACGGTGCGGCCGACTTCGGTCAGGCCGGTGCGCGGTGCGTCGGCGAGCGCGAGGTCGGGGAGGGCGAACGTCCCGACGCTGCGCGGCCGCGCGGCGGTGGGCAGCTCGATGCACGCCGCCGCGGCGCGCTGCCGGAAGGCGGCGGGCCAGGACCGGTCGCTGTCGATGCGGCGGCAGAGGGTCGAGGCGAGCGTGCCGTCGGCCGGATTGCGCACCTCGTGGTAGACGACGAGATGGCGCTCGCCGACCTCGACCGGCGCGGATCGGACCTCGACGACATCGACCGCCCGGAACTCGCGCAGATAGCGGATATGGTCGTGGCCGGGACGGACGACGAGGCCGTGGTCTCGCTGGGCGCGGGGGCCGAGGCCCAGCGCGGCCATCAGGTGTGCCGACGCCTCGTGTGCAAACTCCGTGTAGAATTGGACGTTCAGATGGTCATTCTCGTCGCACTGCCAGGTGTTCACCGCGGTGGCGAAGGTCGGGATCAAATCGGCTGTTGGCACGCGCCGCACTCTCTGAAAGCTGTGGATGGCCGTCCCAAATGGCCGAAAAAGCCCCAGAAATCGACATTTTTCGCACATTGAGGGCTTGCGAGGCCGCGATTCGTGGATAACCTTGGCTCGTCAACGCAAGCCCTGGGGCGTCAGGGCCCGCTGGCGGAACGATAAAATGTAAGGGACCCCTCACTATGGCTACCAAACCCTCCACCCCCACCGTCCCGCTGTCCAAGGTCGCGGCCGAGCTGGCCGAGAAGACGGGCATGACCAAAAAGGACGCTGCCGGCGCCCTCGACGAGTTCGTCGGTCTGGTCGTGAAGCATCTCAAGAAGGGCAACAAGGTCCGCATCACGGGCCTGGGCATCCTTCAGGTGCGCAGCCGTCCGGCGCGTATGGGCCGCAACCCGGCGACCGGCGAGGCGATCAAGATCAAGGCGTCGAAGAAGGTCGCCTTCCGCGTTGCCAAGGATCTCAAGGAAGCGATCTAAAGCATTCGCACGTAGGATTTGGGCGGGCTCCGACGAAGATCGGGCCCGCCTTTTTCTTTGCCTGCAATCTGCCGTCGCCGCCGCCACTGCATCGATTCGGCGTTGACGGCCCGCAAATTTCGTCTCCATAATTAACTAATTATTTAGTTACTTGCTGGAGCGTTCATGGCGGGTCCTCAAATGGGCGGGCAGGTGAAGGTCGCGATCGATATCGGCGGAACGTTCACCGACATTGCCCTGGCGACCGCCGCGGGTGTCATTCACCAGAGCAAGATCTCCTCCACTCCGGACGATCCCAGCCGTGCGGTCGTCGAGGGCGTCGCCCAGCTTCTCGCCGAACTCGGCATCGACGCGAGTGCCGTGACGGAGGTGCTGCATGGCACCACGGTCGGCTCCAACACGATCCTCCAGCGCTCGGGTGCCCGGACTGGACTGATCACGACGCGCGGCTTCCGTGACGTGCTCGAGATCGGCCGCATCCGGATGCCCGACATGTTCGATCTCACCTGGGACAAGCCGAAGCCGCTTGTCCGGCGCCGCCATCGGCTCGAGGTGACAGAGCGCATCGCCGCTGACGGCTCAGTGGTGACCGACCTGGTCGAGGAAGACGTGATCGCGGCAGCGAAGGCGCTGGTTGCAGACGGCATCGAGGCGGTCGCGATCTCCTATATCAACAGCTACCGCAATCCCGCCCACGAGCAGCGGACCGAAGCGCTCCTGCGCGAGCGCTTCCCGGATCTGCTGGTCACGACGTCCTGCGCCGTGCTGCCGGAGATAAAGGAGTACGAGCGCACCAGTACGACGGTGGTCAATGCCTACCTGCTGGCAGCGATGCAGGAGTACTTGCGCAAGCTCGAGAGCGGACTGCGCGGCATCGGCGTGTCGGCGCCGATCCTCGTCATGACCTCCAACGGCGGCATGCTGGCTGCCAGCGTGACCTGCGAGAAGCCGGTGCTGGCGGTGGCATCGGGACCGGCCGGCGGCGTCATCGGCGCGGCCCGTCTGGGCGAGGCGCGCGGCGATCGCAATGTCATCGTGTTCGACATGGGGGGGACGACGGCCAAAGCCGTGGTCATCGAAGATGGCCGTCCCTCCATGACATCGGAGTACGAGTTCCGCGACGGCATCTCGACATCCAGCCGCTTCGTCAAGGCAGGCGGCTACATGCTGAAGGTCCCGGCGATCGACATCGCCGAGGTCGGCGCCGGTGGCGGTTCGATCGCCGGCATCGACAAGGGCGGCCTGCTCGTCGTCGGGCCGCAGTCGGCTGGCGCCGTGCCCGGCCCGGCCTGTTACGGGCTCGGCAACGATCGTCCCACCGTGACGGATGCCAATGTCGTGCTGGGATACATCAATCCCAATGGCCTGGCCGGCGGCAGATTGACCATCGATCGCTCTCTCAGCGAGCGTGCAATCGCCGATCATGTCGGTCGCCCGCTGGGCCTTGCCGTCGAGGATGCCGCGCATGGCATCCGCGCGGTGGCCAACGCGGCGATGGCGCGGGCGGTGCGCGCGGTGACCGTCGAGCGCGGGCTCGATCCGCGCGACCTGGC
>JAFEFG010000134.1 GCA_018240685.1 Pseudomonadota bacterium | reverse complement strand
GCCCGGCTCGCCGCAGCGGCTTTCGCAGCCGCGCGGGGGAGTAGTGGTTCATCAGCCCCGCGGAGCCCTTGGCGCAGAGGACGCCCTTGTTCACCGGGTGATCGCGGTTGCCCTCGATATAGCGAATGGTCCCGTCTTTCAGGTGAACCTTGATGCCGCAACGGCAGGCACACATGTAGCAGGTGGTGTAGGCGATCCGATCGGCGCTTGGCGCGTGAAGATCGAGATGGGCTGTTTCGCCAAGGTCTCCGGTGCGCTCCCTGTCGCGGTTCGAAGACGCGCCGCTGTTGTCTGACATCGATCCTCCCAGGACAAACATTCTCAGGGTTTGACGCAGACAATCAACATCTTGCTTCGGGATGGATTTTCTCAGCAGAATTTGCTGCACAGCAGCATGACAGGCCCGGAGATGACCGCGGGCCAGCCCGCATGCGGGGGGCTCCTCCAGACGACATCAGCCCGCCTGCAGGGTGACGAGAGTCTTCTTCAAGGCACGGGAGATGACCCATTCCGTTTCCAGCAAACCTCCTTTGCCGGAAAGGTAATGTTCGCCCGTGAAATACTTGAAGGTGGAGGAGCAATCGCGATGAACATCGCAAGCGGGCCGCTTCGTGGACTGAAGGTCGTCGACATTTCCACCGTCGTGGCCGGGCCTTTTGCCGCCGGGCTATTGGGCGACTATGGCGCCGAGGTCATCAAGGTCGAAATGCCGGACACCGGCGATTCGTTGCGCGCCCTCGCCCCGCACAAGGATGGTGCCCCACTGTGGTGGAAGGTCACCAACCGCAACAAGCGCGGCGTGACTCTCGACCTGAGGAAGCAGGAGGGACGCGATCTGTTCGGGCGGCTCATTGCAGACGCCGATGTCCTGGTCGAGAACTTCCGGCCAGGCACGCTCGACAGCTGGGGCGTGACGCGCGCCTGGCTGCAGGAGATCAATCCCCGCCTTACGATCCTGAGATTGACCGGCTTTGGGCAGGATGGACCGTACGCCGCGCGACCTGGCTTTGCCCGCATCTTCGAGTCGATGAGCGGCTTCACCCAGATCTGCGGCGAGGAGAATGGAGCGCCGTTGCATCTTGGCTATCCGATCTCCGACGCGGTTGCCGGTCTGTTCGGCGCCGTCGGCATCCTCGCGTCGCTGCATGAGCTCAAGGCCGATCCCGATCGACGCGGCCAGGAGATCGACTGCTCGGCGACCGAGGCCATGCTGCGTACCCTCGAATTCCTGGCGATCGAATACGACCAGCTCGGCCAGGTCCGCACGCGCTCCGGCAATCGCAGCCAATACGCGGCGCCGGGGAACGTCTATCGCACGGCCGACGGAAAATGGGCGTCGATCGCCGCGTCCACGCAAAGCATTTTCGAAAGGCTCTGCACGGCCCTCGATCGGCGCGACCTCCTCGAGGATCCTCGCTTCGCCACCAATCCGGCACGGGTGAAGCACTACCGGGCGCTCGACGAGGTGGTGGGCGGGGCGATCGGCAAGCTCAGCCTTGCGCAACTGCGCGAGACGCTGACTCGCCACGAAGTGGGATTCTCGCCGATCTACGACATCGCCGACGTCTTCGACGATCCGCACTTCCAGGCGCGACAGGCGATCGTCACCGTCCCCGACAGCGAACTCGGCAGCGTCCGCATGCAGGGCGTGGTGCCGCGCTTCTCCGAGACGCCGTGCACCGTGCGTCGCGCCGGGCCGACGCTCGGCGAGCACAATGAAGAGGTTTATGGCGGCCTGGGGCTGACGGCGGCGGAGATCGCCGGTCTCAGGGCACGCAAGGTCATCTAGGGAGGATGCACATGCTAAGACGCAGCTTTGCCGCGCTGTCACTTGCCGCCCTGTCCGCGCGAGCGGCCTATGCACAGGGCGACAAGGTGTCGAAACTGGTGATCGGATTTCCCGCCGGCCAGGCGACCGACATCATCGCGCGGCTGCTGGCGGAGGGACTGAGAGAGGAGACGGGCGATACCGTCATCGTCGAGAACAAGCCTGGCCAAGGCGGAAGCATCGCGCTCAGCCAGGTGACGCGCGCGGCGCCGGACGGCTCGACGTATATCCTGTCGCCCATGGCGGCGCTCGTGATCAATCCGCATCTTTACAAGAACGTAGCCTACGACACGCTCACGGGCTTCGAGCCGGTGGGGCGGGTCGGCGACCTGCCGCTGGTCATGGTGGTGCATCCGTCGCTGCCGGTTAAGACGCTGCCGGAACTGATCGCCTACGCCAAGGCAAACCCGGACAAGCTGAGCCATCCGTCCTCGGGCATCGGCACGGTGAGTCACGTCGCGATGGAGGAGCTGAAGGCGAGAGCGGGAATCCATATCCTCCATGTCCCCTACCAGGGCAGCCCGCCCGCGATGAACGATCTGATCGCCGGCCGCGTGCAGGTCGCCATGGATACGATCGCGGTGACCAGGCCGCACATCGAGGCCGGGCGCATGCGCCTGATCGCGGTCGGCACGCTGCAGCGCCTGAAGTTCTTCCCGGACACGCCGACGATCGCCGAGCAGGGCTTTCCGGGCTTCGAAGCCACGACCTGGCTGGCCGTCCTGCTGCCGGCACACGCGCCGGCGGAAAAGGTGCAGCGGCTCTCCGACGCGCTGGCGCGCATCGTGAACCGGCCGGACATGGAGCAGAAGTTTCTTGCCGCCGGTACGCTGCCGCACTCCAGCACATCCGCCGAGTTCGCCACCTTCTTGAAGAGCGAGGACGCCCGATGGAGCGCGGTGATCGCGCAGTCGGGCATACGGGCGGATTGACCGCCCGGCGACGACACGCCGGCGTGGCCTTTTCAGCGATGACCCTTGAGGATCTGTCTTGCGAGCTGTGCCACGGTTCTGGTCGCCTGGGTTGCAGGTCGTTGCGTTCCGACGGAAATCCAGGTGATCTGCGTCAGTGTCGGCTTGACCAGCCGAGCCCATCGGAATGTCGATCGCGCAAGTTCGCGCTCAACGAACGGGCGCGGGAACAAGGTGAAGAGGCCGCATCGCGCCACCGCCTCGCGAAGGATCGACGAAGAGCCGCCCTCGAACACGATGTTCAGCGTCATGCGTTCGTGCGCGGCGATTTCGTTCATGACCGAGGTGAGGCCGTTGGGCGAAAGCGGGACGCACAGCGGTATTTCGGCCAGGGTTTTGAACGGCACTTCGTCGCGCCGCAGCAGGGGATGGCCCTTGCGGCCGACGAGCATCATATCCGCCCGCGATACCGCTTCCGCGTCGCGCACGGCGCCACGGCGGTAGCGATTGAACACGGCCACATCGATGCGTCCCGTGGCGACCCAATCCTCGACCTGTCCGCTATAGGCCTCGTGAGCCCTGAGCCTGATGCGGGGGAACTCGGCAAGCAGCCTGGAGACGAGAATGCTGACCAGAGGCTGCGTCCATCCCGGGACGACGCCGAGATCGACCGTCCCGGCGGGGCTGCTTCTTTCGCCTCTTGCCTCAATGAGGAGCTGCTCAGCTTCCGCAAGCAGCGCCTTCGCGCGCGGCAGCACGGCGAGGCCCAGTTGAGTGAGCTGGACGCCACGACCGGTGCGGTGGAAGAGGCGGCCGCCCAGTTCGCCTTCCAGTGCCGAGATCTGACGGCTCAGTACCGATTGCACGACCCCCAGGGACACGGCGGCACGGCCGAAACTGCCATGAGCGGCGACGGCGCAGAACGTGCGGACGCCCTTGAGGTCCATTCTTCCCCCGGCCCGTGGCCGATCGGCCATCGGAATGTTTGGATTCGCCTGTCTCATCGCAGGCCATGGCGTTGCCTACCACGGTGCGCCAGCAGGTGCACCCGGCGAGCAGAGGCCGGAATATACAACCGGCGATATGAAAATTGCGGGCGGACACCTCGGCTGGACTACGCCAGCAGCAGCCAATTGCCTGAGA
The DNA here is from genome assembly GCA_018240685.1 of Pseudomonadota bacterium. GTDB lineage: Bacteria > Pseudomonadota > Alphaproteobacteria > Reyranellales > Reyranellaceae > Reyranella. The sequence continues at coordinate 8,594 of JAFEFG010000134.1, read as the reverse complement.
GCACGAAACGACTTCTACCCCGCGCCATGAAGAAATCAGTTCGTGGCGGCTTGGCTGGGGGACCAGGATTCGAACCTAGACTAACCGGGTCAGAGCCGGTTGTTCTACCGTTAAACTATCCCCCAAGTGATAGCTGCGTCCGCGGAGATGTAGCCACGCAAATGACGCTTTGCAAGATATTGTCGGGCAATGCTCTTTTCCGCTCGGCTCGTGCGGGAGAGGCCGCTTGCTGGGAGGCTGTTGGTTCCGTAGAGGTTGAAGATCAGTCCCGCGGCGATCTGTAGATGCTGGCCCTTGCGGGCACGGCATGTCGTCTCCGCCGGAATTATAAGATGGTGTTTGGTTAGCCTGGCACGCAAGCCAGCGCGCAATTGGTGAAGGCATTCAGTGGATAGCCAAGTCTCGATCGGTGAATCCGGCCTCGTTCATGCCAAGCGATCGCCTCATCTTCAGCGCTTGGAGGATGAGGCGATCGGCATTTTGCGGGAGGCTGCCGCGGAGTTCCGGCGGCCGGTCCTGCTCTATTCGGTCGGCAAGGACTCGAGTGTTCTGCTGCATCTGGCGCGCAAGGCGTTCTACCCGGCGCGGTTGCCGTTCCCGCTGCTCCACATCGCGTCGGGTTGGGATTTCGGGGCCCTGCTGGCGCATCGGGATCGGACGGTGGCGGAACATGGCCTCGAGCTTCTTGTACACAGCAATGAAGAAGCGTCGCGCGAAGGGATCAATCCGTTCGACACCGATACCGGGGAATACACACGCCTGATGCTGACGGATGTCCTCAAGCGGGCTCTCGATCATCATGGCTTCGATGCGGCGATCGGCGGTGGCCGGCGGGACGAGGAGCGCTCGCGAGCCAAGGAGAGGATCTTCTCGCGGCGGAGCAACGGCCATGTGTGGGAGCCCCGTCGTCAGCAACCCGAACTGTGGCATCTGTTCAATGCGCGGCTCGGCCCCGGAGAGACGATGCGGGTGTTTCCGCTGTCCAACTGGACCGAACTCGATGTCTGGTCATACATCCAGGCCGAAGATATTCCGATCGTGCCGCTCTACTTCGCCGCGGAGCGCCCGGTCGTCGATCGTGATGGCACCTTGATCATGGTGGACGACTCTCGCATGCGCTTGACGAATGGCGAGAAGCCCGAGCTGCGTCACATCCGTTTCCGTACGCTCGGCTGCTGGCCCTTGAGCGGCGCCATCGAGTCGAAGGCAGCGGATGTCGGAGCCATCATTGAGGAGATCCTCACTTCCCGGATGTCGGAGCGTCAGGGGCGGCTGGTCGACTTCGCCGCCCAGGCGTCCATGGAGCGCAAGAAGCGGGAGGGTTATTTCTGATGGCCATGCTTCCGGTGCGCCCCGCCGAGGCGCGGAGCGAATTGCGCTTCCTGGCCTGCGGCTCGGTCGATGACGGGAAATCGACGCTGATCGGTCGCCTGATCAACGATTCGGTCGGCCTCCTGGACGACCAGATCGCGGCGCTGAAAGCTGACTCGCGCCGCTTCGGAACGGTCGAGGATGGGGAGGCGCTCGACTACGCATTGCTCCTCGACGGACTCGAGGCGGAGCGCGAGCAGGGCATCACGATCGACGTGGCCTATCGGTTCTTTGCCACCTCGAGAAGGGCCTTCATCGTTGCCGACACGCCGGGGCACGTCCAGTTCACCCGCAACATGGCGACGGGCGCGTCCAATGCGGAACTGGCGGTGCTGCTCGTCGACTCCCGCAAAGGGTTGGTCGAGCAGACGCGCCGTCACGCCGTCATCGTGGCGCTGCTGGGAATCCGGCATGTGGTCGTGGCGGTCAACAAGGTGGATCTGGTCGGCTTTTCGGAGCCGCGCTTTCGCGAGATCGAGGCGGCGTTCCTGGCCTTCGCGCGTCCCTTGGGCTTCCGGTCCATTCAGGTCATCCCGGTGTCGGCACTGAAGGGAGACAATGTCACCGCGCCGAGCGGAGGCATGGCGTGGTACTCCGGTCCGACGCTGCTCGAACACCTCGAGACCGTCGACGCCGTCGGCGAACCCGCGGGGGCGCCGCTGCGTATTCCGGTGCAGTGGATCAACCGGCCCAACGACGGGTTTCGGGGAATTGCCGGAACCGTTGCCTCGGGGTGCGTGCACGTGGGCGGCCGCATCGTCGTCGCCGGTTCCGGGCAGACCTCGACCGTTTCGCGCATCGTCACGTTCGACGGCGATATCGAGCGGGCGACGACGGGACGCGCGGTGACGCTGACGCTTGCGGACGAACTCGACATCGTTCGCGGCGACATGCTCGCAGAGCCGCAGAGCCGGCCGGTCGTCACGCGGCGCCTGGCCGCGGATCTCATCTGGATGGCGGATACTCCAGGCCAGGCCGGCCGGTCGTATCTCCTGAAGGCGGGGACGGCGACCGTGCCCGCGACCTTGACCAGGATGGTCGACGTGCTCGATGTCGACTCGCTGGAGCGGCGGGAGCAGGGCTCTCTCGAACTGAATGCCGTCGGGCGTGTCTGGATCGAGACGGCGCACCCGATCGCCTTCGACGCCTATGAGGAGAATCGACAGACCGGTTCGCTCGTCCTGATCGACCGGGCAACCCTGTCGACAGTCGCAGCGGGAATGATCGTCGGCAGCCTCGACCAGGCCACGAACGTCCATCACCAGCCGGTCGATATCAGCCCGACCCTCCGCGCCGCGATGAAGGGCCAGCAGCCTCTCGTGCTCTGGCTTACGGGGCTGCCCGGCGCCGGAAAGTCGACGATCGCCAATCTTGTCGAGCGGAGGCTCGTGGCGGCCGGACGCCATACGATGCTGCTCGACGGCGACAATCTGCGGCAGGGACTGAACGCCGATCTGGGCTTCGACCCTCCGGCGCGCCTGGAGAACGTCCGCCGTGTGGGCGAGGTCGCCAAGATCCTGACCGAAGCCGGACTGATCGTGATCGTGGCCCTGGTCTCGCCGTTTCGGGCCGACCGGGCGCGCGCGGCGGCGCTGTTCCCCGAGGGGCGCTTCCTCGAGATTTTCGTCGACACACCGCCAGAGGTCTGTCGTTCCCGGGACGTCAAGGGGCTGTATCGCAAGGCGCAGGCTGGCCAGATCACCAACCTCACGGGCCTGGGCCAAGCCTACGAGCCGCCCGAGCAGCCGGCGCTCGTCCTCAGGACGACCGGCCTCGATGCCGATGCGGCGGCGGCTCTGGTCTTCGATCTGGTGATGGCCCGAAACTAGCGGGCTCCCGCTTCAGGCGTTCGCCGTGCGGATTGGATTTTGCGGGTTGAGGTTTCCGCGGCTTGGCTGGGGGACCAGGATTCGAACCTAGACTAACCGGGTCAGAGCCGGTTGTTCTACCATTAAACTATCCCCCAATCGGGGCCAGACGCCGTGGCGGCGAGGGTTTAGCGGCGCCGGGGCGGCTTGGCAAGCGGCTCGCCGTGGCCGCGATCCTCAGGTACCATCGTTTTCAAGGAACGAATAAGTCGAGTTCGGAATGGCCCAGGACTCCACACTCAAGGGGGGCTGGCACAGGGGCCGTTTCGCGCACACTTTCGCGGCCATCGATCTCGGCACCAACAATTGCCGGCTTTTGGTGGCGAAGGCGTCGATCTCGGGCTTCGAGGTTCTGGACGCCTATTCCCGGCCGGTCCGGTTGGGAGAAGGGGTGGCGCTGAACGGCACTTTGTGCGGCGATGCGATCGAGCGCACGCTGGATGCGCTTGGCGTCTGCGCGACCAAGATCGGGCGTCACGGTGTGACGCGCGCGCGCCATATCGCCACGGAGGCCTGCCGACGGGCCTGCAACGGCGACGACTTCCTGGCGCTGGTGAAGGAGAGGACCGGCCTCCGCTTCGAGGTCATCCCACCTCGCGAGGAGGCCCGCTTGGCGCTGTCGAGCTGCGAAAGCCTGCTCGATCCGGAGATCCCCTACGGCCTGCTGGTCGACATCGGAGGAGGTTCCACCGAGATCTGCTGGATCCGTGTGTCGCCGCGCGAGCCGGGAAGCGACCTGGCCAGCACCGAGTTGATCGACATGACGTCGGTCCCGTGGGGCGTCGTCACCCTCACCGAGGCGTGCACCTCAGGGCGATCGCGGGACGAGCCGCTCGACCAAGGCAGCTATGTCGAGATGGTGGAGCGGATCCGCTCTGCCTTGCGGCCCTTCTGCGCGAGCCACGGCATCGGCCGCGCCATTGCAAGCGGCAAGGTCCAGATGATCGGGGCCTCGGGGACGGTGACCACGTTCAGCGCCCATCACCTCGGGCTCAAGCGCTATCATCGCGCCGCCGTGGACGGCTCCCGCCTGGCGCGCGATTCCATTCTGTCGATCTGCAAGCAATTGACGGGTCTGTCGGTGGCGCAATTGAGAGACTTCCCCTGCATCGGCAACGACCGGGCGGATCTCGCACTGGCGGGCGGAGCCATCCTTGAGGCAGTGTGCCGCCAGTGGCCGGCGCCCGTCGTCCGTGTGGCGGACAGGGGCCTGCGTGAAGGAGTGTTGATGGATCTGATGCGGCAGGCCGATCGCGAGGCCGATTCCCTGTGCCGGCGCGGGCACTGACCGATGGCGCAGGGAACGGGGGGACGGCGGCCGCCGGCGGGCGGCCCGTCCAACAGCAAGCCGACCGGCCGACGGGCGACGGTGCGGGTGAAGACGGCAAGGGGACGGACTGTCTCCTCGCAGCGATGGCTGCAACGACAGCTCAACGATCCCTACGTCGCAGAAGCCAGGAAGCGGGGCTATCGATCCCGGGCGGCCTTCAAGCTGCTGCAGCTCGATGATCAGTTCCGGTTCCTGAAGCCGGGCGCGCGGGTCGTGGATCTGGGGGCGGCGCCGGGCGGCTGGACCCAGGTGGCGGTCGAGCGGGTGAAGGCGGGGGCTCCGAGCGGAAAGGGCGGCGTGGTGGTCGGCATCGACATCACGCCGATCGAGCCGATCCCCGGAGCGACGGTGATCGCCAAGGATTTCTACGACGAGGACGCGCCCGAGGTCCTGAAGAACCTGCTGGGCGGGCCGGCCGACGTGGTGCTGAGCGACATGGCGGCGTCCGCGACCGGCGATCCCCAGGTCGATCACCTGCGCATCATGGCGCTGGCGGAGACCGCCCACGACTTCGCGAAGCAGGTCCTCAAGCCGGGCGGCACCTTCGTCGCCAAGGTGCTGCGCGGCGGCACCGAACGCACTCTGCTCGAGCAGCTCAAGCGGGACTTCGCCAAGGTCCGGCACGTCAAGCCGGAGGCGAGCCGCGCCGATTCAGCGGAGATGTATGTCGTCGGCACGGGCTTCCGGGGCTAGGCGTTCAAATTTCCGGTCGGGCGGCCGGGGGCCGACGCAATCTTCTGCTTGGCCGGAAGGGTTTTCGGGAAAGCTGATTTCACCAGTGCCGATAGGGACTTGAGATCGAGGATAACGATGCCGTGGGGCTTGGTTTATCCGCGCCAATGTGTATAAGGGCTCGCCAACCCGGCGGCCCCCAGGGGCCGCCGTTTTTATTTCTCCCGGTACGGAGGTTGGCATGCGGATTCAGGAAGCGCTCACTTTCGACGACGTGCTCCTGAAGCCAGCCGCTTCGGCCGTGCTGCCCGGCCAGACGGACACGCGCACACGGCTGACACGGACCATCGAGCTGGGCATCCCGCTGATGTCGGCGGCGATGGATACGGTCACCGAGGCCCCGATGGCGATCGCCATGGCCCAGGCCGGCGGCATCGGCGTCATCCACAAGAACCTCTCTCCCGAGGCGCAGGCCGACGAGGTGCGCAAGGTCAAGAAGTTCGAGAGCGGCATGGTGGTGAACCCGGTCACCATCCACCCCGACCAGACCCTGGCCGACGCGCTGGCCCTGATGGTGGCGCACCAGATCTCCGGCATTCCCGTCGTCGAGCGCGGCAGCGGCAAGCTGGTCGGCATCCTGACCAACCGGGACGTGCGCTTCGCCACCGACAACAGGACGCCCGTCAGCGCGCTCATGACCAAGGAGAAGCTGGTCACGGTGCACGAGGGCGTGAGCACCGAGGAGGCCAAGAGGCTCCTGCATCAGCGTCGCATCGAGAAGCTGCTGGTGGTCGACAACGATTACCGATGCATCGGCCTGATCACGGTCAAGGACATCGAGAAGGCCAACAAGTTCCCGGGCGCGAGCAAGGACGAGAAGGGAAGGCTGCGCACCGCTGCCGCCACCGGCGTCGGCGAGGACGGCCTGCGCCGCGCCCAGCTGCTGATCGATGCCGAGGTCGACGTCATCGTCGTCGATACGGCCCATGGCCATTCGCGGGGTGTGCTGGAGGCGGTCACGCGCGTGAAGAAGCTCAGCAACTACTGCCAGGTCATGGCCGGCAACGTCGCGACCGCCGAAGGGGCGAAGGCGCTGATCGACGCCGGTGCAGACGCCGTCAAGATCGGCATCGGGCCCGGCTCGATCTGCACCACCCGCATGGTTGCGGGCGTGGGTGTGCCGCAGCTCACGGCGATCCTTGAAGCGGCCGAGGTCTGCCATGCCGCCGGCGTGCCGGCGATCGGCGACGGCGGCATCAAGTATTCGGGCGATCTCGCCAAGGCGATCGCGGCCGGCGCCGACTGCGCCATGATCGGCTCGCTGCTGGCGGGCACCGACGAGGCGCCGGGCGAGGTGCTGCTCTACCAGGGCCGCTCCTACAAGTCCTATCGCGGCATGGGCTCGATCGGCGCCATGGCCCGCGGCTCGGCCGACCGCTACTTCCAGGCCGAGGTCGAGAGCTCGCTGAAGCTGGTGCCGGAGGGCATCGAGGGCCGCGTCCCGTACAAGGGGCCGGTCGGCAACATCATCCATCAGCTCGTCGGCGGCCTGCGCGCGGCCATGGGCTACACCGGCAACGGCACGATCAAGACCATGCAGGGCAACTGCCAGTTCCTGCGCATCACCGGCTCCGGCCTGCGCGAGAGCCACGTGCACGACGTCGAGATCATGCGCGAGGCGCCCAACTACCGCGGCGGCATGTGATCTTTGGGGATGTGATCTTTGGGGATGTGATCGGCCCGTAGGGCCGCGGCGATCTCCTTCGCCGCGACCTCGGCGCCGACCGGTCCGGGGTGCGAGCTGCGGAAGACGCCGTCGTAGCCGCGCGCGCGGACCGCTGCGTCGATGGCGGCGAACAGGTCGAGCGTGGCGAAGCCCGCCGTCCGGGCGCACTCCAGGACCTTGGCCGAGATCCGCTGCTGCTCGCGGCGGTAGTCGGCATCGCGCCATGCATAGGGATCGTACTCGGCCACCACCAGTCCCGGCAGGCCGAGCTTCGCCAGGCGCGCCAGCAGCGGACAGGCGAGTTCTTCGCCCTCGCCGCGTGGCAGCACCCGCGCATGATCCTGAGCCCATTCGTATTGCCAGCCCTGGTGGCGCAGCACCGTGTCGACCAGCACCGACCAGCCGAACAGGCGCTGCCACAGGTCGAGCGTGTCAGCCGGATCGGGCGGCGGCGGAACCGGCACGTTGTGCTCGACCAGGGCGCCGTTCACGCGCGTGAAGTACGGCTTCTCGGCGCCCCAGACGCGCTTCATCTCGCTGCGGCGCAGGTCGTCGGCAATGAAGGCGAGCACGATCGCCGCCGGATGGACGTCGGCCGCGGCGCCTTCTGCGCGCAGCACCGCCTGGTCGAGCCCGTAGCCGCTGACCCCGGCATTGACCACGCGCCGGCCAACCAGCGGCTGGATCAGCGCGGCCCAGGTCTCCGCGTCGGAGAGCTCGTCGCCATGGGCATAGGAATCGCCCACGACGAGGATCGGCGGCTCGGCGAGGTCGCGGGCCGTCGTGGGCGCCAGCCGATAGCCGTGGGCGTCGTAGGTCACGCCGTCCCTGGCGTAGCCGGGATGGCTGACGAAGCCCAGCGCATCGTCGTGGACCAGCCGGCCGCCGCCGCCGCTGCGGGTGGCGCGGCGCTCGTCGAGGACGAGATTGGACCAGTGGACGAGCCACTCGGGGCCGCGCACCAGGCGGCAGCCGAGTTCGAGGACGATCAGCGTCACGAAGACGGACGCCGCCACCAGGGCCGCACGGCCGAGCACGTCAGAGGCCCCGCTGCGCGAGCGCCGACGCCACGAGTGCGGCGATCACGTCGTTGCCGCGGTCGTTCATGTGCCAGAGCCCGTAGAGGCTGCGCGGCCCGTCCTTGCCCGCGGCCTCGGAAAGCGTGTCGAAGCTGTCGAGGGCGGTGAGGCCGTCCTGGCGCGCGCACGCCAGCAGGCCCCGCGTCATGCGGCGCTGTTCGGTCGCGAAGGCTGGTTCCTGCCACACCATCGGGTCGTATTCGGCCATCACGATGACGGGGATGCCGCTGGCCTGCTGCAGCGCCTGCAGCCGCGCCATCAGGCGGCAGGCGATCGCCTCGCCCTGGCCGGCCGGGTGGACGCGGATATGATCGCCGAACCAGTCGTAGAGCAGGTCGAGGCGGCGCAGGACGAAGTCGAAGAGGTAGGAATAGCCGAGCGTCCGCTGCCAGAAGCTGAGCGTGGTGCGCGGATCCGGACGCGGCGGCACCGGCACGTTGCGCAGCGCCAGACCATCGCCCAGACCATCGCCCAGACCATCGCCCCGTCCATCGCCCGTCAGGTCGAAGTAGGGCTTCTCCGCGCCCCACATGCGGCGCATCTCCAGC
>JAFEFG010000133.1 GCA_018240685.1 Pseudomonadota bacterium | reverse complement strand
ATGCCGCTCGCACGGCCGAGATCGAGGATGCCCATGCGGCCGAGGTCGCCAAGCTGAAGGAGCAAGCCAATGCGCGCACCATCGCCATCGCGCGGGCGCCGAACGGGAGCGGCTGCGTTGGCAGCGCTCCTATGCGCGCTCTGTTTGACGGGCTGCGGGCCGGCGCCGGCACGGCCGATCCTCGTCAATAGGACGCCGCCGGCCGAGCTGGTGCGGCCCTGCCCGGCCGAGCCGGCGATTCCCGCCGTCTTCATGGACGACCGAGAGATGGCGACGTGGACCGATCAGGCGGTGGAGTCCGGCCGCGAGTGCCGGGCCGCGCACAGGGCGCTCAGTGACTGGGCGAAGAACCCGCCGCAGGTGAAGTAGCTGGAGCCTGAGGAACGGAACGCGATTCCTTCCCCCGATCTTCCCCCAATGTTCCGGGCGTGTTCTGGCTTTTTGGGGCGGGTTTGCCGCGCGCGACCCAAATGGCTGCGGCGTGTTTCGCCTGCAATATCAACCATTTGAGTGGTGGGCGCGGTAGGGATTGAACCTACGACCCCACCCGTGTGAAGGGTGTGCTCTCCCGCTGAGCTACGCGCCCGGAAGGCGCGCGTATAGGGCCTGCCGGCCGACGCGTCAACCGGCGCCGATCACTTGCCGGCAATCCTGCACAGCGCCTCCGGCAGCGCCGAGAAGCGTTCGATCACCGCCTCGGCGCCAAGTTCGCTGGCCGGCCGCGCCGTGTAGCCCCAGCTCACCAGCACCGCCGGCAGGCCCGCTGCATGCGCGGCCTCGACGTCGTGGATCGAGTCGCCGATCATGACCGTGCGTGCCGGCGAGCGGCCCATGCGCTCCAGCAGCAACAGGATGTGGCGCGGATCGGGCTTCCGCACCGGGAAGGTGTCGGCGCCCGCCACATCGACGATGGGCGGCATCAGGCTGAGATGTTCGAGGATCATCCGGGACGGCCGCTCGAACTTGTTCGTGCATACGCCCTGCTTGAGGCCGAGGCCGGCGAACTGCCCGATCACCTCGGCGACGCCCTCGAAGGCGACCGTGTGGCTGATCGGGTCAGCCTCGTAGTAGCGCACGAACTCCTGCGTCACGGCGCTCAGTGCCTCCTCGTCGAGGAGGCGGCCATGCTTCGCGAAGGCCTTGCTCATGGTGACCTTGCTGCCCTGGCCCATGAAGATGCGGACGTCGTCTTCCGTCACGGGCGGCAGGTCGTGATCGGCGAGCACGCGGCTCACCGCCACCTGCATGTCCCGGGCGCTGTCGATCAGCGTCCCGTCGAGATCGTAGAGGACGGTGTCGAAGCGGGCGGCGATCAGGGTGTCGGGCTGGGCGTGGGGCGAGCGGCTCATGCAATAATCCTTAGCACATCCGCCTTGCGGGGCCGCCAGCCTCATGGCATCGGACAGCCCATGAAACCACCCGTTGCCGTCGTGGTCCTGGCAGCCGGCGCCGGTACGCGCATGAAATCGACGCTGCCGAAGGTGCTCCACCGTGTCGCTGGCTGGCCGATGGTGCGCCACGTCCTTGAGAACGTGGCGCGGCTCAAGCCGTCGCGCGTGGTCGGCGTGATCGCTCCGGGCGCGACGGATGTCGCTGCCGCCTTCGGCGCGTATCCGACCGTCGTGCAGCGAAAGCCGCTCGGAACGGGCGATGCGACCGAGGCGGCGCTCGGCGCGCTCGAAGGGCATGACGGTCCGGTTCTGGTTGTCTATGCCGACGCGCCGCTCGTCACGGCGGCCACCCTGCAACGTCTGGTCGCGGCCTGCCGGCGCGAGAAGGCGGCGGTGGGGGTGCTAGGCTTCACCGCCCGCGATCCCGGGCCGTACGGCCGCCTGATCGTGCGCGCCGGCGAGTTGGAGAGGATCGTCGAGAGCAAGGACGCCGACGAGATCGAGCGCAAGATCGACTTCTGCAATTCCGGCGTGATGTGCCTGGACGGCAGGCTGATCGCATCGCTGCTGGGCGCGATCGGCAACGACAACGCCAAGGGCGAGTACTACCTGACGGATGCCGTGGCGATCGCGCGGGCCGCGGGTCATCGGGCGACTGCGGTCGAGGGCGACGAGGCGGAGTTCCTGGGCGTCAACTCCCGCGCCGAGCTGGCGGCGGCCGAGCGCGCCCTGCAACAGCGCCTGCGGTCCGCCGCGCTGGCCGCGGGCGTCACCATGACCGATCCGGACACGGTCTGGCTGTGCGCCGACACGCGCTTCTCGCCCGATGTCACGATCGGCCCGAATGTCCGCTTCGGATCTGGCGTCACCGTGGCGTCCCATGTCGAGATCAGGAGCTTCTGCGACATCGAAGGCGTTCGCATCGGCAAGGGCGCCATCATCGGTCCCTTCGCTCGCATCCGGCCCGGATCGGAAGTGGCCGATGATGCCCATGTCGGCAATTTCGTCGAGCTCAAGGCCACCAGGCTGGGACGCGGGGCGAAGGCCAACCATCTGGCCTATCTGGGTGACTCCGATATCGGTGCCGCCAGCAATATCGGGGCAGGGACCATCACCGTGAACTATGACGGCTACGGCAAGCACCGCACCGTCATCGGGGCCGATGCCTTCATCGGTTCGAACAGCTCGCTGGTGGCCCCGGTCCGCGTCGGCAAGGGCGCCAACGTGACGGCCGGCAGCGTCATCACGGAGGATGTGCCGGCTGATGCGCTGGCGTTCGGCCGAGCGCGACAGGTCACAAAGAAGGGGCGCGCCGGTCCGCTTCGTGCGAAACTGAAGGCCCGTGCGGCGGCGGCCAAGCGGGCCAAACGCAAGTAGCGCCCAGGGGACGACCTCGGATGTGCGGAATCATCGGAATCATCGGCAAGTCGCCGGTAACGCCCCTCCTCATCGACGCCCTGAAGCGGCTGGAATATCGCGGCTATGACTCCGCGGGCGTCGCCACCCTGATCAACGGCCATATCGAGCGCCGGCGGGCCGAAGGCAAGCTGGTGAATCTCGAGTCGCGCCTGGCCAGGGAGCCGCTGCCGGGCACGATCGGCATTGGCCACACGCGATGGGCCACCCACGGCAAGCCGAGCGAGCGCAACGCCCATCCGATCGCCACCGAGCGCGTGGCGATCGTGCACAACGGCATCATCGAGAATTTCCAGGAGCTCAAGGACGAGCTGCTCGCGGAGGGCCGTCGCTTCGAGAGCGATACCGATACCGAGGTGGTGGCGCAGCTGCTGACCTCCATGCTCGAACGCCAGATGTCGCCCGAGGACGCGATGGGCCGGGCGATGGAGCGGCTGCGCGGCGCCTTCGCACTGGTGGTCCTGTTCAGCGGCCGACACGACATCCTGATGGGTGCGCGTCGCGGCAGCTCGCTGGCGGTCGGCTACGGCGACGGCGAGATGTATGTCGGCACCGACGCGCTCGCACTCGCTCCCTTCACCAAGCGCGTGAGCTATCTCGAGGATGACGACTGGGTCGTGCTGACGGCCGATGGATGCAAGGTCTTCCAGGGCCAGACCGAGGTGAAGCGCGAGATCCGCCAGAGCGGCATCTCCGGGGCGATGATCGGCAAGGGCAATCACCGCCACTTCATGCTCAAGGAGATCTATGAGCAGCCTGCGGTGATCGGCGATACGCTGCAGACCTATCTCGATCCGGCGACGCGTACCGTGACCCTCCCGGCGATGCCGTTCGACTGGGCGAAAGTCAGCCGTGTGACGATGACGGCCTGCGGCACAGCCTGTTTCGCCGGCATGGTGGCGAAGTATTGGTTCGAGAAGCTGGCGCGGCTGCCGGTCGAGGTCGAGGTGGCGTCGGAGCTGCGTTACCGCGAGCCGCCGCTGCCGGAGGGAGGCGTCTGCATCGCCGTGTCCCAGTCGGGCGAGACCATCGATACGCTGGCGGCCCTTCGCTATGCCAAGACGCAGGGCCAGACCATCCTGTCGGTCGTCAATGTCCCCGAGAGCGCGATTGCTCGCGAGTCCGACGTCGTGCTGCGGACGCTGGCCGGCCCCGAGATCGGCGTCGCTTCCACCAAGGCCTTCACGACGCAGCTCACCGTCCTGCTGACGGCTGCCATCGCCGCCGGGCGCGCGCGCGGCACGCTCTCCGCGGCGGACGAGGCGAGACTGGCGCATGCGCTGATCGAGCTGCCGGCTCGCGTGAACGAAGTGCTCAACATCGAGGAGCAGTACCGGCAGATTGCCGAGAACATCCTCTCGGAGGCGCGCGACGTTCTCTATATCGGCCGTGGCGCGTCGTTCCCGGTGGCGCTGGAAGGCGCGCTGAAGCTCAAGGAAGTTTCCTATATTCACGCCGAAGGCTATGCCGGCGGCGAGATGAAGCACGGCCCGATCGCGCTGATCGACGAATTCGTCCCGGTCGTGGTGGTGGCGCCCAGCGATTCCGTGTTCGACAAGATCGCGTCGAACTTCGAGCAGGTGAAGGCACGCGGTGGCAAGCTGATCCTGATCACCGATGCCGCCGGCGCGGCGCGGCTTGCGAATCAGGCGGTCGCGACGGTCGTCCTGCCCGTCGTCGATCCTGTGGTGGCGCCAATTCTGTATACGGTGCCGGCGCAGCTCCTCGCCTATCACACGGCAGTGGCCAAGGGCACCGACGTGGACCAGCCGCGCAATCTCGCCAAGAGCGTGACGGTCGAATAGCGGACGGCCGTCAGGCGGGGAGGGCGACCCTCCCCGCGAACGACGTCAGCGCGTGCCTTGCGGAAGGCCGGGCGCCAGCCCCGACGGAGGCGGCGCGGGTCTCGGCTGGGCGGGAGCGGGGGCCGGCCGGGGCGCCTGCTGCGCCGGGGCGAGAGTCTGCGCAAGAGCACGCAGCTTGGCGCCCTCCGCTTCCTGGGCCTTCTTGAACTCTTCCTCGTTCAGGAACCGGTCCTTGTTGAGGTCCATCTGCTTGAACTGCTCGACGGCGTGGGCCGTCAGCTCGACACGGTCGAGGACGCCGTCCTTGTTGGTGTCGATCTCCTGGAACTTGCGCAGCGCGATCTGGCGCCGCAGATCGTAGGGTGGCAGGCCCTTGGCCTGCGGGCCGTCGGGCGGCCCCGCCACGACCGACACGAACTCGTCGCGCGTGACCTTGCCGTCGCCGCTCTTGTCGAGCTTGTCGGCTTCGCGCAGTTGCATGTCGATGAAGTCGTTGATCGCCACCAGCCCCTGGCGGCGCTGCGCCTCAGCCTGCTGCCGCTGAGCGGCGGCGCGCTGCAGCGCCTGCTGGATGATCAGCCGAAGCTCGGGCTCGGTGATCTTGTTGTCGCGGTTGGTGTCGTACTGGTTGAACTCGGCCTGCACCAGCGCCTCGGCTTCCGCGCGCTCGACGAAGCCGTCGCGGTTGGTGTCGAGGTTCTCGAACTCGGCGCGCGCGCGTGCACGGCGCTCTTCCAGCGGCGGGACACCAGCGCCGTCGTGTGAGTAAGGCGGCTCGGCAACCTTCAGGAACTCGTCGAGCGACAGCTTGCCATCCTTGTTGGCGTCAAGCTGCTCGAAGGTCCTCATCCGGTATTTCAGGAAGTCGGCACGCGAGACTTCGCCCTTTTTCGCGGTGTCGATCTCGTGAAACCAGGTCGGCAGCGGGACGGCACTTGGGCCTCCCTGAGGGGCTGCCGCTGTCGGCGGCGATGCCGGAGACGCAGGAGCCGCCGGTGAAGTTGTCTTTGGAGGAGTGGCCGGTTGAGCCGGGGTCTGTGCGGCGGCCGGCAGAGTGACGACGGCGGCTGCAACGAAGGTCAGACAGAGAACTCGATTCATCGGCGATAGGCCAGCAGGTCTTGGAAAGGGGGATTCCGTATCGGCGGCAATGCGACGCCTGTCAATCTCGCGCTGCAATCATCTTGTGCGACCCAATCGCGCCAAAAACATGGCTAGGTGCCATTTAGGTTGCTTCCCTTGGCAGGATGCGCCATCGTGCCGGCTACGCAGACCTCAATAGAAGGGTCGCAAGTGTTTGGGAGGCAAGGGTAATTCTGCGTTTCGAGCGTGTTGATTGCTCGAGTGCAGAACCAGCGTAAACAATGGCAGAACCGTCCTCATCCAACGGCTCGGCGCTTTTGAGCGTGCGCAACGTCTCTGTCCGCTTCGGCGGCATCGTGGCGCTCGATGGCGTGGGCTTCGACGTCTTTCCCGGCCAAGTGGCCGGGCTGATCGGCCCCAATGGCGCGGGCAAGACCACGCTTTTCAATTGCCTGAGCCGGCTTTACACCCCCAACAGTGGCGATGTGCTGTTCGAGGGCAAATCGATTCTCGGCCGGCCGCGTCACGACATCCCCCATATCGGCATCGGACGTACGTTCCAGAACGTCGCGTTGTTCGACCGCATGACGGTCCTCGACAACGTGAAGGTGGGATGCCACAGCGTCAGCTCCTCGAGCTTCTTCGAGAACGCCCTGCGTCTGCCGAAGGTCCGGCATGAGGAACAGCGCATCGAGGCCCGCGCCCGTGAACTGATCGAGTTCATGGACCTGGTGCCGTTCGCGGATTCCTATGCGGGGCCGCTGCCCTTTCCGATCCGCAAGCGAGTCGAACTCGCGCGGGCGCTGGCGTCGAGCCCCAAGTTGCTCCTGCTCGACGAGCCGGCCGCCGGCCTCAACCATGACGAGGTCGAGGTCCTCAAGAACCAGATCAAGCGGGTGCGCGACAGTCAGCACGTCACCGTGCTGCTGGTCGAGCATCATATGAGCCTGGTGATGTCGGTGTCCGACAAGGTCGTCGCGATCGATTTCGGCAAGAAGATCGCCGACGGCACGCCGGCGCAGGTGCAGCGCGATCCAGAGGTGATCCGCGCCTATCTGGGGACTTCGTAATGGCGTCGCTGCTGGAAGTGAAGGCGCTCAAGGCCTTCTACGGGACGACGCAGTCCCTTTATGAGGTGAATTTCGAGATCCCCTCCGGTGGCATCACTACGCTTCTCGGTGCCAACGGCGCGGGCAAGACGACGACGTTGCGGGCCATTTGCAACATGGTGCGCACCGAAGGCTCGATCCGATTCGACGGACGCGACATCGCCGGCATGGCGACGGAGGAGATCGTCCGCCTTCGGATCGCCCATGTTCCGGAAGGACGCGGCACTTTCACCTCGCTCACGGTCGACGAGAACCTGCGCATCGCCGCCTACACGCGCAGGGACAAGGCCGCCGTGAAGGCGGAGTTGGAACGGGTCTTCGACTACTTCCCGCGCCTCAAGGAGCGCATCCAGCAGCAGGCCGGCACGCTCTCCGGCGGCGAGCAGCAGATGCTCGCGATCGCACGTGCCCTGATGCTGAAGCCGCGCCTGATGCTGCTCGACGAACCGTCGTTCGGCCTCGCGCCGCTGATCGTGCTGGAAATATTCCGTATCCTGAAACGCATCAACGAAGAGGAGAAGGTGAGCATCCTGCTGGTGGAGCAGAACGCCGCCTTGGCCCTCGATCTTGCATCTCACGCCTATGTCCTCGAGACGGGCAAGGTGGTGATGTCCGGACCCTCGTCGGTCGTGAAGAACGACGAGAACATCCGCAAGTCCTACCTCGGTTATTGAGGCACGGAGTTCCCAGCGATGGCTCAATTCCTCGAACAATTCGCTTCCGGCCTGGCCAACGGCGCGATCTATGCCTGCGTGGCACTGGCGCTGGTCATGATCTACGTCTCGACCGACCATCTCAATTTCGCGCAGGGCGAGATGGCGATGTTCAGCACCTACATCAGCTGGCAGCTGATGAACTGGGGCCTGAGCTTCTGGGTCGCCTTCGCCGGCGCGGTCGTCATCTCCTTCGTGATGGGAGTGCTCATCGAGAGGGTGATCCTGAGACCACTGCACCACGCGCCGATCCTGTCGGTCGTGGTGGTCTTCATAGGACTGCTCGCGATCTTCAACTCGATGGCTGGCGCGATCTGGAGCTACCTGATCAAGGAATACCCGTCGCCGTTCCCCAAGAGCAGCTTCGGCATCGCGGGCGTCATCGGCCCGCATCAGCTCGGTGTCGTGCTGGTCACGCTGGTGGTCCTTGGCCTGCTGTTCGGCTTCTTCCGCTTCACGCCGCTGGGGCTGGCGATGCGGGCCGCGGCCCAGAACCCGCAGATGGCGCGCCTCGTCGGCGTGCGCGTCGACTGGATGCTGGCGCTGGGCTGGGGCCTGGCGGCGGCGGTCGGCGCGGTAGCGGGCATCATGGTGGCCCACATCGTCTATCTCGATCCCAACATGATGGGCGGCATCTTGCTCTATGCCTTCGCCAGCGCGCTGATCGGCGGCATCGGCAATCCGGCCGGCGCCGTGGTCGGCGGCTTCATCGTGGGGGTGCTTGAGAACATGGTGGCCTACACCGGCAACCAGATCGAGAAGCTCACCGGCGTCTATATCATCGGCAACGGCGAGAAGCTCACCGTCGCCCTTATTATCGTCATCTTCGTGCTTACGCTGAAGCCTGCCGGCCTGTTCGGCCGGGTGGTCGTGAGGAGAGTCTGACATGGCGGCATCCTCCCGCAAGTGGCTGCTGGCGCTGGTCGCGGCGGCGTTCGTCGTGCCGCTCCTTCAGCCGCTGTTGCCCGATGCGGTGTCCGACTACCGGTTGTTCCTCGTCAGCACGATGATGATCGCGGCGATCGCCGTTCTGGGCCTGAACCTGCTGACGGGCTTCAACGGCCAGATCTCGCTCGGTCATAGCGCCTTCTACGCGGTCGGCGCCTATACCGCGGCGATCCTGATGGACAAGCTCGATTGTCCCTACTGGCTGACGCTGCCGGCGGCGGCGATCGTCTCGTTCATCGTCGGGTACCTGTTCGGCCTGCCGGCACTGCGGCTGGAAGGGCACTATCTGGCCCTGGCGACCTTCGCACTCGCCCTCTCGGTGCCGCAGATCCTGAAGTACAAGTGGCTCGAGGACCTGACGGGCGGCGTCCAGGGCATCGTCCTCTCCAAGCCCGAGCCGCCTTTCGGCCTGCCATTGTCGGAAGACCAGTGGCTCTTCTACTACTGTCTGATCGTCATGCTGATCCTGTACTGGGCGGCGGCGAACATGCTCAACAGCCGCAGCGGGCGCGCGATGATGGCCATCCGCGACTATCACATCGCGGCCGACACGATGGGCATCGATACCTCCCTCTACAAGACCGTCACTTTCGGCATCAGCGCCGCCTACACCGGCATCGCCGGCGCGCTCTCGGCATCCGCGATCGCCTTCGTGGCGCCCGACAGCTTCAGCTTCTTCCTGTCGATCAAGTTCCTGATCGGCTTGGTCGTGGGCGGCGTCGGGTCGTTGGTCGGCTCGATCGTCGGTGGC
Source organism: Pseudomonadota bacterium (assembly GCA_018240685.1). GTDB lineage: Bacteria > Pseudomonadota > Alphaproteobacteria > Reyranellales > Reyranellaceae > Reyranella. The sequence continues at coordinate 3,559 of JAFEFG010000133.1, read as the reverse complement.
ATCTTCTACGTCCTGGTCGACAATTCGGCGCAGGCGCTGTCGACCTACGTCAAGAGCGACCTCGGCCTGCAGTTCGACCTGTCGGCCTACACTGTCTTCGGCATCCTGCTGATCCTGCTGATGTATCTCATGCCGACCGGCATCGTCGGCGGCGTCACCGGCGTGATCCGCCGGCTGCGGCGCAGCTGAGCATAGCGGAACGTCCATTTCACCATTCTAGCGTGAGGGTAGTGCATGGAGTGATCTGACAAGACAAGGAGGCTGAACATGATGAGAACCAAGAGGCGTGCGTTCGTGGCCGGACTCTCGGCGACGGCAGTGCTTACCGGTAATCGTGTGGCGTTCGGTCAGAAGAAATACGACGAAGGGGCCAGTGACACCGAGATCAAGATCGGACACACCTGTCCCTATAGCGGCCCCGCCTCGGCCTACGGGGTGATCGGCAAGACGATCCAGGCCTACTGGAAGAGCGTGAACGAGGCCGGCGGCATCAACGGCCGCAAGATCAACTTCATCTCGCTCGACGACGGATACAATCCCGCCAAGACCGTCGAATGCATCCGCCAGCTGGTGGAGCAGGACAAGGTGCTGTGCACCTTCAACACGCTCGGCACGCCGACCAACACGGCGATCCACAAGTACATGAACCAGAAGAAGGTGCCGCAACTCTACGTCGCCACCGGCGCGTCGAAGTGGGGCGATCCCAAGCACTTTCCGTGGACCATGGGCTTCCAGCCCGATTACCACACCGAGGCCGTGATCTACGCCAAGTACATCCTGGCCAACATCAAGGACGCCAAGATCGGCGTGCTGATGCAGAACGACGACTACGGCAAGGACTACTGGGAGGGCATGAAGGAGGGCCTCGGCAAGGAGGTGGGGCGTGTCGTCAAGCACGTCACCTACGAGGTGACCGATCCGACGGTCGACTCGCAGATCATCCAGCTCAAGGATTCCGGCGCGAATGTGTTTTTCAACATCGCCACCCCGAAGTTCGCGGCCCAGGCGATGCGAAAGGCAGGCGCAATCGGCTGGAAACCGGCCCAGTTCCTGAACAACGTGTCGGTCTCGGTCGCGTCGGTGATGAAGCCGGCCGGCTTCGACAACGTCCAGGGCGTCATCACTGCGGCCTATCTGATGGACCCCACCGACAAGCAGTGGGAGGGGCATCCCGAAATGAAGATGTGGAAGGACTGGATGACCCAGCACAATCCGGGCGCCAGTCTTTCGGATGCCTCCAACGTGTTTGCCTACGCGGTGTCGTTCCTGATGCAGGAGACCCTGAAGAGGTGCGGCAACGACCTGACACGAGCCAATCTCATGCATCAGGCGGCCAGTCATCACCACCTGAGGGTGCCGCTGCTGCTGCCGGGGATCACGGTCAGCACCAGCGCTACCGACTACTTCCCGGTCCAGGCGGTGCAGCTGCAGAGATTCAAAAGCGAGACGTGGGAGCTGTTCGGCGACGTGATGCACGCCGAAAGCAGCTGATCCGCGGCGCGGAACAGATTCTACACGATGCTTTGCGGGAAGGCCGGCTCTTGCGCCGGCCTTCCTTTTGCGCCTTTTCTCTGCCGGGATTTCGAAGGAAATTCTCGACACCCTACTGGGAGGTTATGTCAGTGAAAACGAATAGGCGTAAGTTTATCGGTGGCGTATCCGCCGCTGCGTTGTTGTCTGGTTCGACTGCCGCGTTCGCTCAGAAGAAGTACGACGACGGTGCCAGCGATACCGAGATCAAGATCGGTCATTGCGGCCCCTATAGCGGTCCGGCCTCCGCGTACGGCGTGATCGGCAAGGGCATCGACGGTTATTGGAAGATGGTGAACGATCAGGGCGGCATCAACGGCCGCAAGATCAAGTTCATCACGCTCGACGACGGATACAATCCCGCCAAGACCGTGGAGTGCGTCCGCCAGCTGGTGGAGCAGGACAAGGTGCTGACCACCTTCAACATCCTCGGCACGCCGTCCAACACGGCGGTCCACAAGTATCTGAACCAGAAGAAGGTGCCGCAGCTCTACGTTGCCACCGGCGCGTCGAAGTGGGGCGATCCCAAGCACTTCCCGTGGACCATGGGATATCAGCCCGACTACAACACCGAGGGCCAGATCTACGCCAAGCACATCCTCGCCAACGTCAAGGACGCGAAGATCGCGATCCTGATGCAGAACGATGACTTCGGTAAGGACTATGTGGACGGCTTCAAGAAGGGGTTGGGTGCCGAGACCGGCAAGATCGTGAAGCTCGTGACCTATGAGGTGACGGATCCGACGGTCGAGTCGCAGATCATCCAGCTCAAGGATACCGGCGCCAACGTCTTCCTCAACATCGCGACGCCGAAGTTTGCGGCCCAAGCCATCCGCAAGGTAGGCGAGCTCGGCTGGAAACCCGCTCAGTACGTGACCAACGTCTCGGCGTCGGTGGCAGCGGTGATCAAGCCGGCCGGCTTCGACAATGCGCAGGGTGTCGTCACCGCCTACTATCTCAAGGACGCCACCGACAAGCAGTGGGCGGACGATCCGGAGCTGAAGGCCTGGACGGCCTGGATGGACAAGTACATGCCGTCCGCCAACAAGGGCGACGCCAACTATGTCTATGCCTATTCCGTCTCGTTCCTCATGCACGAGACCTTGAAGCGGTGCGGCGACAATCTGACCCGTGCCAACATCATGAAGCAGGCGTCGAGCTTCCAGAAGCTGCGGGTGCCGATGCTGCTGCCGGGCATCTTGATCAACACCAGCGCGACCGACTTCTATCCGATCCAGTCGGTCCAGCTCGCCCGATTCAAGGGCGAGAGCTGGGAGCTTTTCGGCAATATCATGTCGGCCGAGAGCACCTGATTTCCATCTGCGGAACGGTAAAAAGGGGGGCCGCCGGGAAGCCGGCGGCCTTTTCCGTTTGTCGCAGTCTCGTTTTTTGACTTTTCAATCTTCCAATTTGCGGCGACGCTTCTTCCGCATAACGATAACTCAGGAGGAAGCGTTGAAGACAAGCAGGCGTGGTTTCATTGGCGGCGTTTCGGCTGCCGCCGTCGTATCGTCGTCGAACCTGGCGTTCGCTCAGAAGAAGTACGACGAGGGTGCCAGCGATACCGAGATCAAGATCGGCCACTTCTGTCCCTATAGCGGACCGGCGTCGGCCTACGGTGTGATCGGCAAGGGCCATCAGGCGTACTGGAAGATGGTCAACGAGACGGGCGGGATCAACGGCCGCAAGATCAACTTCATCACGCTCGACGACGGCTACTCGCCGCCGAAGTCGGTCGAGGTGACGCGCCAGCTCGTCGAGCAAGACAAGGTCCTGTGCCTGTTCAATACGCTCGGCACGCCGACCAATACGGCGATCCACAAATACGTCAACCAGAAGAAGATTCCGCATCTCTATCTGTCGACCGGCGCCTCGAAGTGGGGCGATCCCAAGCATTTCCCCTGGACCATGGGGTGGCAGCCCAACTACCACACCGAGGGCTCGATCTATGCCAAGCACGTCCTGGCGACCGTGAAGGATGCCAAGGTCGGCGTGCTGATGCAGAACGACGACTACGGCAAGGACTACT
>JAFEFG010000132.1 GCA_018240685.1 Pseudomonadota bacterium | reverse complement strand
AGGTCCGCACCGAGAAGGGCGAGGTCGTGCTCACCGGGGACGCCTGCTACTTCTGCCGCACGCTGCGCGAGCGCCGGTTGCCGCGCTTCGTGTTCGACCGGTCGGCCATGCTCGAGTCGCTCGATCGCCTCGCCGCGCTGGAGCAGGGTGGCGCCAAGCTCTTCTTCGGGCACGATCCCGACTTCTGGAAGGACGTACCGCAAGCGCCGGTGCCGGCCTTCTGATGCGGGTCTGCTTCGTCGGCGACAGCATGGTGAACGGCACCGGCGACCCGGCCTATCTCGGCTGGGTCGGGCGCGTGCTGCAGGATGAGCGCATACGCCGGGCCGAGCTCACCGGCTACAATCTCGGCATCCGCCGCGACCGCTCCGACCAGATCCGCGCGCGGTGGAAGGCCGAGGTCGAGGCGCGGCTGCCGTCCGAATTCGAGGGTCGTGTCGTCTTTTCCTTCGGCGCCAACGACGCGGTTCAGGAAGTTCCGCCGAGCGTGACGCTGCGGCATGCCGAGGCGATCCTGTCGGAAGCGAAGGCACGCTGGCCGGTCTTCATGGTCGGCGTCGTGCCGTTGCCGGACGAAAAGGCGCGGGTGCGGATCCGCGCGCTCGATCAGGCATTGGCGATGCTGTGCGACCGCTTGACGGTGCCGTTCGTGTCCGTGTTCGACGGCCTGATGGCGACATCGGTGTGGGTCGACGAGGCGCGCGCCGGTGACGGTGCCCATCCCGGAGCCGGCGGCTACGGGCGGATGGCCGAACTCATCCTCACCAGCGACGTCTGGCGACGCTGGATCAGGTCTGGGGGATGAACTCGATCGCAAACCCGCCGGCCTGCTCCGGCGCCACGATCACGCGGCCGTCCTCGGCCAGCGAATAGGCCACGTTGTTGGCGGCCAGCAGGGCCTGAAGCGGGCGCGACCGCTCGATGGCGATGGCGATGCCTACGATCGACGGCAGCTCCGTTGGCGCCATCGGCTCGATCGCCTTGTATTCGAGCTGCCAGGCGGTCGACGACCAGAGCAGCAGCTCGACAGCGCCCGTCCGCACGAGGACACAACCGTCGAAGATCTCTTCCGTCTGCGCGCGCCATGCGGCCTTCAGGGCCTTGGCGAGCGCGGCAGGATCCTCCGCCACAGCGTGGACCGCCATCAGGGCCAGCGCACCATTGGGATGGACGATCCACTCCGGCTCCATGAAGGATTCCGGCGTTTCATGCTTCACGGGCACCCAGGGCAGCGGCCCCGCTGTTTCGCCAATGATCATCCGGGCATCGACCTCGTAGCCGTCCTCGCTTTCCCATTGATGGACGCGTTCCTCGCCCTTGAGTTCGGCGACGTTCAGCGCGAGAGCCGTACCCTGGTCGCCTTCGATGACCTCGATGTAATTGGGGATGTCCTCCAGTTGCGGCTGGAAGCAGAGGCATCGTGGCTCGACGCCCTCCGGCGTCGCGTTGAATCCGAGTTGCTGCAGGCGCGTGACGAGCGCGTCCGGATCGGGCGTCATCACGATCAGGTGATCGATATCGCGTGCTGAGACTTTCATAAGGGGCGTCATACAGGCTTGGTGGTCCGGTGCTCAAGGGCCGTGCTAGGGATGGGTGTTCGTTATCCGGGAGGATGCATCATGTCGAAGATGACGTTGTACGGGATCTGGCTGAGCGGGCCCACCTACAAGGCCGGCCTTGCGCTGTCGCTGATGGGACAGAACTTCACCTACAAGCACGTCGACCTGCGGGCCGGAGCACATAAGCAACCGGACTATCTGGCGATCAACCGTTTCGGCCAGGTGCCGGCGCTGATCGACGGCGACCTCAAGCTCTGCCAGTCGGGATCGATCCTGCTCTATCTCGCCGACAAGTTCGGAAAGATGGGCGGCAAGACGCCCGAAGAGAAGGCGCGGGTGCGCGAGTGGCTGTTCTGGGAATTCGACCGTCTGGCACCCAACGTGTACCGGCCGCGGGCCATGAAGCGCGGCTTCCAGAAGCTCGATGACAATCTCTATGCGCTCTACACGGGGCTCGCCGGCGACGCGTTCAAGGTGCTGGACGGCGCCCTGGCGAAGTCGGCCTTCCTCGTCGGCAGCGAGCCCACCGTCGCCGATGTCGCCGTCTATGGCGACGTGGCCTACGCGGAAGAGGCGGCGATCGACCTCGCACCCTATCCGAACGTGAAGGCTTGGATGGAGCGCGTCGAGAAGCTGCCGGGCTTCAAGAAATACGAGGACGTCCTGCCGAAGCAGGACGCAGCCTAGGCGCCACCTGCTTCGAGCGTCTTCTTCATGAAGGCGGCGGCATGATCCATCATGCCGCCGATTGCCGGCGCCAGCGCGTCGGGCAGGAGATCGACGGTCCAGACGAGCCGGCTGCGGTCGGCTGCCTCGGCAAAGACCTGCAGTGCCGCATTGTAATGGGCCGCCTTGCCATCCACGACGGTGTAGACCAGCCGGCGCTCCTCGTCGTCGATCGTGATGGCCCGCTCGCGGGCGACGAGGCCATTGAAGAACGTCACGATTCGGTCGCCATCCTCCATCCTGAGGTCGGTCAGAAATCCCGGTGCGACGCGATCATGCACGGCCGCGAAATCCCGCAGCGCGGCCCATGCCGTCGCTGCGGGTATTCCGAGAGCCAACTGCCTGCGCACTGTTGCCATGTCCCGCTCCATCGATTGCATCGCCGCCAACTAGCGACGTCGCGTCGACAAGGTCTCGCGGTTTTCGGCCGTCATCGTTCCGGATCCGGATCGTCCGGAATTCGAGCTGTGTCTTCTGGCTGGTGAAACGACGCCGTTTTTGCCTGACGACCGATGACGAACGATGCTTTTATGCGCCGAAATCTCGGGGAGGCGTTGGATGTCGTTCGTTCGTGTGGTGGGCTTGGCCGTGTTGGCGCTGGGGATTGCGGCGCCGGCCATGGGCCAGGGCATCCCCAAGGCCCAGTCGCCGGAGGAAGTGGGGTTCTCCTCGGTGCGCCTGAAGCGGCTCAGCGACCGTCTCAATGAAGGCGTGAAGAGCGGCGAGATTCCCGGCGCAGTGGTGCTGATCGCGCGCAATGGGCGGATCGTGATGTTCGACGCCTTCGGCTATCGCGACCGCGAGGCCAAGGCGCCCATGAAGACGGATGCCATCTTCCGCATCGCCTCCATGACCAAGCCGATCACCTCGGTGGCGGCGATGACCCTCGTCGAAGAGGGCAAGATGTCCCTGGCCGATCCGGTCGCGAAGTACATCCCGGCCTTCGGCGAGACCAAGGTATCCGTCACGAAGGCCAATCCGGACGGCACGGTGGCGATGAGGCTCGAGCCGCAGGCAAGGCCGATGACCATCCTCGACCTGATGCGTCACACCTCGGGCCTCACCTACGGGGCGCTCGGCACCAATGTCGTCAAGCAGTCCTATCTCGACATGAAGGTGGCGACCCCCGACCAGACCAATGCCGAGATGGCAGCCAAGCTTGCGAAGCTGGCGCTGCTTTATCAGCCGGGTACGCACTGGGAGTATTCGATGTCGACCGACGTGCTCGGCCGCGTCATCGAGGTGGTCTCGGGGCTGCCGCTGGACAAGTTCATCGAGGAACGCATCGCCAAGCCGCTCAAGCTCGGCGATACCGGCTTCGACGTTCCGGCCGAGAAGAAGGACAGGGGCGCGCGTCCCCAGAAGGAAGGCCCCAAGAACGAGCTCCCTCCGATTCCCGACGTCACGATGCGGACGACCTGGAAGTCGGGCGGCGCAGGGCTGGTCTCGACTGCTGCCGACTATGCGCGGTTCCTCCAGATGTTCGCCAACGGAGGCGAGCTTGACGGCGTGCGCGTCATCTCGCGCAAGACCATCGACTTGATGACCGCCAACAACCTGCCGCCCGACATCGAGATGGGCGAGGGCATGTGGCGCATGGGGCCGCTCGAGCCCAGTGCGCGGGTCGGGCAGGGCTACGGACTGGGCTTCGCCGTGCGCATCGACCAGGGCCGCAATCCCCTGCCGGGTTCGCCCTACGACTACCAGTGGGCCGGCGTCTGGGGGACCTATTTCTGGCACGATCCGCGGGAACACATGTACGTCGTCTTCATGATGCAGGCGCCCAGCGTTGCGCGGGAGTACCAGACCCTGCTGCGGGATCTTGTCTACCAGGCGCTGGTGAACTGACGGAGAGGCCCGCTTGCCGCCCCTTTGATCGAAATCAAGGCGAGGAGGAGGTGCAGCCGGGAAATTTCTCCCCATATAGGGGGCGAGATGAGCACCGGTGATCCCCGTAACTGGATGTGGTCGGAAGCGCTGCAGATGCTGGCGCGTGCCGAGCAACTGCATCGCGAGATATTCAATCCGCCCGTCATGGCGCGCCAGAGCGGCCCCGCCTGCTGGGAGCCGCCCACCGACATGCTGGAAACGGACGATGCCGTCCTGATCCTGGTGGCGTTGCCGGGCGTCGATCCGCAGAAGGTCCAGCTCGTGATTCGCAATGGCGTGCTGGGTATTTCCGGCGAGCGGGTCGTGCCACCGCAGCTCCGGACCGCGCGCATCCACCGCCTGGAACTGCCGCAGGGGCGCTTCGAGCGGCAGATCGCCTTGCCGGCGGGTCGCTACGACAAGCCGCGGACGGCGGTCGCCAACGGCTGTCTCGTGATCGAATTGCCCAAGGCCGGACGGAGTGCCACGCCATGACGCCGCCTGATGTCGCCACCGATACTGGTGCCGGCGGCGGAACGGTGAAGCCGCTGCCGTCGGATGCCTTCATCGTCGTGCCGGTTCGCAACACGGTCCTGTTTCCCGAGGTTGTCCTGCCGATCACGGTCGGCCGGCCGTCTTCGGTCGCGGCGGTCCAGCAAGCCGTGCGCGAGCAGCGTCAGGTCGTCCTGGTGCTGCAGCGTGACCCAGAGAACAACCAGCCTGGACCGGACGATCTCTATCGCGTCGGCACCGTGGCAAATGTCCTGCGCTATGTGACCAGCCCCGAGGGCGGCCATCACCTGGTCTGCCAGGGCGTCCAGCGCTTCCGGATCGACTCCTTCGTCGAGGGATATCCGTTCCTGCTGGCGCGCGGCCTTCATCTGGCTGAACCGGCGCCGACGGGGGCCGAAATCGAAGCCCGCTTCCTGGTGCTGCGCGATCAGGTCCGCGAGGTGTTCGACCTGTTGCCCCAGGTGCCCCCGGAGCTGCGCCAGACGGTGGAGGCAACGACATCGCCTGGGCTGCTGGCGGATCTCGCCGCGACCTATCTCGACGCCACGCCGCCCGAGAAGCAGGAGCAGCTCGACGCCGTCGATCTGGTGCCCAGGCTCGACAAGATCTCGAAGCTGCTGGCCCATCGGCTCGAGGTGCTGCGCCTGTCGGCGGAGATCGGCAAGCAGACGAAGGCATCGCTCGACACGCGGCAGCGTGAAGTGCTGTTGCGCGAGCAGATGGCCGCTATCCAGCGCGAGCTGGGCGAGGAGGGGACCAACAAGCAGGAGCTCGTCGATCTCGAGAAGGCGATCGGAGCGGCGAAGATGCCGCCCGAGGTCGAGGCGGCGGCACGCAAGGAGCTGCGGCGGCTGCAGCGCACGCCGGAGGCGGCGAGCGAGTACAGCATGATCCGCACCTATCTCGACATCCTTGTCGAGCTGCCCTGGGCGCCGCCGGAGCACAAGGACATCGACATCGCCGAGGCGCGGCGCATCCTCGATGCCGATCACTTCGGCCTGGAGAAGATCAAGCAGCGGATCGTCGAGTATCTCGCCGTGCGCAAGCTCGCTCCCGAGGGCAAGGCGCCGATCCTCTGTCTCGCCGGACCGCCGGGTGTCGGCAAGACGTCGCTGGGGCAGTCGATCGCGCGCGCCATGGGCCGCAAGTTCGTGCGCGTGAGCCTGGGCGGAGTACACGACGAAGCCGAGATCCGGGGCCATCGCCGTACCTATGTCGGCGCGATGCCCGGCAACATCATCCAGGGCATCCGCAAGGCGGGCGCGCGCGACTGCGTCATGATGCTCGACGAGATCGACAAGATGGGCAGCGGCGTCCACGGCGATCCGGCGGCGGCGATGCTCGAGGTCCTCGATCCCGAGCAGAACGCGACGTTCCGCGACAACTATCTCGACGTACCGTTCGACCTCAGCCGCGTGGTGTTCATCACCACGGCGAACATGCTGGAGACGATCCCGGGCCCGCTGCGCGACCGCATGGAGATCATCTCGCTGTCGAGCTACACGGCGGGCGAGAAGCTGCAGATTGCCAAGCGCTACCTCGTGCGCCGCCAGCTCGAGGCCAACGGCCTCAAGCCCGAGCAGGTGGAGATCGACGATGCCGCCCTGAAGCGCATCATCGAGAGCTACACGCGCGAGGCTGGCGTGCGCAGTCTCGAGCGCGAGATCGGACGCGTGCTGCGGCACATCGCCGTCGAGGTCGCCGAAGGGGTGACCGGACCGAAGCGTGTCGACGAAGCTCTGGTGGAGAAGGTCCTGGGTGCGCCGCGTTTCGAGAACGAAGTCGCCATGCGCTCCGCGGTTCCCGGCGTGGCGACCGGCTTGGCCTGGACGCCTGTCGGCGGCGATATCCTGTTCATCGAGGCGACCCGCACGCCGGGCGGCGGCAAGCTCCTGCTCACCGGCCAGCTCGGCGAAGTCATGCGCGAGAGCGCGCAGGCCGCGCTCAGCCTCGTCAAGAGCATGGCCGGGACGCTCAAGATCGATCCAGCCATGTTCGACAAGAACGACATCCATGTCCACGTGCCCGCCGGCGCGACGCCCAAGGATGGGCCGAGTGCGGGTGTGGCGATGTTCATCGCGCTCACTTCGCTGCTGACGGGACGGACGGTCCGGAGCGACACGGCCATGACCGGCGAGATCAGCCTGCGCGGGCTGGTGTTGCCGGTCGGCGGCATCAAGGAAAAGGTCGTTGCCGCCGCCGGCGCCGGCATCAAGCGGGTGCTGCTGCCGGCGCGCAACCGGCGGGATTACGACGACATCCCCGAGGAAGTGCGCAAGTCGCTCGAGTTCGTCTGGCTCGAGCGCGTGGAGGAAGCCGCCGCGCAGGCCCTGCAGGACTGACGCCCGTCGGGAGCGCCCTCAGCGAGCGATGATGGCGTTCCGCAGCCGGATGGGGGTGGCGATCCTATCGAGGTGCTCGATCCCCTGTCCGCTTCCCAGCACGCGGATGGAGCCGTAGTCCAGCAGGCGTCCCGTCAGCGACTGCTCGACGTTCACGGTCTCGACCTTGTCCATGTTCATCTCGACCGTGTAGCGGCGCAGGAAGCCGCGCTTGTAGACGACGCGGGTCGAGGTGATGGCAAGTTCGGTCGTCCAGCGCACGAACCAGGCCTGCAGCGCGGCGAGGGCAGCCAGCACGACGACCCCCCAGCCGATCCACCCGACCGGGCGCGCGATCTGCGGCGCCAGGGTCTGCGCGTAGATCAGCAGGACAATTCCCGCCGCCAGCAGCGCGATCGCCCGCCCGTACACGATCCAGTGCAGCCTGCCGATCACCCGGACCGTTTCGCCGGGCTGGAGGATCGAATTAACGTAGATCAAGTTTCGCTCCTGGAAATGTCAGGTCGACGGAGGCCGATGGAAAGGGACGGTTGCATGCTGTGCGGGCGGCTGCGGAATGTGAACAATTGCTTACGGGAAGTCGATGCCGACATGCCTGTCGGCGATGACATGCCACTTCGGCCGATAAGGGATTAGCGGAACGTTCGCGGCTTCGCCTTGGCGCGCGGATCGTCTAGTGTCGCCTGCAAATCCACCGTCTTCGGGAGACGCCGTCATGATCGATCTTTACTACTGGCCGACGCCCAATGGCTGGAAGATTTCCATCATGCTCGAGGAATGCGGGCTGCCCTACAAGCTCATGCCGGTGAACATCGGCACCGGCGAGCAGTTCAAGCCGGAGTTCCTCAAGATCAGCCCCAACAACCGCATGCCGGCGATCGTCGATCACGCTCCTCCGGGCGGCGGCGAGCCCGTTTCGGTCTTCGAATCGGGCGCGATCCTGCAATACCTGGCCGAGAAGACCGGCAAGTTCCTGCCCAAGGACGTGCGCGGCAAGTACGAAGCCCTGCAATGGCTCAACTGGCAGATGGGCGGGCTCGGGCCGATGGCGGGACAGGCCAATCACTTTCGCATGTATGCGCCGCAATTCAACCCGCCCGAGGCCCTCAAGTACGGCCAGGACCGCTACACCAACGAGGTCAATCGCCTGTTCGGCGTTCTGAACAAGCGGCTCGCCGAGCGCGAGTTCGTGGCCGGCGAGATCTCGATCGCCGACTTCGCGATCTGGCCCTGGCTCGTGGGCTACAAGAACTTCGGGCAGAACGTGGATGACTTCCCGCATCTCAAGCGCTACCTGCAGGAGACGATGGGCAAGCGGCCGGCGGTGGTGAAGGGCAAGGCGGTTGGCGCCGAGCTGCGCCAAACGCCCGGCATCAATACCGAGGAGCAGCGCAAGGTGCTGTTCGGGCAGACCGCGTCGGTGGTGCGCTAGCGGCCGCGATTGCGCTTCGCCATCGCCCGGGCGGTGGATTCGGCGAGTTGGTGCAGACAAGAGTCGGGACGTGCGGCACGTGGGCCGTGGCCGCAAGGGGATTTATCCGTCTTCGATACCGTCGTTGGGAATGACGGCTTTGGCTAAGATCGAACGTTCAAGTCGCCCTGATTGACGTACGCCGGGCTGGCCACCCCCCCCCAGCTCGGCGGACACCGCCTCTGCGCAGCTGTGTGATGCTATCGGGCCCTACCCGCCGAAGACGGGAAACTTACTCGCCTCACCATAGTCCGTGTCGCGATCCGCATTCATCAGCGTCTCCATGTCTGTGTCGGAAATGGTGAAATCCACGGCGACGTTGGCGCGCATGTGGGCGGGATTGGTGGTCTTCGGCAGCGGAACGAGGCCAAGCTGCAGGCAATAGCGGATGCAGAGCTGGGCCACGCTCACGCCGTAACCCTCGGCCATGGCTGCCAGGTTCCGGTTGTTCAGCACCGCCCCGTGCGCGACCGGGGAATAGGCCTCGACCAGAATGTCCTTGCTTTTCGAATAATCGATCACGTCGAACGGCGTGTTACCGACATGCGCCAGGATCTGATTGACCGTCGGCCGCACGGTCGCGTTGTCGAGGATGTTGTCGAGATCGACCCGCTCGAAATTGGAGACACCGATTGCGCGGACCTTGCCGGCGGCATGCGCTTCTTCCAGTGCGCGCCACGCTTCAAGATTACCTTCGAGGAAATGCTCGCCCTTGCGAAACTCCGACCAAGGCTGGGGACTGTGGATGAGCATCAGGTCGATGTGATCGACGGCCAGCGCCACGAGAGAGCCGTCGATCCGGCTCCTTGCGTCGGCGAAGCTCTTGCTCTCGGCAGCGAGCTTCGTGGTCAGGAAGATCTCGTCGCGAGCGATGCCGCTTGCCCGCAGCCCCTCACCGACGCCGCGCTCGTTCCCGTAGGCTTGTGCCGTGTCGATATGGCGGTAGCCGATCTCGATCGCGTTGCGGACCAGGCCTGCGACCTCATCGTCTGGAACCAGCCAGGTTCCGAGGCCCAGTTTCGGAATTGTCACGCCGTTGGAAAGGGCGAAGGTTTCTTCGAGTATCATGCTGGTTACCTTTCGATTCGATCCTTCGTCACCGGCGCGAGATATTGCTCGTCAGTGACCTTCTCCATCCACGTCACGGGCGTGCCGTCGATCGACTCCTGGATGGCAATGTGGGTCATGCCTTCATGCGGCGTCGCGCCGTGCCAGTGCTTGTGCTCCGCCGGGCACCACAGGATGTCGCCTGCTTGGAATTCAAGCTTCGGTCCGCCCTCGACCTGAGTCCAGCCGACGCCTTCGGTGACTATGAGGGTCTGGCCTGCCGGATGGGTGTGCCACGCCGTTCGCGCCCCCGGCTCGAAATGGACGATGGCCCCGCCGACCCGCGATGGTCCTGGACGCTGGAACTGGCCGGTGATCGTCACCTTCCCGGTAAAATACTCGGCCGGCCCATCGACGATCTGCAGGTCGGCTTTACGCGTGATTTCCATGTCGGTCTTCCTCATTGGGTCGGCGTTCGCCGAGTTGTTGGGGGCGAGCAGTGCCAGTGTGGTCACCGCCCGAATCAATGGCGTTCTTCGTTGCGCCGCATCGCGGCTCTGCAAGATGGTGCCGGCTTGTTTCCGCATAACGCCGCGCTGGCCTGGGTGGCGCCTCTCCGCTCAATTCTTGTGAGGAAAAAGTTCAATACGGGCGGGGCCGTCGAGCTTAACCAGGCCCTCGGCGTCGCCTTCCAGGCGACCGAGACGGACCAGCCCACGCGAGTAGCCGAAGTCGCGATAGAAGATCGCGAGATTGCCCCAAGGGGCGTAGTAGGCGATATCGCCGACAGTCGGGTCGATCCCTTTGGGCGCGCCTTCGATCGAGAGGCGCCGCGGCAGATCGGCGATCTTCTCGGTGCGGTTATAATCGCTCAGTGTCAGATCGAGCGGCAGGAGGGCGGCGAAGTCCCGCGCCGCCGCGCTATCCTCCAGTTCCGCCGTCAGCGCTCGGCCGGCGGCCACAATCCTGATCTTCATCGGTCCCTCTACGCTCTGCTCAGAATGGTGCTGCTCCTGGGACGCACCATCGGCGCTGGACGCCGGGGCCGTGCAGGCGCCGGCCAAGGCGGCGGCAAGGAGCCAAGCCAGGGGTTGTCTCAAGGTCGTCACAGCCGCACGCCTATGCCAAGTGCTGCTCGAAGAACGACTGGAGCCTGTCGAACGGGATCAGGTCCAGGCGGTCGTAGAGATCGACATGGCTGGCGCCAGGGATAATCATCAACTCCTTGGGCTCCGCCGCGGCCGCAAAGGCGGTCTCGCTGAAATAGCGCGAGTGAGCCTTCTCACCGTGGACCAGCAGGACCGGGCGCGGCGAGATCTCCTTGATGTAGGTCAGGAGCGGCATGTTCATGAACGACAGCGGTGTGGTCTGTGTCCACGCGTTGCCGGAATTGACCGCGCGAGCGTGATAGCCGCGCGGCGTCATGTAATAGTCGTGATAGTCCACGAGGAACTGCGCTTCGCCGCCGTGCAGCACATTGTAGGGTGCCTGGTAAGCTGGAGCTCCGTGCTCCGCATCCGCCCAACGCTGGCGGCTCAGCTGCTCCAGCGTCTGCGTGCGCTGTTCGAGCGTGACGCTGTCGTTGTAGCCCTTCGACATCACGCGGGTCATATCGTACATGGTGCTGGTTGCGACCGCCTTGACGCGCTTGTCCACGGCGACGGCGTTCAAGGCCATCCCGCCCCAGCCGCATATGCCGATGATTCCGATCCGCTCGCGATCGACCGACCGATGCAGGCCGAGGAAATCGACCGCGGCGCTGAAGTCCTCGGTGTTGATATCCGGCGAGGCGACATTGCGCGGTTCGCCACCACTCTCGCCGGTAAAGGACCCGTCGAATGCCAGCGTGACGAAGCCGCGCTCCGCCATGGTCTGCGCGTAGAGGCCCGATGACTGTTCCTTCACCGCGCCGAACGGGCCGCCGACGGCGAGCCCTGCAAGCCGCCTGGTGGCACGATCCTTCGGCAGGTACAGATCGCCGGCCAGAGTGATGCCGTAGCGGTTCTTGAAGGTGACTTTCTGATGATCGACCTTATCGCTCTTCGGAAAGGTCTTGTCCCATTCGTTCGTCATGGCTGAGCCTTTCGCAAATGATGGTGGTCCAAAAGACATCGTGCCGAATGCTGCGATTCCAGCACCCGTCAGCGTCATCAGCCGACGCCGGTCCATGAGAAGGCCGGCCCCATCGGTGGAACTCTCGAGAAGAGCATTCGTCGACATCTTGAAGTCTCCAACCTAGAGGGCGGCGCTCGGCTTCAGCATTTTGTGGCCGTTGCCGATCAGCAGGAGCGCCGCTCCGGCCAGGGCCACGCTTCCGATGAAGGTCGCTTGGATCGAAAGGGCATCCAGCAGCAGTCCGCCCACTACCGCACCGAGCAGGATCGACGCCTGGATCGCCGCGACCATCAGGCTGCCGCCCGCCTCTGGCGCATCGTCGGCGTTCTGCGACATCCAGGTCATCCAGATGACCGAGAACATGGTGTTCATCGCGCCCCAGATCGCCATGAACAGGCCCGCGGCGATGGGCGAGAATCCGAGCAGCAGCAGCCCTACGGTGGCGCCGCCCATCACCAGTGCCGGCAGCTTCAGGAACGGCGCAACATTGCCATTGAGGAAGCGCCCCGCAGCCCAGGTGCCAAAGAAGCCGGCACAGCCGAGGATCAGCAACAGGACCGACAGCGTGGTCACGTCCGCGCCCGTCACCTTTTCCAGAAAGGGCCGCAGATAGGTGAACATGCTGAAGGCCGAGCCCCACGACAGCATGCAGGCGGCAAGGCCGTGCAGAAAATATGGTCGCTTGAGTAGATCCAGCATGGCCCGGAAGTCCTGCCGCTGGCGGGCAGGCAGCGAAGGAAGAGCGACCAGGTGCCAGACGAGATTGAGCGCGACGATCGGCGTCAGCGCCCAGAACACCGCGCGCCAGCCGAACATGCCGCCGAGGTAACTGCCGATCGGCGCGGCGAAGGCCGCTGCCATAGCTTGACCGCCATACATGAGCGCGAGCGCCTTTGACACTTCGCCTTCGGGGACCAGCCGCATGATGACTGCGGTCGCCAGCGCCCAGAATCCGCCGATGCAGATGCCGAGCAGTACCCGGCCGATCATCAGCACGGCAAAGTTCGGCGCCGCCGCAACCAGGACGAGCGAGGCCAGCATGAAGGCGGTCATCGCCACCATGACCCATTTGCGGTTCATCCTGCCGGCTGCGGTGGTGATGAGAAGGCTGGCCGCGACCGCGAACAAACCGCTGATCGAGATGGCCTGTCCGGTTTGTCCTTCGGTCGCGCGGAGGCCCTCGGCCATTGGCGTCAGCAGGCTGACCGGCATGAATTCGGACGCGATCAGCATCGCGACGCACAGCGCCATCGACAGCACCGCGCCCCACGCGGCGGCGGGCTTGGTCTCAGCGTCGAATGTGACGGCGGTCATGCTGCCCGGCTCCTGCGCTTGCTGCATCCCGAACTTAGGCGCCCGGCTTT
>JAFEFG010000131.1 GCA_018240685.1 Pseudomonadota bacterium | reverse complement strand
GCGGTCAGCAGCCCGACCTCGAGGTCGGCCCGAACGGCATGCAGGGATGCGAAGACCTGGGCAAGGCCGTTCATCGCGAGCGCGCGAAGCGCCTGCAGCGCGCCGACCTCGAAGCGCACGTCGAGCGAAAGCTTGCGCTCGCGTGCCAGCGCTTCCAGATGGGCGCGGAACGGCTCCTCCACCTCCGGCAGGGCCAGCGGCACCTTGGCGAGATGCGTGAAGGGCAGCGGGCGGTCGAGCCGATAGCCGCACGCCCGGCTGCCGACCAGCAGCATCCGCTCCGAGAAGAGCGGCTTGAGCTGCGGATCGGGCGCCGGCTCGACGTCGAAGAAGAGCGCGAGATCGAGATCGCCCGACTGCAGCATGCGCCGGAGCTGATTGGAGACGCCGCCGACCAGCCGGATGTTGACGGCCGGATAGCGCGGGATGAAGCCGGTGGCCAGCCGCGAACTCAGCGTGTCCAGCAACAGCCACGGAAGCCCGATCGCGACCCTGCCCGCGACCGCGTTGCGCCGCGACAGCATCTCCGACCTGAGCTGGTCGAGATCGGCCAGGATGGGACGCGCCCGCTCGATCATGCGCCGGCCCGCTTCCGTCGGCGTCAGGCCGCGGCCGTGCCGCTCGAACAGCGGCGTGCGCAATTCCTCTTCCAGCAGCCTGATCTGGCGGCTGAGCGCCGTCTCGACGATGCGCAGCCGCAGTGCCGCCTTCTTGAGGCTGCCCACCTCGGCCACCACGAGCAGCGTCTGCAACTGGCGCAGGTCCATGGCCATCCATTCGATCGCGCAATCCGCATCGATGCCTAGCACGAGTCCTGCCAGGAGGCCTATTTGCCGATGGCGACCGCAGCGTGTGCAGTAGGGATCATGATCCGCCCGAGACGGGCTCAGTACGGACCGGACGGCCATCCCCGCTGCGTCGCCCGGCTCAACAGGGAGCGGACGACCAGTCGATGGAACGGCCATATCACCAGAAGATACGCCCGCCCCAGGACGTTGTGGCAATGAACGACAGTCGTCGCGACGAGTTCATCCTGCCGGCCCGCGTCCGCCTTTCTCAGCAGCACGGAAACGCGGAAGTCGAGATGGCGGTCGTCCTCGCCGAGGATGAGTTCGTCCTCATGGACCGCAAGCACGGGGAAGAAGTCGACGCGGCGCGCGGCGTCGACCGAGTCGCCAACGTCCGACGACGTCTTGACGCCGAACGGACGCATGATGCCGTCGCGAATCGCAAGAAGAAGCCTGAACCACCGGGGCGGATCGGAGAACAGGAAGCGCGTCAGCACCTCCACGTCGCGCGCCGCCGAGCGCGGCAGGGCGGCCGCGAAGGCGTCGGCAAGATCGGCGCCGGGATAGAGAGCCGCCAGCCGGCTGCCTGCGGGTATGGAAACCGCGCGAGCGGCCGCCATGTCACACCGCAATGTTGTCGATCAACCGCGTACGGCCGAGCCGCGCCGCCGCCGCGATGCGCGCCGGCCCCGTCACCCTCTCCAGCGGCGCCAGCGTGTCGGCATCGACGACGCTGAAATACTCCACCTTGTCGAAGCCGGCCTTCAGCAGCGACTGCGCCGCCTCCGCCTCGACCGGCGCACACGCGGCCTTGCCGCCCCGCACGGAATCCGCCGCTGCGTTCAGCGCGCGATAGAGGGCCAGCGCGCGCTGGCGCTCTTCCGCCGACAGGTAGCGGTTGCGCGACGACATGGCGAGGCCGTCGGGCTCGCGCACGGTCGGCATGCCGACGATCTCGACCGGCAGGTTGAGATCGCGCGCCATGCGCTTCAGCACCTGGAGCTGCTGGTAGTCCTTCTCGCCGAAGTAGCCGCGGTCCGGCGTCGCCATCATCAGGAGCTTGCACACGACGGTCGCCACGCCCTGGAAATGGCCGGGCCGGAACGGACCGCACAGGCCTTCGGTGATGCTGCCGCCGACCGTGACGGTGGTGAGCTGCGGGCCGGGATACATCTCCTCGACGCTCGGCGCGAAGACGATCCGGCACCGGGCCTCTTCGAGCTTCGCGAAGTCGTCGGCCTCGCCGCGCGGATAGGCGGAGAAATCCTCGTTGGGTCCGAACTGCGTCGGGTTGACGAAGATCGAGGTCACCGGCACGTCGCCGCGGTCGAGCGCGCCCTTCACCAGGCTGACATGGCCTTCGTGCAGCGCGCCCATCGTCGGCACCATGCCGATCGTGCGCCCGGCAGCACGATGCTCGGCCACGGCGCGGCGCAGGTCGGAGACGGTTCGAACGATCGCAAGCGAGGCCATGATGCTTCCCGGGTTGCAGGGCGCGGCAGGGAACACCGCGCGATACCGCCTGACAAGCATCGAATTGCGGCCAATTTCGCGCGAGGATGGCGGCAGGGCGCGGCCAGTCATCCTTTCAGGAAGTCGGCGGCGGCAGCGATCAGGCGCTCGATGTCGTCGTTCGTCCCGACGGTGATGCGCATGTAGGGCGCCGTGCGCGGCTTGTTGAAATGGCGCACCAGCACCGCACGCTGGCGCAGCGCGGCCGCAAAGTCCGCCCCGTCCCGATCCGGGTGTCGGGCGAAGACGAAGTTCGCACGCGACGGCAGGACCGAGAGGCCGAGCCTCTCCAGCTCGCGCGTCATCGCCTCGCGTCCGGCTACGACGCGAGCGCAGCTCGCGCGGAAGTAGGCATCGTCGCGCACCGAGGCCGTCGCGCCCGCGAGCGCGATGCGGCCGAGCGGATAGGAATTGAAGCTGTCCTTCACGCGGCCGAGCGCCTCGATCAGCCCGGCATCGCCCAGCGCATAGCCGACGCGCAGGCCGGCGAGCGCGCGCGACTTCGACATCGTCTGCACGACCAGCAGGTTGGGATGATCGGCGATCAGCGGCACCGCGCTCTCGCCGCCGAAATCGACATAGGCCTCGTCGATCAGCACCGGGATGTCGGCATGCTCCTCGAGCAGCCGGGCGATCTCCGCCCGCGACAGTGCGATGCCGGTCGGCGCGTTGGGATTGGCGAGCACGATCGCGCCGGCCTCGCGCCGGTATTCCTCGATTCGCACGCGCATGCCATCGTCGAGCGGCACCGTCTCGCAGGTGAGGCCGAACAGCTGCGCCCACACGGGATAGAAGCTGTAGGTGACGTCGGGATAGAGCAGCGGCTTCGGCTGCTTGAGGAGCGCCACGAAGGCATGCGCCAGCACCTCGTCCGACCCGTTGCCGACGAACACCTGCGCGGGCGTCACGCCGTGATGGGCCGCCAGCGCCTCGCGCAGCTCGGTCGCCTCGGGATCAGGGTAGAGCCGCATCGTGTCGGAAGCGGCGGTCCGCATCGCCTCCAGTGCCAGCGGCGAGGGACCGAACGGGCTCTCGTTGGTGTTGAGCTTGACCAGGTTGGCGATCCGCGGCTGCTCGCCCGGCACGTAGGGCGAAAGCGTGCGGGCGACCTGGCTCCAGAAGGCGTTCATCGGTGTATCCGGTTGGGGCGCGATGGCCGGCTTATGCCATCACGCGAGCGGCCGTGCCACCCACGCCCCGACACCGGGCCGCGCCGGAACTGGCCGGCTGCCGGGCGGCATGCTCATATGCCATCGCTGGGTGTGAACGCATTGGGGAACGGGCGTGCCAGCAGGCATGATCGGAGTCTCGGGGAGACCCAAGATGTCAGGACAGCAATTTCGCTTCGACGATGGCGCCGTCTATGAGCGCATGATGGGCATCTGGAGCAGGCTCGCGGGCGACCATTTCCTCGACTGGCTTGCGCCCGCACCTGGATTGACGTGGGTCGACGTCGGCTGCGGGAACGGAGCCTTCACCCAGCTTCTCGTCGATCGCTGCGCCCCGGCGGCGATCGAGGCCGTCGATCCGGTGGAAGGCCAGATCGCCTATGCCCGGAACCGAATCGCCGATCCGCCGGCCCGATTCCAGCAGGGGAATGCGATGGCGCTGCCCTTCGCGGACCGCCAGTTCGACGCCGCGGTCATGGCCCTCGTCATCTTCTTCGTGCCCGACCCGGCCAAAGGCGCCGCGGAGATGGTCCGGGTCGTGAAACCCGGCGGCTGGGTATCGGCCTACGCCTGGGACGTGCCCGGCAACGGCCTGCCCGTGGGGCCGATCCGGGCCGAGTTGCGCGCCATCGGGCGGGAAACGCCCCTGCCATCGAACCATCAGGTCTCCAGCCTGCAGGGCCTGGCCGATCTCTGGACGGGCGCCGGCCTCGAGGCCGTGGAAACCCGCGAACTCGTGGTCCAGCGGACCTTTGCGGATTTCGACGACTACTGGTCGACCTCCATTCTGGCGCCCGGCCTTTCGACGGCGATCGCGGCGCTGCCCGAGCCGACCCTCGACCAGCTCAGGCAAAAGGTGAAGGCGCGCCTGACGCCGGGACCGGATGGCAGGATCCAGGAGACGTCGCGCGCCAACGCCGTGAAGGGGATGGTACGTCGCTAGAGCGGCGCACGGAGACGACTATCCGTGCACGCCACGGCCTTCGCGGGGGAGGGCGAAGGCTTCGGCGATGCATCGCAAGACTGCTGGAAAAATTGGAGCGGGCGAAGGGATTCGAACCCTCGACCCCGACCTTGGCAAGGTCGTGCTCTACCCCTGAGCTACGCCCGCGCTCCGTATTTCCGGCCGGGTAGTTGCCGGAAGGCGGTCCTGATAGGGGTTTTTCTCCGCCTTGGCAAGCCCGCCGAATCTCACCCCCGGGCCAGCAGGCGCTGCAGGTATTTCCCGTACTCGCTTTCCTTGATCGGCTCGATCAGGCGGGCGAACGCCCCATCGTCGATATAGCCCTTGCGCCAGGCCACCTCCTCCGGGCTGCCGATCTGCAGGCCCTGGCGGTCCTCGACGGTCTCGACGAACTGCGCCGCTCGCAGGAGGCTCGAGGGCGTGCCGGTGTCGAGCCAGGCATAGCCGCGGCCGAGCTTCTCGACCGTCAGCCGGCCTTCCTTCAGGTAGTGCGCATTGACGTCGCTGATCTCGAGCTCGCCGCGCGCCGAGCGCGGCAGCGAGGCCGCCACGTCGCAGACGTCGGAATCGTAGAAATAGAGACCGGTCACCGCCCAGTTCGAGCGCGGCGCCTTGGGCTTCTCGACGATCGAAACCGGCCGGCCGGCCGCGTCGAATTCCACGACCCCGTAGGCGGAGGGATCGCTGACCCAGTAGGCGTAGATCACGGCCCCGCTCGCCCGCGCACCGCGCTCGGCCACGGCCGGCAGGGAGTCGCCATAGAAGAGGTTGTCGCCCAGGATCAGGCCGATCCGGTCCTTGCCGATGAAGTCGCGGCCGACGAGGAACACCTCGGCGATGCCACCCGGCCGCGGCTGCACGGCATAATCGATGCGCAGCCCCCACTGGCTGCCATCCCCGAACAGACGCCGATAGGCCTCCAGATCCTGCGGATTGACCACGAGCAGGATCTCCCGGCATCCCGCCAGCATGAGCGTGGTGAGCGGATAATAGACCATCGGCTTGTTGTAGACGGGCAGGAGCTGCTTGTTTGCCGCCCGAGTCATCGGGTAAAGCCGCGTGCCACTGCCGCCAGACAGAACGATACCTTTCATTCCCGCACTGTAGCCCGTCCCGATGCTGAGCCCACAACAACTATTCGCCCGTCTCGACGCACTGGGCATCACCCATCGCACGGTCGAGCATGCGCCGGTCTTCACCGTCGACGAGGCAAAGGTCCATCGCGGCGACCTGCCCGGACATCACATCAAGAATCTCTTCCTGCGCAACAAGAAGGAGGAGATGTGGCTCGTGGTGGCGCTCGAGGATCGCAGCATCGACCTCAAGCGGCTGGGCGAGGTGCTGGAGGCAGGCCGTCTTTCGTTCGGCAGCCCCGAGCGGCTGCGCCGCACGCTGGGCGTCGAGCCCGGCTCGGTCACGCCGTTCGCCGTGGTGAACGACGCGGACCGGCGCGTCACGCTGGTGCTCGACAGCGGCCTCAGGGACGGCGGGCCGGTCAACGCCCATCCGCTCACCAACACCATGACGACGGCCATCGCGCCGGCCGACCTGATGCGCTTCTTCGAGGCGACGGGACATGTGCCGCACTGGCTCGACTTCCCGCTCTGAGCCGCCTGCCGGCACGACGGGATGACAGCGCCGTCACGCATGTTATATTATAACAAATGCGCGCATTCCTGATCGTCCTGCTGCTTCTCGGCGGTGCCCTGCCGGCTTTGGGCCAGACGCGGCTCGACGTCGTCTCGACCTTCTCCATTCTCGGTGACTTCGTGGCCCAGGTCGGCGGCGATCGTGTCGAGGGCAGCGTCATCGTCGGACCGAATACCGATGCGCATACCTACCAGCCAACGCCCGTGGACGCGCGCAGGCTTGCCGCCGCGCAGGTGCTGGTGAGCAACGGCCTGGGTTTCGAGGGCTGGCTCGACCGCCTGGCCGAGGCCTCTTCCTTCAAGGGCAGGCGCATTGTCGCCTCGCAGGGAGCGTCAGCCACGCTCGATCCGCATTGCTGGCTGGATGTCGCCTGCGCCCGTCACTACGTGGCCAACATTGCCGAAGGCCTGGCCGCCGCCGCTCCGGCGAACGCCGCCTACTACCGCGCCCGCGCGGAAGACTACGACCGGCGGCTCGCCGCGCTCGATGCCTGGATCCGCGCCGAGATCGCCAAGGTGCCGCCGGACCGACGCAAGGCGATCACCGGGCACAATTCCTTCCAGTATTTTGCCCGCGCCTATGGCGTGCAGTTCGAGGCGGTGCGCGGCTACAACACCGACAGCGAGCCGACGGCGCGCGACGTCGCCGCCTTGATCCGCGAAGTGCGCGCCCGAAAGATCAAGGCGCTGTTCGTCGAGAACCTCACCAATCCCGCGCTGGTCGAGCAGGTGGCTCGCGACGCCGGGGCCAGCGTCGGGCCGCGGCTCTACAGCGATTCCCTGTCGACGCCGGACGGCCCCGCTCCGACCTACGAGGCGATGATGCGCTACGACGTCACCGCGCTCGTGGCCGGCATGATGAAGAACTGATGCCGGCCTGACGCGCGCATCCCGCGCGGCAAGCGCCCGCGCGCTGTCAGATCGCCATGAACGGCAGGCCCGCCTTGCGGCGCGCGGCCTGCAGCGTGTTGTACATCAGGCAGGCCACCGTCATGGGACCGACGCCGCCCGGCACCGGCGTGATGCGGCCGGCCACCGGCAACGCCTCGGCGAAGGCGACGTCGCCCACCAGCCGCGTCTTGCCCTCGGCCGCCGGCACGCGGTTGATGCCGACATCGATCACCGTCGCACCCGGCTTGATCCAGTCGCCGCGCACGAATTCCGGCTTGCCGATCGCCACCACGGCGATGTCCGCCGTGCGGCAGAGGGCCGGCAGGTCGCGGGTGCGCGAATGAGCGATGGTGACGGTGCAATCGGCCCGCAGCAGCAGCTGCGCCACCGGCCGTCCCACGAGATTGGAGCGGCCGATCACCACGGCATGAAGGCCGCCAAGCGGCCCCAGCGCATCGGCGAGCAGCATCGAGCAGCCGAGCGGCGTGCAGGGCACCGGGAAGTCGAGCGGCGCACCCGGCGCGATCGAGCCCAGCCGGCCGACATTGATGGGATGGAAGCCGTCGACATCCTTCTCCGGATCGATCGCCAGCAGCACGCGCGCGGTGTCGATGTGCTTCGGAAGCGGAAGCTGAACCAGGATGCCGTTGACGGCAGGATCGATGTTGAGCTGCGCGATCAACGTCAGCAGCTCCTGTTCGGTCGTCTCGGCCGGAAGGCGGTGATCGAAGCTCGCCATGCCCAGCTCGGCGGCGGTCTTGCCCTTGCTGCGCACATAGACCTGGCTCGCCGGGTCGGCGCCCACCAGCACCGTCGCCAGGCCGGGCTTCACGCCCTTCTCCTTCCTGAGCGCCGCCACGCCCTGACCCACGCGCTCGCGCAAGCCGGCGGCGAACGCCTTGCCGTCGATCAACTTGCCTTCAGCCATGCTCTTTCACCCACTCTCCTATCCTGGCCGCCAGCGCCGCCGGATCGCCGGCCACGCCGATCGTCTTGTTTCGCGCCGTCCCACCCTTGATCACGGTGAAGGCCGACTTCGGCAGCCGCCAGCTTTCCGCCAGCAGCGCGATCACGGCCGCATTGGCCTTGCCGTCCTCGGGCGGCGTCGTGACGGCCGCCTTGAGCGCCGACTCCGACAACTCCAGCGCGGTGCGCCGCGCGCGCGGCTGCACGCGCAGCTCCACGGTCACGCCCGACGCGCCGCGACGCAGGAACGACGGATCGCTCAGCGTGCCAGCGCCGGCCAGACGTACTCCCACAGCAGGCTGCGAATGAAGAACAGGCCGAGCAGCAGGATCACCGGCGAGATGTCGACACCGCCGAGATTGGGCAGCAGGCTGCGAAGCGGCCGCAGGGCCGGCTCCGTGAGGCGATAGAGAACCTCGACCAGCCAATGGATGAACTGGTTGCGGGTGTTCACCACACCAAAGGCCACCAGCCAGCTCATGATCGCGCTTGCGATCACGACCCAAGTGTAGATGTCGATGATTTTGTCGATCAGCAACGCCAGCGACAGCATCGGCTCCCCGCCTACCTTTTATTGCCGGCACCCTGCCGGCCGGGCGCACCCTACTCGGCGAGGATTGCCGATCCAAGCCAATTTGCGGGCCGAATCAGGACCGGGAAAGCGTCAGCTCGACGCTTCCCAGGCGCACCGTACGCACCGCGGAGATGTCGCGCGGACCGTGTTCGGGTAGCAGCCGCGCGCCGTCGATATAGGTACCGCCGGGGCTGCCGAGGTCGGCCAGGCCGAGGCGCGCGCCCGCCACCATCAGCCGGGCATGAGGCTGCCCCACCGACGGATCGGGAATGGTCAGATCCGTGGGCTGCACGGCGGGTGCGCCGGTCAGGATCCAGGCCGGTGACGAGGCATCGAGCGAAAGGGCCAGCGGACGCCCGTCGGCAAGCGTACCCGTGAGTTGCCAGCGCCGGCCGTCCGGCAGTGCCTTCGGCGGCGGCGGCAGGGACGCAGGCGCAGGCGATGACGGTGCGCTCCCCGGTCCGGCCCCTGGGCCGGCCGCCCGGGCGACCGGCGCGCCTTCGTCGCGCGGCCAGCGCATGAAGGCGAAGACCCAGAGCAGAACCAGCGGCACGATGGTGCCGACTGCCGTCAGCGTCAGCAGGATCGCCCCCATGCCCGTCCAGCCCGGCAGGCCCGCCTTCTCGACGATGCGCCAGGCCATCCAGGCCGCGAGCACGAGGCTCAGCAGCGCAAAGGCGCTGCCGAGACCCGCCAGCCCCATGAGGGCCACCATTTCCGTCCCCATCACCCGCCGACGTCCGGCGAGGCTTCGCCGTTCGGCCAGTCGCCGAAGGCGAGGATGGCCATGACGACGAACGAGCCGATCACCGGCACCAGGTGCAGAAGCGACCAGGCGCCGGAGAAACCCGCGCGGTCGCAAATTCGCCAGGTCGGGACGATCAGCAACAGCGACACCAGCAGATGCCCGATGAGCATCATCAGCATCACGAAGGAGCCGATCCCGAGGAACCAGGACATCGCGTAGTAGAAGGTATCAGGCAAGCGCCACCACTTCGATCTCGACCATGACGTCGCGCGGCAGGCGCGCAACCTCCACCGTCGAGCGTGCCGGAGGATTGGGGCCAAAATATTCCGGCCGGCCATAAACTTCGTTCATGGTGGCAAAATCGTTCATGTTCTTGATGAAGACCGTCGTCTTGACCGCCCGGTTGAGGTCGGAGCCCGCCGCCTTCAGCACCGCGCGCAGGTTCTCCAGGACCTGCTCGGTCTGCTCGGTGATGCCGCCCGGCACGATGTTGCCCGTCGACGGATCGAGGGGAATCTGCCCCGCACAGTAGACCATGCCCCCGGCCACGATGGCCTGGGCGTAGGGCCCCAGCGCCTTGGGGGCGGCATCGGTCTGGACGGCTTTCTTGTCGTTTGCCACGGCTTGGTACTCCAATTGGGATTTACCCCGGAACGCTAGCACAGGGTGGTTTGCTTGACAGGTGGCCCCGCAGGCATTATCCGCGCGGTCTTCGGAGAGAGTGGGGGGCTGTAGCTCAGCTGGGAGAGCGCCTCGTTCGCAATGAGGAGGTCAGGGGTTCGATCCCCCTCAGCTCCACCAATCTCCGACCGATGCCGAAGGCTTGGGCCTTTCGCCAAGCAGGGCGCGGGCTGCCGCCCCGAGACGACTTGCCACTTGAGCCGGCCCGCCGCCTGAGATGACAAGCGACTCGACCGCGCGGCAAAATCGGCGACCGATGCGTCTCATCAAGCCCACTCCGGCCCAGCTGGGTCTCACCGCCGAAGAGGGGCGGATCCTGCGATCACTGAGGACACCCGAACGCATCCAGCAGTTCGTGGTCGGCCTGCATGCCAATTTCGAGGAAGAAGGCGACACGCTGCGCTCCGTGCGCGGCGTGCTGCAGCATCGCAAGGCCCATTGCATCGAGGCCGCCTTCACCGCCGCCTGCGCCCTGTGGCTGCAGGGCGAGCCGCCGCTGCTGATGGACATGACCGCGCAGGGCGATTCCGACCATGTCGTGACCCTGTTCAAGCGCGACGGCTGCTGGGGCGCCATCTCCAAGAGCAACCATGTTTGGCTGCGCTGGCGCGACCCCGTCTATCGCAGCCTGCGGGAGCTCGCGATATCCTACCTGCACGAATATTCCGACGGCGACCGCAAGACGTTGCGCGGCTATTCCGTGCCGGTCGACCTGCGGCGTTTCCCGACCGGCCAGTGGGTGACCAACGAGGAAGATTGCTGGGAGGTCGGCGCCGCCGTCGACGACGTGCGTCACTATCGCCTCATTACGCCAAAGCAGGCGCGGCGTCTGATGCCGAGGGACGCGACCGAGCTGCGCGCCAACGATCTCGTCCAGTACGAAAGCGCCGACCGCACCACAGCACGGAAGTATTGACGCCATGTTCTGCCTCGCCCTTGCTCTGCTCATGTTCGCGATCGCCCCTGCCGCTCGGGCGCAGGTTCCCGCCGAATGGCAAGCGGCGGCGCAGACGGTGATCGGCGACCTGGAGCGCGACACCCCGCTGGCCGCCAAGCCTTGGCACTCCGAGCTCACGCAGGGCTGGCGCCTGGCGCGCGCCTGGCGCCAGCACAACAACGGCAATATCGAGATCATCCTCGCCGAGTATCTGACCTTCACATTGCTCTGCCGCGAATCGGGCTGCGCGGAGGAGACGATCGAGGGAAGGCCCTATGCGGAGGTGGCTGGCGAGGTCAAGGCATTGCGGGCCCAGTATGGCAATCCCTACGCCCTGGTGCAGCAGGCCCACGCCTGGCTGGCTGCGCTGGCCGACCCGACCGGCGCGGCGGCGAAGGACGCCGCCTTGTGGGGACGGAATCTTGACGTGGTCGCGGCCGATTTCGCGACCTCCAATCTCTACGCGCTCGACTGGATCCTCGCCCGCGCCCGGCCGACGCCGGCGGAGCAGGCTGCGGCCTTCACCCGGCTGGCGCTGCTCGTACAGGGCAAGGGGTGGATCGGCGCCCGCTGTCTCGACATTTCGCGGGTTGCGACGGTGATCGGCGCGCCGCCCGAAGTCGAGACTTGCAAATAGCGCCGGCCGGGCGGAGCCCGCTGAACTCTTCGCTCAGAGGCCGAGACCGCGCGCGATCAGGTTGCGCTGAATCTCCGACGTTCCTTCCCCGATCACGTAGACGAGCGAATCGCGGTGGATCCGGCCGACCGGGTAATCGCGCATGATGCCGGCGCCGCCATGGATGCGGATCGCGGCTTCCGAGACCCGCACGGCGCATTCCGAGGCGACCAGCTTGACCTTGGCCGCCGTCGCGGCATCGAGCGTGCCCTGGTCGACCCGCCAGGCGCCGTAATAGACCAGCCAGCGCGCGGCCTCGATGTCGGCGGCCATGTCGGCCAGCTTGTGGGCGATCGCCTGGTACTGGCCGATCGCCTTGCCGCGCACCTTGCGCACCTTGGCGTAGTCGAGGGCCGCCTCGAGCGCGGCCTGAGCCATGCCGAGCGCATTGGCCGCGACGCCCACCCGGTTCTCCGACAGGCTGTCGAGAATGACCGGGTAGGTGCCTGTGCGGCCTCCCAGCAGGCAGTCGTCGCTGACGAACGCGTCGCTGATATGGACCAGACCCGTGTCCGACGCCCGGATGCCTTCTTTCTTCAGGCTCGTGACGACGATGCCCGGATTGGGCAGCTCGACGAGGAACAGGCTGATCGAGGACGGTGCGAGCTGCGGATCGGTGCGGGCCGCCAAGGTCAGGAAATCCGCGATCGGTGCGTTGGTGATGTAGAGCTTCGATCCGTTGAGCTTCCAGCCGCCGGGGACTTTCTCGGCCTTCGTGCGCAACGCGCGAATGTCGGATCCGCCGTCCGGCTCCGACAGGGCGAAACCGGCGATGCGCTCGCCCGCCAGCGCCGGACGAAAGAACCGGTCCTTCTGCGCTTCGGTGCCGGTGCGCCAGATCGGCCAGATGCCGAGATGGCTGTGCGCCGACCAGGACGACGAAAAGGACTGGCAGACGCGCGACATCTCCTCGCGCACGATGCAGTCGGACACCTTGTCGAAGCCCGAACCGCCGTCGGCCGCCGGATAGCGCACCCCGACCAGCCCCAGCTCGCCGAAGCGCCGGAACAAAGGCCGCGGAAAGGCTTCGCGCTCCTCCGCCTCGCGCACCAGCGGCGCAAGCTCGCTTTCGGCAAACCGGCGCACCGTACGGCGCAGTTCTTCCTGTTCGGAGGTGAAGGTGAAATCCATGTCGGCGGCCGCTCCCTGTTCATTGGAAGGCGCCAGCATGGCCAAGCGGCAGCGACAAATCGAGAGCACAAAAAAGGGGCGCCAGGCGCCCCTTCTTCTCGTCGTCCGACCGTGCCTACTCGGCTGCGATGGCCTTCTCGACGAACTTCTTGGCGTCGAAGTCCTCGGCGACCTTCATGTCGTTGCCGATCAGCTTCTCGACATCGATCTTGGCGTATTCCAGCACGCCCATGTCGCCCAACGCCTTCTGCACCTTGGGCCCGAACAGGCCGATCTCCTTCAGGATCGGCACGATGCGGGTGAACAGCCGCGACCGGAACGCCTGCATGGCGCCCGACTC
>JAFEFG010000130.1 GCA_018240685.1 Pseudomonadota bacterium | reverse complement strand
CGAGAAGGTCGACATCTCGGCGTCTCCCGGTTCGGCCCCCGACAAGACCAACCTGCAGGTCAACGTCACCGAGCAGAGCACCGGCGATATCACCTTCGGCGCCGGCTATTCGACATCGTCCGGCATATTGGGAGACGTCTCCATCCAGGAACGCAATCTGCTCGGCAAGGGCCAGAGCCTCAAACTCTCGCTCTCTCTGGGGACGACGGCGTCGAACATCGACCTCAGTTTCACGGAGCCGTACTTCCTGGATCGGCCTTTGGCGGCCGGATTCGACATCTTCAAGATGACCAACGCGCGACAGTCGACCACCTCATACGCCAGTTCCAATCTGGGCTTCTCCCTGAATGCCGGATGGGCATACACCGAGCATACGAATCAGACGATCCGCTATACGCTGAAGCAGACGAACATCTATGACATCGGCTACTACGCATCGGCGGCCGTGCAGACGCAGGCGGGCTCGTCGATCACTTCGGAAATTTCCGAGAGCCTTGCCTGGGATACGCGCGATCAGCGTTTCAATCCGACCAAGGGATGGGTCATACGCAACACCGTTGCCCTGGCGGGGCTTGCGGGTGACAACTACTACTTTCGCACCAGTGTCAATGCATCGATCTATCAGAAAATAATCGAGAACGTGATTTTCTCCCTGAATGCCACGGGAGGCTTGGTTCTTCCGTTCAATGACACGACGCTTCGGCTCAACAACCGTTTCTACCTCGGCGGCGACTCGCTGCCGGGCTGGGCGGTGGCCGGCGTCGGGCCGCGCGACTCGAATTCCGGAGACGCGCTGGGCGGCAAATACTTCTACACCGGCATGGGGGAGCTCAGCTTCCCGCTCGGCCTTCCCGAGGAGATCGGAGTCGTCGGCAAGGCCTTCGTCGACGTCGGGTCGGCTTGGGGCGCCATTCAGCAGACGGGCGTCAGCATCCTTGACAGCACGTTGATGCGTGTCGGCACCGGCTTCGGCGTGCAGTGGTCTTCGCCGTTCGGGCCGATCCGGGTCGACTACACAATTCCCCTGGTCAAGGAGCCGTACGACCGGACGCAGAATTTCCGTTTCAGTTTCGGCGCCAAATTCTAGCGGCCCGGCGCTGGCCTGCTCGTTTGCGGCGCTGCTTTCCGGTCATCCGATCAAGCGAGGCCGATCAAGCGAAGCCGATCAAAAACGGAAGCATATTTTCTGTTTATTTCTGCGCGTGCGTTGGAGAGATTCCGAAACCATTTAGTGGTCCTCAGTCGGGCGATCGGTCTGGCGAACATCGACAATCGGCGCCATCTAGTCCGGACGGTTGGTTTGCGCAGGCCCGTCGAAACATTGAAGAACGACATTGCGAGATGGACCGCGCATCGCCGAACGAGTCACGGAGGTGTTGAAAGTGAAAAAGTTCGTGTCGGCAGCGGCGGCCCTCTTCGCCATGCCTGTGGTTGCGGCTAACGCGCAGGACAACGCGAGTCCTGTTGCGCCCACGCCGGGGGCCTATCTGGGCATCGATACCGGCCTCAATTGGCTTCTGACGGATGGAAGCTACCAGTCACAGACCGGATATGCCGTCGGTGGCAAGATCGGCTACGATTTTGTCGGGCCTCGGGTCGAGCTCGAGGGCACGTACCGGAACAACACGTCGTCCGGGTGGGTCAATTTTCCGGGCGCTGTCGCTTACGTAAACGGACAGATCAATCAATTCGCCCTCATGGGCAATGTTCTCTACGATTTTGTCCCGGCGGCCAAGTTTGTGCCCTATGTCGGCGGCGGTCTCGGCCTGGCGTTCATCGACCCTTCGGTTTCGGCAGGGTGCACGATGTGCTCGACGCAGTTCGCGTATCAGATGATGGCCGGAATAGGCTACAACTCATCGCCGAATATCCGGCTCAATCTGGAAGCCCGGTACTACGGCACGACCAACGGCAACAGTTATGCCAACAACGATCTCTCGCTCCTGGTCGGCATGACCTACAAGTTCGGAACGCCTCGCTAGGCGCAGCGACGGGCCGTTGCGTGGTCTACCTGCCGGCGCCTGCCGACGCATCATCGAGAGGCAGACGCAGGCGGGCGCACAACCCATGCGGCGTCCTGTCGTGCAGGGTCAGGCTTCCACCGTGCAGGCGCGCGACATCGGCGGTGATCGCCAGCCCGAGCCCGAACCCGCCGACGGACTCGCGCGCCGCGCTCGTCCGGTAGAAGGGCTGCAGCACGGCCTCCTTTTCCGAATCGGGCACGCCTGGTCCGTCGTCCTCGACATCGATCTCGGCGAATCGCCTGTCATGTACGCCGAGGCGCACGATCACCGTCGAGCCGTACTTGGTGCCGTTCTCGACGAGGTTGGTCACGGCGCGCGCGATGGCCTGCGGCCGCAGGCGCACGGCGAGGCGCTGCGGTCCCTCGTAGCCGACGGCGAAGCCGGCATCGGTGAACTGATCGCATATGGTCTCGATGAGCGACGGGAGATCCGCCATCTCCGTCTCTTCCATGACGCCGCCTTCACGCAGGTAGGAGACGGCGCCGGCGATCGAACGCTCCATGAGGTCCATGTCGCGCAGCATGCCCTGCTTGAGCGCCGGCTCCGCGATCTCCTCCGCCCGCAGGCGCAGCCGCGTCAGCGGCGTGCGCAGGTCGTGGCTGATCGCGATCATCATGCGCGTGCGGTCCTCGATCAGGCGCTGGATGCGCTCGCGCATGCGGTTGAAGGCGTTGGTCGCCTTGCGCACCTCGGCGGTGCCTTCCTCCCGCAGCGGACCGCCTTCGCCGCGCAACCCGAACTGCTCCACGGCCGTGGCGAAGCGGGCCAGCGGCGTCACGATGCGCAGCACCGCCCAGATCGACAGCGCGACCGTGAGCGCCACCAGGACGATCAGCGACAGGCCGAGCGACGAGAAAGGCGGTGGAAGTGGCAGCCCCGGCCCCAGCCCCAATCCCAGCGGGCCGCCGAGGTTCCGACGGACGGCAACATATTGTCCGTCGCCCAGTCGCAGAACGACCTCGGGGCCCTGGCCTTCCGGGCGGCCGACGGCGGCGACGGTGACGCCTTCGGGGAGCGTGCGCAGGAGCGACGATAGCAGCGGATTGTCGGGCTCGGCCGCCGGCAGCCGGGACGCCGCGGCATCCAGGGCGATCCGGATGTCGTCCCGCTGATACAGGGTCGCCACGCGCGGCCGGTCGGCACGCGGCATGCCGTCCAGCACGCGCGCGATGGAGGCGATCTCGCCGACGGTCTCGCGGATCTCCGGCGGCTCGTGTTCCGGTCGGAGCACGACCAGGAACACGCTGATGACGGCGGCGGAGACGATGCCGCCCACGAGGACGACCAGGGCGATCTGGATGGTGACGCGGTCGAGGCGGAGCAGGTGCCAGAGGCGGCTCATCCCGGCGTCACTTCCGGCGTGAAGATGTAGCCGCCGCTGCGCACGGTCTTGATGAGGGCGGGATCGCGCGGGTTGCTCTCGATCTTGCGGCGGATGCGGCTGACCAGGATGTCGATGCTGCGGTCGAGCGCCGCCGCGCTGCGGCCCTGCGAGAGGTCGAGCAGCTGGTCGCGGGTGAGCGTGCGCCGCGGATGGCGGCAGAAGGCCGCCAGCAGGTCGAACTCGGCGCTGGTCAGGGTGACGCGCACGCCCTCGGGATTGCGCAGCTCGCGCGCGGCGGGATCGAGCCGCCAGCCGGCGAAGAGGAGCGAGCCCTGCGCCTGCTCCTTGGCTTCGGGGATGGAGGCGGTGCGCCGCAGGACGGCCTTGATGCGCGCGAGGAGCTCGTGCGGGTCGAACGGCTTGGGGACGTAGTCGTCGGCGCCCATCTCAAGCCCCACCACCCGCGCCACCGGATCGCCGCTGGCGGTGAGCATGATGACCGGGAGGGCCGAGCTCGCGCGCAGGCGGCGGCAGATGCTGAGGCCGTCCTCGCCCGGCAGCATGAGGTCGAGCACCAGGAGGTCGATGCGTGCGGCCTCGAGGATGCGGTCCATCGCGCGGGCATCCTCGGCGACCGACACGCGCAGGCCGTTCTTCTGCAGGAACCGCGAGACCATGGTGCGGATCTCGCGATCGTCTTCGACGACCAGGATATGGGGAGAGCGATTCATTGCGGCCGATTTTACATCCAGCGGATGGGGGCCGCGGCCTGACTTTTGTGTTTCCGGATGTTTCCGGGCGGTGGATCGTTGCCTGCGGTCCGCAGCCGGGGGATCGCCCGCGGCACGACATTTCGGCCAGGGGGTGGGCCACGCCGGACCCGGCTCCTTTTCAGGGAGAGCGAAGGCCTTGGGGAGCGGCTTCGGCGTGGCCCGCGCGCAGAGTCCGGTGCTTCCTGTCGTCGGAAGCACCGAGCGCCGTGCGGTCTCAGAGCGGGAGCCTCAGAGCGGGACTCTTAGAGCGGGACAGGCGGGAGCTGGTCGAGCAGGCGTCGCTGGTCCGGCGAAAGCGTCTCCGCCAGCTTGTGGAGCGGGCCGTCGAGCTTCTTGAGACGGGCGAGTTCCGCCGTCAGCCTGGACTGAACGTCCTCGGCGCGCTGCACGAAGCCGGTCTCTTCGGGCTTGGGCGGGACCTTGGCACAGGCCTCGCGTTCCGCCTGTTCGTTCTCGCCGAGCGCGGTCTCGATATCGTGCCAGAGGGTGAGCTGCTGCGGCGTGAGGTCGAGGCGCGACTTGAGGTAGCTCCAGAAGGCCGACTTCCCGGCCAGCCGGTCGAGGCACATCTCGGTGAAGCGGGGCGGCTGGCCGGGGCCGTGCGCGCCGGGAGGCGGCGGCGGGCCGAAGATGCCAAGACCCCCGCCACCCATCGCCATCATCATCGGAGCCGGCGGCGGGCCAGGAGGCGGGCCGGGCGGAAACGGCGGCGGGCCGAAGGCGGCGGCCATCATCATGGGAGGCGGCGCCGGAAAGGGCGACGCGACCGGCGGAGCCATCGGCGCATAGGCCTGGCCCATCGCCTGGGGCGGCATGGGCGCTGCGAAGCCTGCCGGAGGCTGTGGCCGTGCGTCCTGGGCGACGCTCGAGATCGCCCAGGCGCTGGCGACGACTCCGATCGTCGTTCCGAGCAACCAGTAAAAGCGGGTCATGGGGTCCTCAACAGTGATGGCGGGGACCTTGCCACAACCGACGGCCGCCGGCGCAAAGCCGCGCCGGCAAAGATGTTACGGTTCGTTTCCGCTGCCCGCGCGGAAACAAGGGGAAACACAATTTCCGGCGCGCGTGTCCCGGTGGCCGCGCCGCCGCGCGCGACTAGTCCGAATGCGGCGGCTCGTCGGCCATCACCTCGCGGGCGATGCCTTCGCCCATCAGGTGATGGAAGCGCGCGTTCGGATGCCGGTCGTGCGTGCTCAGCAGGTAGTCGCCGGAGTGGGTGTAGAAGTCCGGCACCAGGCTCGTCATGCGCCGCACCCGGATGCCGCGCGCGGCGAGGGCAGCCTCGATCGCCTGTCCGCGCTCGTCGGCGCCGTCCCACAGGATCACCTCGAACACACTGCCGGGAAAGCGTTCCTGCGCGACGCGGGCAGCCTGCGCCACGATCCCGGCCAGCAGCGGCACGTCGCCCGGCTCCGGCCCGTGCGGCTGCACGAAGAGCCTCTGCCAGATCCGCGAGCCGGAAAGGACGTGCTCGATCCAGGCGCCGACGCCGCCGTGCGGATCGTCGTCATCGAAGTGGCCGCGCTGGACGACCGATCCGTCGGAGGCGAGCACGAAGCGCGGCCCATGCCGGTCCCAGGGATAGATCCCGGTGATGCGCACGGCATGGTCGGGGATGCAGAGATAGTAGATGTACTTCGGCGTGCAGTTGACGATCCTGGCGACGCGCCCGGACTGCAGCGCCGCCAGCATCTGGTGCGGGCCGTAGCCGCTGTAACCGAAGTTGTAGGTGCGGTAGCGGTCGGCGGCGAGCGCGCTCACCACGTGGGCGTAGGTGTCCGCATCCTCGACGCCCTCGCCGAAGGTGATGGAGTCGCCGAAGAAGAGGACGCACGAATGCACGTCCGGCAGGGCGGGCGCGCTCACCCGCAGGCCGTGGGCGTCGGTCGTGTAGGTGACGTCGTAGAGAACCTTGTCGCCGTAGAGCTTGCGCGCCGTCACGCGGGCGTTGGCGGCCGGCGCATAGCCCAGCACGTCGTCGGGATGGGTGAAGCCCTTCGTGATCGAGCCTTCGAGCCGCGTGCCGTCGCCCGGATCCTTCTGGCTGTCGAGATGGATCTCGACCAGTCCGAGTGCCGCGAACACGGCCGCGACGTTGGCGAGCACGACCGCCCATCCACGGCGGCGCCGGCCGATCCAGGCAAGGGCGGTGAGAGCCAGCGCGATGGCGAGGAGCGCGATCGAGTAAGTCACGGAGTCTAGCGTCGGTAGAATGGATGAGACGCACAGTCCTTCATTCGCGAACAAATCTCAATCGTCGAAATCGATGTGCGGCCGCCGACGCCCGCGTGGGCCGGGCGGCGGCCCGCGCCTGAGGCGAAGCAGCGCAGGCGCGTAAACGATTCTCAGCCCGGCGTCGACGGAGGGAGGCAGTTTCGCACCGCCGCGAGGATCTCGGCGTCCTTCAGGGGCTTCTCCAGGAACACCGTGGCTCCCATCTCGGCGGCGCGCTGGCGGGCCAGGCTGTTGGGCCAGCCGGTCATGATGATCACCGGATTCTTCAGGCCTTTGGCCCTTATCGCCCGCAGCAGCGCGAGGCCGTCCATGCCCGGAAGGTGGATGTCGGTGATGACGCAATCCTGCTCCGTCAGCGTGCACGACTCGAGGAAGCGGCTGGCCGACTCGAAGGACCGGGCGTCCAGTCCTTCACAGCTCAGCAGGAAGCGAAGCGATTCTCTGATGGCGGCGTCGTCATCGACAATGAAGATCATGAGGCCTTACAATCCCACCACGGCACGCTGAGGCTGTCGCGCGACAATGGCGTTGATGTGGATCAAGGATGAGCGGGTTGGGTCAGCAGGAGGAGAGAGCGTCCGCCGAGCCGCCCGGGCAGGAGGCCCTGCTCGAGCGGGAGGCGCAGCTCCGGTCGATCCTCGAGACCGTGCCCGACGGCATGATCGTCATCGACGAGCGCGGCATCGTGCAGTCCTTCAGCGCGGCCGCGGAGCGGATGTTCGGCTTCACCGCCGCCGAGGTGTACGGCCGTAACGTCAGCCTGCTGATGCCGTCGCCGCACAGCGAGCATCATGACGACTACATCCAGCGCTACCTGACGACCGGCGTGCGCCGCATCATCGGCATCGGCCGCGTGGTGGCGGGCCGGCGCAAGGACGGCTCGACGTTTCCCGTCGAGCTTGCGGTGGGCGAGGTGAAGGTCGCCGGCGGTCGCCTCTTCACGGCCTTCGTCCGCGACGTCTCCGAGCGCCAGGCGACGCGCCAGCGCCTGCAGGAGCTGCAGGCCGACCTGTCGCACGTGTCGCGCGTGAGCGAGATGGGCCAGATGGCGTCGGCGCTCGCGCACGAGATCAACCAGCCGCTGACCGCGGCCTCGAATTACCTGCAGGCGGCGCAGCGGCTGCATGCCCGGCGCGACGAGGCCGACATGCCGCTCCTGGGCGAGGCGCTGGAGAAGGCGCGGTCCCAGGTCGAGCGCGCCTCGGAGATCCTGCGGCGGCTGCGCGGCTTCATCAAGAAGGGCGAGCCGGAGCAGCAGGCGGAAGACATCGCCAAGCTGATCGAGGAGGCGAGCGCGATCGCCCTGGTCGGCGCGCGCGAACGCGGCGTGATGGTCCATTTCCATCCGGTCCCGGAATCCGGCTCGGTGTTCGTCGACAGGATCCAGATCCAGCAGGTGATCGTGAACCTGATGCGCAACGCGGTCGAAGCCATGGACGGCCACCCGCGGCGCGAGCTCACCGTCGCGACCGAGCCGGTGGCCGGCGACATGCTGGCCGTGACCGTCATCGACACCGGCTCCGGCATCGCGCCGGAGATCGCCGAGCGCCTGTTCCAGCCCTTCGTGACGACCAAGTCGGCCGGCATGGGAGTCGGCCTGTCGATCTGCCGCTCGATCATCGAGGGTCACGGCGGCCAGCTCTCCGCGAAGCCCAACCCGGCGGGCGGCACGATCTTCTCGTTCACCGTTCCCCTCGCACGCTAAGGGGCCGGCTCGCGCCCGCCCAAGGCGTCGCGCGGCTGCCGGAAGAGCGAACGCTTCGCCGCCATCGTTGCGGATGAGAGCCGCTCTCGACTTGGCATCGATCAAGAATCGTCCGGCTGTGCTAGGACGCCTGTCTCGCCGTTTCCTGAGAGAGCCCGCATGCCAGCGACACCGCATATCGAGCGTCACTTCTCCGCCTCCGAGACCGTCCGCGACGTGGTGATCGGCATGGCCGATGGCCTCACGGTTCCCTTCGCGCTGGCGGCGGGCCTGTCGGGCGCGGTCGCCTCGACCGACATCGTGGTCGTGGCCGGCCTCGCCGAGGTCGCCGCCGGCGCGATCGCCATGGGGCTGGGCGGCTACCTCGCCGCGCGCACCGATGCGCAGCATTACGAGTCCGAGCGCCGCCGCGAGGTGCACGAGGTCCAGCATCTGGCCGAGCGCGAGCGGCGCGAGGTGGCCGACATCTTCACGGGATACGGCCTGAGCGGGCCGCAGCTCGACTCGGTCGTCGACGCCATCGCCGCCGATCCCGACCGCTGGGTCGACTTCATGATGCGCCACGAGCTCGGCCTCGAGGCGCCCGATCCCCGGCGCGCGCCGCTCAGCGCGCTCACCATCGGCGGCTCCTATCTCGTCGGCGGGCTGGTGCCGCTCGCGGCCTATTTCTTCACGCCCGATGCGCATCGCGCGCTGATGGCGTCGATCGCCGTGACCGGCGTCGCGCTGCTTGCCTTCGGCGCCGTGAAGGCGAAGCTCACCGCGGTCCCCGTGATGCGCGGCGCGCTGGAGACGCTGCTGGTCGGCGGCCTCGCGGCCGCCGTCGCCTTCGCGGTGGCGAAGTTCATCGGCTGACACACGCATCCGCACGCGCGCAACGGGCTGCGGCCCGTTGCCGATGCATCGGGCCGTTGCGGATGGGACTTGATACGGATCAATGAGGCGGCCATGAGAGATGGCGATTTTGATCCTCAATCGAAGCCGAGTGACCGAACGATGACGTCTTCCACTCTCATGATCCATCTCACGCCTGGCACCTCGAACGAGAAGCTGCTGCGGCTTGCCGTCGATCTCGCCGGGCGCCTGAAGGCGGGACGGGCGATCGGCATCGCCGGCTGCCAGCCGCTGCAATTCTATGGCGACGGCGCGTTCTACCTGAGCGGCGACATCGTCGATCTCGACCGCGCCCAGATCGACAAGGACCTCAAGGAGGTCGAGACCGCCTTTCGCGCCGCCTTCTCGGGCCGGCCGATCCAGGCCGAATGGCGCCAGACCGTCGATTACAAGCTGATCGCCGACTTCATCGCGCGCGAGATGCGGGCCGCCGATCTGCTGATGACGATGCCGGAGCAGGCGGGCTCCGTGCTCGACACCTCGCGCCGCGTCCTGGTCGCCGACATGGTGATGCGCGCCGGCCGTCCGGTCATGGTGGTCAATCCCGAGGCCGACCGGCTCGACCTCGAGAATGTCGTCATCGGCTGGAAGGAGAGCCGCGAGGCGCGCCGCGCGGTGCAGGATGCGCTGCCGCTCCTGCGGGTGGCGGGCCGCGTGACGGTGCTGGAGGTCGCGGCCGAGGCGGACATTCCCCAGGCGCGCCAGCGCGTCGGCGATGTCGTCAGCTGGCTGATGAACCACGATGTCGCCGCGTCGGGCCGCGCCACCGTGTCGCGCGGCGACGATGCCGGCGAGATCGCGGCGCTGGTCGGCGAGCTGGGCGCTGGCCTGGTGGTCGGCGGCGCCTACGGCCACAACCGCCTGCGCGAACTGGTGCTGGGCGGCGTGACGCGCGACCTCCTGCTCAAGCCGACGCACTGCTCTCTCGTTTCCCACTGAGGGCGGCGCCCGCTCGCCGGTGCCGTTGTACCAAGGAGGACCGACATGACCCGACAGGACTACGTCCGCTGGTTCAAGGATCTTCGCTCCGACGACATCCCGAGCGTGGGCGGCAAGAACGCGGCGCTGGGCGAGCTCTATTCGACGCTGTCGGGCGAGGGCGTGAGGGTGCCCAACGGCTTCGCCCTCACCGTCGTCGCCTATCGCGAGGCGCTGACGGCGGCCGATGCCTGGCCGCGCCTCCGGACGCTGCTGCAGTCGATCCGGCCCGGTGACGTGGCGGGCCTCGCCACGGCCGCCGCCGAGGCGCGCGCGATCGTCTACGCCGCCACCGGCACCGAGGCGCTGCGCGCGGTGATCGCGGAGAACTACCGGCAGCTCGAGCAGGAATACGGCGCCGGCGTCGCGGTGGCGGTGCGCAGCTCGGCGACGGCGGAGGACCTGCCGACCGCGAGCTTCGCCGGCCAGCACGAGAGCTATCTCAACGTGCGCGGGCCCGACGACCTGTTCGAGGCCTGCCGGCGCTGCTTCGCCTCGGTCTTCACCGACCGCGCCATCGTCTACCGCAACGACAACGGCTTCGATCACCTCAAGATCGGCCTCTCGGTCGGCGTGATGAAGATGGTGCGCTCCGAGCAGGCGGCGAGCGGCGTGATCTTCACCCTCGACACCGAGTCGGGTTTCCGCGACGTCGTCTTCATCACCGCCATCTACGGCCTCGGCGAGAACATCGTGCAGGGCCGCGTCGATCCCGACGAGTTCTATGTCCACAAGCCGACCTTCCGCCAGGGCCGGCGCTGCGTGCTGCGCCGCCGCCTCGGCGCCAAGCAGCAGCGGCTGATCTATGCCGCGGGCCACGGCGACAACAGCACCGTGAACGTCGACACCACGCCGGACGAGCGCGACCGCTTCTGCCTCGACGACCGCGAGGTGCTGGTGCTGGCCGACTATGCGCTGCGCATCGAGGATCATTTCTCGCGCCGCGCCGGGCATCCCATGCCGATGGACATCGAATGGGCCAAGGACGCCGACGACGGCGGCCTCTACATCGTGCAGTCGCGCCCCGAGACGGTGGCCTCGCAGCGCAAGGTCGGCGTGTTCGAGACCTACCGCCTCAAGGGCAGCGGCCCGGTGCTGCTGACCGGCCGCGCCGTCGGCGAGAAGGTGGCGAACGGCACCGTGCGGGTGATCGCCGGGCCGAAGGAACTGACCGCGTTCCGCACCGGCGAGGTGCTGGTCGCCGACACGACGAGCCCGGACTGGGAGCCGGTGATGAAGCGCGCGTCCGCCATCGTCACCAATCGCGGCGGGCGCACCTGTCATGCCGCCATCGTGGCGCGCGAACTCGGCATTCCCGCCATCGTCGGCACCGACACGGCGATGTCGGTGCTGAAGGACGGCGACGTCGTCACCGTCTCCTGCGTGGAGGGCGACACCGGTCGCATCTATCGCGGCGCGCTGCCGTTCGAGAAGACGGTGCAGGACCCGTCCTCGGTGCCGCGGCCGAAGACGGAAATCATGATGAACGTCGGCAACCCCGACCTCGCCTTCAAGGCGGCGCTCCGGCCCAACGACGGCGTCGGCCTCGCCCGCATGGAGTTCATCGTCAGCGAGCATATCGGCGTCCATCCGATGGCGCTGGTGCATCCGGAGAAGCTCACCGCGGCGGCCGACCGCGACGCCATCGCCCGGCTGACGCGCCATCACGCGCGGCCGGCCGACTTCTTCGTCGAGCGCCTGTCCGAGGGCGTCGGCACCATCGCGGCGGCCTTCTATCCGCGCCCGGTGATCGTGCGCCTGTCCGACTTCAAGACCAACGAGTACGCCAAGCTGATCGGCGGCGCCGACTTCGAGCCGAAGGAGGAGAACCCGATGCTGGGCTTCCGCGGTTCGGCGCGCTACGGCCATCCCGCCTATGCCGAGGGCTTCGCGCTCGAATGCGCGGCGCTCAAGCGCGTGCGCGAGGAGATGGGGCTCGACAACCTGCGCATCATGGTGCCGTTCTGCCGCCGCGTGGTGGAGGCGCGGACCGTGCTGGCGGCGATGGCGGGCCACGGGCTGGTGCGCGGCGAGAAGGGGCTCGAGGTCTATCTCATGTGCGAGATCCCCAACAACGTGATCCAGATCGACGCCTTCGCCCAGCTCTTCGACGGCTTCTCGATCGGCTCCAACGACCTCACGCAGCTCACGCTGGGCGTCGACCGCGATTCGCAGATCGTCGCCTTCGACTTCGACGAGCGCGATCCCGGCATGCTGGAGATGCTGCGGCTGGCCGTCACCGGTGCCCGCCGCAACCGGCGCCATGTCGGCATCTGCGGCGAGGCGCCGGCCACCTATCCCGAGATCGCGGCCTTCCTTGCCCGGCTCGGCATCGACTCCATCAGCGTCAACGCCGACAGCGTCCAGCGCACCATGCAGGTCGTGTACGAGGCCGAACAGCGGGCCGGCCAGCACCCCGCCTGAGGTCATCGCCGCGGGCTGCCGCGCGCCGACCCAAAAACCGGCTCGCGAGGCTCGGCCTGAAACGCGGCTCCTGCGGCCTTTTGCGCGATTCCTCGCGAGCCTCGCCGAGCCCCGCGCGGGAGGCCGTTTCCATTAAATAAATGGAAGAATAATGGACGGGGGGCCGGCGGACAGACCATGGCGCCACTTTACGCCCGACCGTGGTGCGGCCCCTATTATGGTCGTTACCGGCGGGGCGGACGGCACACCAATCTCAGGTAGCGCCTCGCAGTCAGCCCAATCGTCCGACACTTGACTCTCGGGTGGTTATAACAAATGTTATAACCGCAATTCGGAAGGTTCCCCATGATTGAGCTGAAAGTCAGGAAACTGGGAAATTCGCTCGGCGTCGTCCTGCCGAAGGAAGTGATCGCCCGGCTCAATACCGGGGAGGGCCAGTATCTTTATCTGACCGAGACGCCGGAGGGCGGCTATCGGCTGACGCCGTTCGATCCCGCGTTCGAGCAGAAGATGGCCAAGGCCGAGGATATCATCCGCCGCTATCCGAATACGCTGCGCGCGCTGGCGCGATGACCGATCCGGTCTGGATCGAGGAACACGAGGCCATCGCCCTGCACGACCGGCTGCTCGCCCTTTTCGGCGGGCCGTCCGGACTTCGCGATCGCGGCCTGCTGCAGTCGGCGCTGTCGCGGCCGCGGCAGCA
>JAFEFG010000012.1 GCA_018240685.1 Pseudomonadota bacterium | reverse complement strand
AGTACGCCGACTCCAAGGGCGTGAAGGTCTTCTACATCACCAACCGCGGCGTCGAGACGGAGAAGGACACGCGCGAGAACATGGCGAAGCTCGGCTTCCCCATGGGCGGCAATGTCGACACCTTTTTGATGCAGAACGAGAGGCCCGACTGGGGCAGCTTCAAGAGCACGCGCCGGGCCGTGGTCGCGAAGGACTATCGCATCCTGCTGAACCTCGGCGACAATTTCGGCGACTTCGACGATCGCTACCGGTCGAGCGAGGCCGATCGCCTCAAGGCCTTCGAGGAAGACAAGGCGCATTGGGGGCGCGACTGGCTGGTGATCGCCAACCCGACCTACGGCTCGTTCGAGACGGCGCCGTTCGGGCACGATTTCAAGAAGTCGCGTGAGGAGCAGCGCAAGGCGAAGTGGGACGCGCTGGAGAGCTGGGCCGGACCGAAGCCCTGAGAGGGCGATCGATTGGCGTCGCTCCGGCGTGGCCTACATGGTCTGCCGTGCCGCGTCGTCCGACAGGAGGGCGGGATCGAGCGTGAAGAGGTCCTGCGCCCGGCCCACGCCGCGCAGCGCAAAGCGTCCCACCGAGACCAGCTTCGTGCGCTTCTCGGGCGGAAGGGCCGCGGCGAAGGCGGAGGAGACCAGCAGCGGCCGGTCGACCGACCGGCACATCGATGCGATGCGGCTGGTCTCGTTGACCGCCGGACCGACGACCGTGAAGTCGAGGCGGTCGGTGCTGCCGACATTGCCGAAGAAGACCTCGCCGATATGAAGGCCGAGATAGACCGTGGTGGTGGGCCGTGCCTCCATGGCGCGGCGGGCGTTCAGCTCCCGGACGTTGCGGCGCATCAGGAACTCGGCCTTCAAGGCCTTCGCGCAGGCGACGGCCGGATCGTCATCCCGGAAGATGGCCAGCGTGCCGTCGCCGATCAGCTTCAGGACGTCGCCGCCGGCATCGCGGATCGCGGTGATGACGGCGTCGGCATAGTCGTTCAGCAGCGGGATGATCTCGTCGGGCGGCGCGGTGTCGGTAATGGCGGTGAAGCCGCGCAGGTCGGAGAACCACAGCACCGACTCGATCCGGTCGGCGACGCCGCGCTGGATGCGGCCGTCCAGCACGCGCGCGCCCGCGTCGCGGCCGAGATAGACCTCGACCAGCGTGCGCGCGATCTGCGACAGGGCCGCGCTCTTGATTGCAAGGGCGAGCGCCGGGACGAGGCGCCTCAGCGCGGCGAGGTCGGCGTCGCTGAATCCCTGGGCGCAGCGCGTCGACCAGGCCGAGGAGACGCAGTCCATCTCGCCGATCACGCCCGAGCGGGCGAAGCGATGCACGAAGACCACGTAATCGGTGTGGCCGGCATCCTTCATGTCCTGGATGATGGCGAAGTCGGCCGGTTCGCCGAAGCCGATGCGTCGCCGCAGCTCCTCGCCGCCGGTCTGCAGGAGATGGAAGAAGGGGCTTCGCTGCCAGGATTCGGCAGCCGCGCCTTCGCCGCTGGGGCCATATTCGCGGACCGGCTCCTCCTCGGTGCCGTCGCCGCGCCAGCGGAAGATGCGGCCCTCGTAGACGGGGTGCAGCGTATCGATGAAGGCGAGTGCACGCGTGATGTCGAGGCCGACCATGCGGCACTTCAGGCAGAACTCGCGCAGGAGGTCCGGCTCCGAAATGCCTTCGAGGCCGCGCCGGATGACCCAGTCGGCGATGCGGTCGATATCCTGAGGCTGATGCATCGGCCTTAATGTAGGTCGCCCCGCGACCGATGCCAGACCGAACCTCGCCTAGCCGAGCCGGTCGCGGAAATGGCAGGCGGCGTAATGGGCCGGAGAAACCGCTTCGAGCATCGGCCGCTCGGCCACGCAGCGCTCGGCCTTGAGTGGGCAGCGCGGATGGAACGGGCAGCCGGACGGCAGGTTCAGGGCGCTCGGGATCTCGCCCGTCGCCTTCGCCTTGGCAGTGATGGCCGCGCGATGGAACGGGTCGGGGATCGCCGCGATCAGGGCGCGGGTATAGGGGTGTCGCGGGTCCTCGAAGATCTCCTGCCAGCCGCCCTGCTCGACGATGCGGCCGAGATACATCACCGCGACGCGGTCGCTCACATGCTCGACCACGCCGAGATCGTGGCTGATCATGATGTAGGACAGCCCCATCTCGTCCTTGAGCTCGAGCAGCAGGTTGATGATCTGGGCGCGGATCGAGACGTCGAGCGCCGACACCGGCTCGTCGCAGATCACCAGCTTGGGCTTCAGGATCAGGGCGCGGGCAATGCCGATGCGCTGGCGCTGCCCGCCCGAGAATTCGTGCGGGTAGCGGTCGGCATGCTCGGGCCTGAGGCCCACCTTGG
The DNA here is from genome assembly GCA_018240685.1 of Pseudomonadota bacterium. Taxonomy (GTDB): domain Bacteria; phylum Pseudomonadota; class Alphaproteobacteria; order Reyranellales; family Reyranellaceae; genus Reyranella. The sequence continues at coordinate 56,335 of JAFEFG010000012.1, read as the reverse complement.
CCAGCATGTCCATCACGCGCTCGTCGACCTCCGCCCTGCCGACGCCCTGCAGGCGCAGCGGATCGGCCAGCGTGCGGCGCACGGTCTGGCGGGGATTGAGGGAGGCGTAGGGATCCTGGAACACCATCTGCACCAGGCGTGCCGTCTCCAGGCGCGAGCGCTGGCCGAGGTCGCTGCCGTCGAGCACCACGCGGCCGCGCGTGGGCGCAAGCAGCCCCATGATGGCAAGGGCGAGCGTGGACTTGCCGCAGCCGGACTCGCCCACCAGGCCGAGGCACTCGCCCGGCCGCACGTCGAGCGTGATGCCGTCGACGGCCCGGAGCGTCTTGATGCCGCCCTTGAGCGTGCTGCCCACCGTGAAGTGCACGGCGACGTCGTCGAGGGTGAGGAGCGTGTCAGCCATGATGATGGCACCGTACGAGGCCGCCGGCGGGCAGGGCCGTCAGGTCGGGCGCGACCTGACGGCAGATGTCTGTCGCGGCGGGACAACGCGGATTGAACCGGCAACCGGAGGGATAGGCGGCGATGGAGGGCACGACGCCCGCGATCTCACGCAGCTTCTGCCGGCCGCGCTTCGCGCGCTCGCCCAGCCGCGGCAGCGAGTCCACCAGTCCCTGCGTGTAGGGATGGCGCGGATGGGCGAAGATCGCGTCGGCCGGCTGGCGTTCGACGATGCGGCCGGCATACATCACCGCCACGTTGCGGCACATGTTGGCGACCAGGCCGAGATCGTGGCTGATCATCAGGATCGCGGTACCCTTCGCCGAGCAGAGTTCGGCCATCAGGTCGATGATCTCGGCCTGCACCGTGACGTCGAGTGCCGTGGTCGGCTCGTCGGCGATCAGCAGGTCGGGGCCGCAGGCGAGCGCCATCGCGATCATCACGCGCTGGCGCATGCCGCCGGAAAGCTGGTGCGGGAAGTCCCGGATGCGGCGCTCGGGAGACGGCACATGCACCTGGCGCAGCGCCTCCTCGGCGCGGTCCATGGCCTCATTCCAGGAGGCGCCCTCATGCAGGACGAACATCTCGGCGATCTGGCGTCCCACTGGCGACAGGGGATTGAGCGCCGTCATCGGCTCCTGGAAGATCATCCCGATGCGCTTGCCGCGCAGCCGTCGCATCTCGGCGGCTGAAGCGTCCTGGATCTCCTGGCCGTCGAGCACGATCCTGCCGCCCGCGAGCGACAGCGGCGCGCGCAGTAATCCCATGACGGCGAGGGCGGTGATGCTCTTGCCGCAGCCCGACTCGCCCACCAGCCCGAACGCCTCGCCGCGGCCGATCTCGAACGAGACGCCCTCGACGGCGTCGTGGCTCGCCCGGTCGCCGGCCAATGCGAGCCGCAGATCCTCGACGCGGAGCAGGGGAGCGGTCATGCGCGGCGCGACGTCGATTGCGGGTCGAGGATGTCGCGCAGGCCGTCGCCCAGAAGATTGAGGCCCAGCACGGTGAAGAAGATCGCCAGTCCCGGAAACACCGACAGCCACGGCGCGGTCGTGATCTGGTCGCGCGCTTCGGAGAGCATGCTGCCCCAGCTCGGGAAGGGCGGGCGGATGCCGAGCCCGAGGAAGGACAGCGCCGCCTCCGAGAGGATCGCACCGCCCATGCCGAGCGTGGCGATCACGATCAGCGGGCCGAGGATGTTGGGCAGGAGCTGGGTGAACATGATGCGCAGGTCGCTGTAGCCCAGGATCCGCGCGGCCTGCACATAGCCCTGGCCCTTGAGCGAGAGGACCTGCGCGCGGGCAATGCGGCAGGAGTACGACCAGCTGGTGAGGCCCAGCGCCACGACGAGGCTCACGAGGCCCGGTCCCAGGATCGCCATGATGGCGAGCGCGAAGACCAGCGAGGGAATGGCCAGCATCAGGTTGGTGAGCCCGCTCACGACGTCGTCCCACCAGCCGCCCCAGTAGCCGGCGGTGAGGCCGAGGCTGACGCCGATCAGGCTGTTGCAGAGCTGGCTCACGATGCCGACCGTGAGCGACACCCGCGCGCCGTAGAGGATGCGGGAGTAGATGTCGCGGCCTTGCGCGTCGGTCCCGAAGGGGAACTCCCAGCCGGGCGGGATCTCCGCGTTCATCAGGTTGGCGCCCATCACCGGATCGGTGAGGGCGAGCACCGGCGCGAACACCGCCGCGGCGATGGCGATGAAGACCAGGCCGCCGCCGATCCAGAGCGAGGAGCCGCCTTTCAGCCTCATCGCTCAGCGGTACCGGATGCGCGGATCGATCACGACATAGGCGAGGTCGACCAGCGTGTTGATGACGAGGAAGAACAGCACGATCATCAGGATGCAGCCTTGGACCGACGGCATGTCGCGCTGGAACACCGAATCGACCAGCAGCGAGCCCACGCCCGGCCAGGCGAACAGCTTCTCGACCACGACGGCCTGGCCCATCAGCGAACCGAACTGCAGGCCGACGATGGTGACGACCAGCACCAGGGCGTTGCGCAGCACGTGCCATTTGACGACCAGCCGCTCGCTCATGCCCTTGCTGCGCGCGGTGCGCACGAAATCGGCGTTCAGGACCTCGACCACGGCCGCGCGCGTGGTACGGGCGAGCAGCGCCATCGGCCCGACCCCCAGCGCCACGGCGGGCAGGATCAGGTGGCGCAGGCCGCCGTCACCGTAGCCGAAACTCGGCAGCAGCTTGAGCTGCAGCGCGAACAGGTACATCAGCATCAGGCCGAACCAGAACTGCGACAGCGACAGGCCGGAGATCGCGCCGACCATCGACAGCGTGTCGACCAGGCTGCCGGGCTTGAGTGCCGCCACGAAGCCCAGCGTGACGCCGACGCAGATGGCGAACGCCATGGCGGCGAAGACCAGCTTCAGCGACGGCCAGACCCTGGCGCCGATCATGCTGGTCACCGGCTCGCGGGTGCGGAAGGAGGTGCCGAGATCGCCCACCGCCGTGCGCGCCACGTACTTGGCGAAGCGCTCGGGCAACGGATCGTCGAGTCCCATCTCCTTGCGCATGCGTTCCATGACGGCGGGGTCGATGGTCGACCGGCCGTCCTCGTTCATGCCCGAGATGAAGCTGCCCGGCAGGACGGAGAACAGCAGGAACACCAGTGCGATGACCGCCAGCAGGGTCGGGATGATGTTGGCGATACGCCGGACGAGAATGGAAAGCATCGATGAACGCGACGGCTAGATCCGGCCGCCGGCGGTGACGGCATCGCTACCGTCGCCGCGGCTGCCGGGAACGCAGTCGATTCGCTTCATTTCGCCGGCGAAGTCGCGTCGACCCAGATGTCTTCCGGATACTGGTGCGTGATCTCGGTCGGGTTGGCCTGCAGGCCGTGCAGCCACGGCTGACGCGCCAGGACCGCCTTGTTGTAGTTGAAGAACCACACCGGCGCTTCTTCATAGAGGAGATTGTTGGCCTGCCGCAGCAGATCGTTGCGCTTGGCCTGGTCTCCTTCCTGCGCCGCCGAATCCAGGAGCTTGTCGAACTGGGGATTGTTGAAGGAGGTGTAGTTGCAGGCCGTGCGCGGCGTCTTGGAATAGTAGCAGCGCAGGGTGGCGAGCGAGTCCGGCCCGGTCAGGTTGGAGCCGATGAAGGCCTGATGGTCGCCCTTCATGGCGATCTCGGTCAGCACCGTCACTTCGACCAGCTTGGGCTTCAGCTTGATGCCTACCTTGTCGAGATAGGGGATCATCGCCTCGACGATTGGCAGGCCCCAGCTCTCGTTCTGGCTGGTGGTCAGCTCGAACTCGAAGCCGTTGGGATAGCCGGCCTCGGCGAGGAGCTTCTTCGCCTTGGCGGGGTCATAGGCGTAGGGCTTGACGGTCTTGTCGAAGGCGGCCGACGAGGGCGGCAGCCAGCTCACCGCGCGATAGGCCTTGTCCTTGACCAGCCGCTTGATGATCAGGTCGCTGTCGATGGCGTAGTTGATCGCCTGGCGCACGCGCTTGTCCGAGAACGGCTTGAAGCTCGGGTTGAACTGCATGGCGCGCGTGAACATCTCCGCGACCTCGAGGATGTCCTTCGAGAGTTCCGGATCGGCACGATAGGCGACGTACTGGGCAGGTCCCAGGATCGAGGTGTCGATCTCCTTGTTGCGGAAGGCGATGTCGCGCGCGGCGGCATCGGCCATGATCAGCACTTCCAGCTTGTCGGCGTAGGGCTTGCCGGGCTTGTAGAACTTGTCCCAGCGCTCGGCGACGACGCGGGAGCCGGGGATGTGTTCCTTGAACTTGAAGGGGCCGAGGCCGACCGGATGGGCGGCGAAGTTGCCCTTCTCGACCTCTTCCTTCGGCAGGATCGCCGTCGTGCCGGAGAAGAAGTAGTAGCCGGGGTCCACGCGGTCGGTGATCGTCATCTCGAGCGTGAAGTCGTCGATCTTCTTGAGGCCGGAGATTTCCTTCGCCGTGCCCTTCTCGACGTCGGCCGCCCCCTTGATCAGGCGCACGTAGCGCGCGCCGGGATAGCCCTTGGTGCCGTCCATGATGCGCGTATAGGAATAGATGATGTCGTCGGCCGTCATCTTGCGGCCGTTGTGGAAATAGGCGTCGTCGCGCAGCTTGTAGGTGTAGACGAGGCCGTCGGGCGAAACGCTGACCGACTTCGCAAGCTCGAGCACCAGCTTGCTGTGCGCGGTGTCCCAGTTGTAGAGCGTGCGATGCAGCGCCTTGCCGACGATGTCGTCCTGCGCGCGGGGAGTCGCCTGGGGATCGAGGCTGCCGAAGCTTGCCGCATAGGGCGCCGTCATGCGGATCGTTCCGCCCTTGCGCGGTGTCTCCTGAGCGTTGGCTGCCGCGACGCCGGCCAGGACAAATGCGGCGGCCAACGATACCAATTTGCGCATGACGCCATTCCCCCTTGAACAAACTCTCCCGCACGCATTCCATCGTGCCTCGCGTTGGCATGCAAGCGGAATGCCGCTCGCGCAAGGTCCGGTTGCATTGCTGGGATGAGGCAGGGGGCCGATCGGACGCGAACGCGTCGCAACGCGATCGGCGCGCCCGCTCGTCTGATCGAGGCCGGCGCTCAGGCCGGCACGCAATATCCGTCGCGACGCGGATCGCACCCGCCCGTGAAGAAGCCGGTGCCGGGATCGACGGCCACGCCCTGCATGCCGCCGACCTTCATCGTCCAGGCCGGGCCGCTCGTCACGGCGTGGCCGCGCTGCCGCAGCGCTTCATGGACCTCCATCTCGAGACGCGCCTCCAGCAGCACGTCACGCCCGTCGGTCAAGCGCGCCCGCGGCGCTTCGATCGCCTGCTGCAGCGGCAGGCCGAAATCGAGATGCTGGACCAGCGCCTGCGGCTGCGTCTGCAGGATGCCATAGCTGCCCGGCGTGCCGAGGGCGAGGACCGGCGCGTCGTCCTTCGTCACCAGGGACGGAGCCATGCACATGGGCAGTGCGCCGCCCGGCGTCACGCGGTTGGGGCTGTCGGGATTGACGTCGGCCCAGTAGAGGAAGTTGTTGAGGCACAGTCCGGTGCCGGGCACGACCACGCCCGATCCGAACACGCTGCCCAGGCTCTGCGTCAGGCAGATCAGGTTGCCCTCGCCGTCGGCGATCGAGAACGAGGTGGTGTGGCTCTCTTCCAGAGCCTCGGCTGGATCGGCGGCGGCGACGGTGGTGCCCGGAGGAGTCCACTGTTCGGTCGGCCCTTCGATCGGCCGGCCGTCGCGCACCCGCGCACGCAACGCCTCGACGGCGCCGTCCGACAGGATCTCGGCCAGCTTCTGCGCACTGGGCACGCCGGTGGCGATGCGCACGCCGGCCGCGAGCCGGATGGCCCGCAGCACCGTGTCGAGATGTTCGGTGGCGTTGCGCTTCATCCCGGCGAGGTCGAAGCCTTCGAGGATGCGCAGCGTCAGGAGATACTGGAAGCCTTCGCACGGCGGCGGCGGCACGTGCACCGTGTGGCCGCGGTAGCGGGTCGTCGCCGGATCGACCCACGCCGGCTTCACCGCCGCGAGGTCTTCCATGGTCAGGCATCCGCCGAGCTCGGTGAGCCAATCGACGATCTTGCGGCCGAGTGCGCCGCCGTACAGCAGGCCCGGTCCCTCCTGTGCCAGCGCTTCGAGCGTGCGGGCGAGGTCGGGCTGCTTGAGGACGAGGCCCGGCGAGACGGTGCCCTGCCCGGCCGTATAGACGCGCGACCATTCCGGATACAGTGCCTTGTGCGGAGCCAGCAGGGGCGCCGCGCCGCAGATTTCCTCGACGTTGAACTCGATGAGCTGGAAGCCGTCGCGCGCGACCGCGATGGCGGGGGCGAACAGCTCCGGCAGCTTCTTGCGGCCGTGGCTCTGCGCCAGCTCGCACCAGCCGGCCAGGTTGCCCGGCGCCCCGACGGGCAGCGCCCCGCGCAGGAGCTGCTCGCGCCGGCTGAGCTTGTCGACCGGGAACCCGAACGGGATGGGGGCGACGAAATCGAGGCAGCGGATGCGGCGTTCCTTGGCGATGTAGCAGGTCGCCACGCCGCGGCCCGCGAGGCCGGACATGTAGGGTTCGACGACGTTCAGGGTTGCCGCTGTGGCGACCGCGGCATCGAAGGCGGTGCCGCCATTGCCGAGGATGCGCGCTCCCGCCGCTGCCGCCAGCGGGTGCGCGGCCGCCACCATGCCGTGCCGCGATGCGATGGTCGGCCGCTTGCCGTGCTGATGCATTGCTTCCCCCAAAAGTGCGGCGGATGGTGGCGAGTTTCCGCTGTCGCCGCCAGCATGAATTGCGCCAGGAGCGAATCCCGCCGAACATGCCGGCCGTCATTTCGAGAGAGCGAGCACATGCGTCCCGAGGCGTATCAGACTTTCACCCGAGCCGAATGGGCCGCTCTTCGCGCCAACACGCCGTTCACGCTCGGTCCCGACGAGCTCGTGTCGCTGCGCGGTATGAACGACAGCGTCTCGCTCGACGAGCTTGCCGAAGTCTATCTGCCGCTTTCGCGGCTGCTGGAGCTGCATGTCCGTGCCGCGCGCAACCTCAACGGCGTCACCGACACGTTTCTCGGCCGGCCGCTGGTCGGCCGCACCTACGTGATCGCCATCGCGGGCAGCGTTGCGGTCGGCAAGAGCACCTTCGCACGGGTGCTCCAGGCCCTGATCGCGCGCTGGCCGGGCAGCCCGAAGGTCGACCTCGTGACGACCGACGGATTCCTTCTTCCGCTGCGGGAGCTCGAGCGCAAGCGGCTCGTTCGCCGCAAGGGCTTTCCCGAGAGCTACGATACCCGGCACATGGTTCGGTTCCTGGCCGACCTCAAGGCGGGGGCGCCGGAGGTCCGGGCGCCGATCTACTCCCACGAGGCCTACGACATCCTTTCCGGCCGATGGCAGGTGGTGCGCCGGCCCGATGTCCTGATCTTCGAGGGGCTGAACGTCCTGCAGCCCGGCCTTGCCGGCGGCGCGGGCGGGCGGCCCGCCTCGGTCATCCTTTCCGACTTCTTCGACTTCTCGATCTACCTCGATGCCAGGACCGCCGACATCGCGGCATGGTACGTCGAGCGCTTCCTTATGCTCCAGCGCACCGCCTTCCAGAAGCCGACCTCCTACTTTCATCACTACAAGGACCTGCCGCCCGGGGAGGCACGCGAGGTGGGCCGCCGCATCTGGTCGGAGATCAACGAGGTCAATCTGCTCGAGAACATCCTGCCCACGCGCGAACGCGCCCATGTCGTCCTGTCCAAGGCCGGCGATCATTCGATCGAGAGAGTGTCGCTGCGTCAGCTCTGACATCGTTTCTTTCGCAGGCCTTCGCGCGGGCCGCCCTGCAAAACGACCCGCGGCCTGTGATCGCGCCCAAGCCCATGACCACACCCCAAGTGCGGCGACTTGCGCTAAGCTTGAAAAAAGGGAGAAACGTCACATGCAGCGCAAACTTGAATTCGGCTGGTTCCTGCCGACGGCGGGCGACACGACAGCCTACGGCGTGCCGGATGCGCAGGTGCCTTCGTCGCTGGCGCTGTTCGACCGCATCGTCGGCGCCGCGGAGGCCGCGGGCTTCGAGTACATGCTGGTGCCGGTGCAGACGGCGTGCTGGGAGGCGTGGATCACGAGCGCCATGATGGTGGCGCGCTCGAAGTCGATCCGCATGCTGGTGGCGGCGCGGCCGTCCTATATCAATCCCGTCCTGCTGGCGAAGATGATCTCGACCTTCGACCAGCTTTCGGGCGGGCGCGTGTGCGTCAACCTGATCGCCGGCCAGAGCGAAACGGAGAACGCCGCCGAAGGGATCAAGTGGGGCAAGGAAGAGCGCTACGAGATCATGGAGGAAGAGGTCTCGATCCTGAAGGCGCTCTGGACGACCCGTGGCCCCCTGAACTTCGACGGCAAGTTCTATCAGCTGAAGGGCGCGCAGATCCGGCCCTACCCGCTGCAGCAGCCGCACCCGAAATTCTATCTCGGCGGCGGCAGCCAGCAGGCGTGGGAGATCTCGGCCAAGCACTCGGACGTGCACCTCTTCTGGGGCGACACCTACGAGCGCATCCGCGCCAACATGGCGGAGATCCGCGCCATGGCTGCCCGCCACGGCCGCGACAAGGAGATCGGCTTCGGCATGCGCCTCCAGATCGTCTGCCGGCCCACCGAGAAGGAGGCCTGGGACTTCGCGCACGAGCTGGTGGCGCACGCCAGCGACTCGCAGAAGACCTTCGTGAAGCAGCATTTCGCGACGTCGGAGGCCAACCGCCGCGTGCGCGAGCTGGCCGCGATCGGCGAGACGATCGAGCCGCATCTGTGGACCGGCATCACGCAGGTCCGGCCGGGCGCCGGCATCGCCATCGTCGGCGATCCCGAGCAATGCGCCGATACGCTGCAGAAGTTCATCGACCTTGGCTGCCATTCCTTCTGCCTCTCGGGCTACCTCCACGACGAGGAGGCCGAGCGCGTCGGCAAGTGGGTGATGCCGATCCTGCGCGAACGCAATCGCGAGCGGATGCTCGCGGCCTGATGTCCCGCCTTGCGCTCCCGGATGTGAGCGCGCGGCAACTCGAGGCGATATTGGCGCTGGCGGAGTATGGCAGCTTCGTCGCCGCGGCGGCGCGGCTGAGGCTTTCCCAGCCGGCGCTCACGCGCATCGTCAAGCGGCTCGAAGCTCAGCTCGGCGTGCGCCTGTTCGATCGCAGCACGCGGCGCGTCCAGATCACCGAGGCCGGCCGCGAATTCGCGGCCGTCGCCGAGCGCATGCTGAACGATCTCGGCATCACCGTGCAGAGCGTGCGCGAGGTGGCGCAGGAGCGGCGCGGCCTGGTGGTGGTGTCGTGCGTGATGTCGGTGGCGGGTGGCGTGCTGCCGCGCATGATCGCCGCCTATCGCAGCGGCCGTCCCGGCGTCGAGATCCATATAAGAGAAGGCGTCTATGCCTCGATCCTCGACGACGTGAGGAGCGGGGTCGCCGATTTCGGCATCAGCTATGTCGACGAGCTGCCGGACTTCGCGGTCGGCATGCCGCTCGGTCGCGAGGTCTTCCTCGCCGTCGTCCCGGCCCGCCACACGCTCGCCAGGCGCCGCAGCGTCAGTCTCGCCGAGCTGGCGGCGCATCCCATCGTCGCCCTGCCGACCGAATCGCGCACCCGGCGCACCATCGATGCCGCCGCGGTCACGGCGGGTGTCCAGCTTCGCCAGCGTGTCGTCGTCACGCAGATCGCGACCCTGCTGGCCCTGGTCGGCGCCGGTGTCGGCGTTGGCGTCGTGCCGGGCGGGGCGACGCGAGGGCCGCCGGTGCCGGGCGTGAAGGTCATCCCGCTTGCCGAACCCCGCCTGGTGCGGCGCATCGGGCTGATCACGTTGCGGGAGCGCGAGGCGACGCCGGCCGCCGCCGGGCTGATGGCGCTGCTGCGCGAGCGCTGGCGACAGCGGGACGATTGATACTGATTTCGCAATAATTCTCCTTATCAGCTTGAGGTTGGCATAGCCCGCGGCGGGACTATGCTGACGGCAGGAGGACCCGGTGCAGCTCACATCTCGCAACTACGAGGCCGACAGCATCGAGGCGGTGCAGGAGCTCTATCACTCCAGTGGCTGGACTGACGGCCTGCCGATCGTGCCGCCGACGCCCGAGTCGGTGAAGGCCTGCCTCGACTGGGCGATGATGCCGCCCGACCAGTTGATCGGCATCGAGCCGGTGCGCGGGCTTGCGATCACGGCGGAGAAGCTGGCCGTCAACGCGGTGATGGCGGGATGCCTGCCGATGCATTTCCCGGTCGTGGTCACGGCCTGGACCGCGATGATGCAGGAGCCTTTCCTCGCCCATGGCGCCACGGCCAGCACCGGCGGCTGCGCGGTACTCGTTGTCCTGAACGGCCCGATCCGGCTCGAGCTCGGCGCCACCGGCTCGTTCAATGCGCTGGGCAATTCCGACCGCGCCACGGCGGTGATCGGGCGCGCCATCCGCCTGTGCCTGATCAATCTCATGGATGTACGGCCGGGCGTGATCGACCGCTCGACGCTGGGCCATCCCGGCAAGTTCAGCTACTGCCTCGCCGAGGATGAGGAGGATTCCGACTGGCTGCCGCTGCATGCCGTGCGCGGCGTCGAGCGTGAAGCCTCGGCGGTCACGGTGATGGCGGCGGGCGCGCCGCGCCAGATCATGAACGAGTGGACGACGAAGCCGGAGGAGATCCTCGAGACCTTCGCCGCCGAGATGCGCGCCAACATGCGGCACTATTCGATCCATCCCGGCAACTACGCCATCGTGATCCCCAAGCAGCTGCGCGATCACCTGCGCGCGGCGAGGTGGGACAAGAAGATGATCGCCGAGTTCATCTACGCGCGCGCCCGCATCAAGCGCGGCGAATGGCGCGAGGTCGGCAAGGGCGCCGTGGTGAAGGATCGCGCCGACAAGGAATATGCCGCCATGGAATCGCCTGACCAGCTGCTCGTGATCGCCGCCGGCGGTCCGGCCGGCGGCTTCGGCGCCATCATTCCGCCGTGGCTCGGCAACAAGAGCCATGCCGTCACGCTGCCCATGGGCGTGTGCGTCGATTGCGAACCGCCGAAAGAGTGAAGGGATAGAAGGGAAACGCCATGTCATTCATCGTCCTGGATCCGACGTCGGAAAAGGCCGCACCCGCCGGCAAGACCGCGCCGCGCCTCGACGCGCTCGCCGGCAAGACCGTGGGCTTCATCTCCAACGGCAAGAAGGGCACCAAGGGCTTCTTCGGCCACCTGGAGCGCATGCTGCGCGAGGAATACGGCGTCGCCGACGTCGTGATGCGCACCAAGTCGAACTACAGCGCGCCCGCCGATCCGCACATCGTCGCCGAGATCAAGCGATGGGATGCGGTCTTCTCCGGCATCGGGGATTGAGGCAGCTGTTCATCGTGCAGTCTGCACGACGCTGTCACTGCTGAACGCGAAGGCGTTCCCGCCGTCGGAGTGATGACGACCCGCTTCGTCAGCGCCGCCGAGATGATGAGTCGCGTACTCGGCCTGCCGGGCTATGCCTTCGCCGTGATCGACCATCCGGTCTCCAGCGCCACCGACGCGGAACTCGCGGCGCGCGCCCGGGCGGCGCTCGAGCAGGGCCTGAAGATGCTGCTGAAGAAGTAGGGTGCGGTGCCGGGCTGCGGCCCGCGCGCTCCGGCGGCGGGCCTGCCTAGGGCAGTTCCAGCCGCACCGCGACGGCGGCGCTGGCGATCACCGCCGGGTCGTTGCCTTCGGGATCGGGCACGTCCAGGCCGCCCTTCACGGCCTTCACCGTGACGATGCCGTAGGGCAGGGAGGCGCGCACCTTCTCCACGTCGACCTTGTCGGGCTGCTGCACGCCGATCGTGACGTCGACGAACATGCCGGTCCTGGGATCGACCTTCAGGGTGCGGATCATGGTGAGCGAGCTGTGGTGCAGGGCGTCCTGCACCGCGCGCAGGGCGGCCTTGGTGTAGTCGCCGCCGTGCAGGTCGTTGCCGGTGCCGAGTTCCAGGATCACGCGCTTGCGGGCCATGTTCCCCTCCGTCCGTCAGAGGTCGAGCCGCACGACGGCGGCCGCCTGCGCGATGATGGTCTTGTCGGTGCCGGCCTCGTTGGCGATCTCGAGGCCGCCCTCGACGACCTTCACCGTGCCGGTGCCATGGGGCAGCACCTTGAGCACTTCCGCGGTATCGACCTGCTCGGGCTGCGGCACGCCGATCAGGACCTCGACCTGCATGTCGTCGCTCGACTTGCCGACGGCGGAAGCCACGGTCAGGGAGTTGTGCCACAGCGCGTCGCGCAGCGCGCGGACGGCGGCCTTGGTGTAGTCGCCGCCGCGGATGTCGGTGCCCATCCCGATCTCGAGAGCCACGCGCTTCAGCGCCATGGTCGCCTCCTCAAGCTCCCAACTTCAGTTTCCGGCCCCAGCTTCTGGCCTCAGTTCTTGGCGAGTCCCGCCTTGACCAGCAGCGGCTTCACCTCGACGTAGTACTTCTCGGCGAAGGCGCGATACTCGGCCGGGCTCTTGTACCACGGCAGCTGGATGAACTTGTCGAGATATTCGTTCACCTTCGGCTCCGCCATGGCTTCCCGGAAGGCGTCGTAGATCGAATCGACGATCTGCGGCGGCATGTTCTTGGGGCCGACGAGGCCGTAGGGGCTCTGGCCCACGACGGCGATGCCGCGCTCGATCAGGGTCGGTGCATCCTTGTATTTCGGGATGCGTGCTTCCGTGGCGAAGGCCAGGATGCGGCACTTGCCGTCGTCCACGAACGGCGCCCACTGCGAGGCGTCGGCGATGAAGTCGATATGGCCGCCCATCAGCGCCTGCATCCATTCCGCGCCGCCCTTGTAGGGAACGGTGGTGAACTTCGCGCCGGTCTTCTGCTCGACCTCGATCATCATGAGCTGCCCGGTGCCGCCGGTGCCGCTGGTGCCGTAGTTGTACTTCTCCGGCTCCTTCTTGCCGGCGGCGATCAGGTCGTCGATGGTCTGCCACGGCGAATCGCTGCGCACGACGATTCCCATCGTGTAGGCCGAGAGCCCGCAGATGTAGGTGAAGTCCTTGAGCGGATCCCAGTTGGTCTTCTGGTAGTGCGGGTAGCGCAGGCTGTTGATGCTCATGACGGCGAGCTGGTAGCCGTCGGGCTTGGCATTGAGCAGCATCGCGGGCGCCAGCGTTCCCGCCGCACCCGGCTTCACGTCGACGACGATCTGCTGGCCGTAGATCCTGGTCACGGTTTCGCCCAGCAGGCGGACGTGCACGTCGGTCACGCCGCCGGCTGCGAAGGGGTTGTAGATGGTGATGGGCTTCTCGGGCTTCCAGCGCGCCTCGCCGCGGGCGAGCATCGGTGCTGCGAGAGTTGCGGCGCCGGCCAATGCAGTGAAATGACGGCGGCGAATGAAGACCGACTGAGACACGCTATCCTCCCGAACGCTTTCTTGACTTTGTGAAGGCGTGACGACCGCAATCCCCGGTCGTCACGCCTTCGATCATTAGCGTGTCGGTGGAAGGGCGTTAAGCGCTACTTGTTTCGCATGGCGTCGATGCTCCACGGGCCCGGGCCGGCCGCAAAGATGTAGAGCAGGCCGAAGCAGTAGAGGATCGCCGTCTCGCCGCCGTTGAGGATGGGAAAGAATCCCTTTGGCGCATGCGTGTAGAAATACGCCACCGCCGTCATGCCGGACAGGACGAAGGCGGCCGAACGGGTGAAGAGCCCGACGATGAGCAGAGCGCCGCCAATCAGCTCGAAGAAGCCGGCGATGCCGAACATCGACGACAGGTCGAGCTTGGCGAACATGGGCACGACAGGGAACTTGAGGAGCTTCGCCGTGCCGTGCTCGAGCAGGGTGAGGCCGCAGACGAAGCGGAATATGCTGAGAAGACGCGGCGCCAGGGTGGTGGTGAGTGTCGAGCTGTCCATGCAGGGAATCTCTCATTGAAGACTCCCGGCATCATGGGCGGGGTTCCTTTTTTCGACAAGCGAACGGGAGGTAACCCGGTTACGGCGGCGTCAGTGACCTGCCTGCGATCCCTCCCGCCCCTACTGCAAGGGGGCGACGGACAATCCCTTGACCTTGTGCTTCTCGATCAGGCTCGCGACCAGACCCGACTTCTTGGCCTCCTCGACGAAGGCGGACAGGAACGCGGCGCCCGCTGCGTTGCGCTTGAGCGTGCCGACCGCCTGCTGCACGGCGCTGAACTTGCCGTCGAGAATCCTGGCCCCCGGCAGCTTCTCGACATCCTTCAGGAGGCCGGGGCGAAGGCCCGCCAGAACCTCGAACTTCTCGGCGGCGAACTTCTCGAACGCGGCGTCCAGTCCGGGCACCTGGACGAGGGTCGCGTTCTTGATGTTGTTCTCGAGCCACAGGCCGTAGGCGGAGCGCGCCGAGGTGACGATGCGCACGCCCGTGCGGTCGACATCGGCGAGGGACCGGATGGGCGAGCCGGCCGGGACCATGTAGGTCGCCTCGATCTCGCAATAGGCGGCGGTGAAGGCGATCTTAGCCGCGCGCTGCGGCTCGGCGCCGATATTGCCGATGTCCCAGACGTCGTTGTCGACCTGGTCGGCGAGTTCTCCCGGCGACTTGAACGTCACGTACTTCACCGGCACGCCGAGGCGGTCGGCGATCGCGCGGGCCATGTCGGGCGACACGCCTTCCGGATCGCCATTGGCGCTGCGGCCGGTGACCAGCAGGAAGTTGGAGAGGTTGATGCCGGCACGCAGAACGCCGGTCGGGGCCAGTTCGGCTTTCGCTTTGTCGTTCATGGGCGGAGCTTATACTGATCGCCCAAAGGGAGAAATGCGCATGGCGGACGGCTGTATCGTCGAAACCGCGAGAGGCCGCGTGTGCGGCGTTCGTGACCGCGGCGTCAGCATCTTCAAGGGGATCCCCTATGCGGCGCCGCCACTCGGTGCGCTGCGCTGGCGGCCGCCGCAGAAGGTCGAGCCGTGGAGCGGCGTGCGCGAAGCGACGTCCTACGGCAACAGGGCCATCCAGGCCGAGAACGTGTTCGGCCTGCCGCCGGACCTGCTCGAGCTGTTCACGCTGGGAGGCCGCGAGCCGACCAGCGAGGATTGCCTCTATCTCAATGTCTGGACGTCGGGCCTCGCGGGGGCGAAGCGGCCGGTCCTGTTCTGGTGCCATGGCGGGGCCTTCATTACCGGCTCGGGGTCGTCGCCGTGGAGCGACGGCGCGAATCTCTGCCGCCTCGACGAGGTGGTGGTGGTGTCGATCAACCATCGCCTCGGCGCGCTGGGCTATCTCCATCTCGAGGATGTCGCCGGGGAAGCGTTCGCGGGCGCCGGCACGGCCGGCATGCAGGACATCGTGGCCGCCCTCGAATGGGTGCGGGACAACATCGCCGCCTTCGGCGGCGACCCGGGCAACGTGACCATCTTCGGCGAGTCGGGCGGCGGCGCGAAGGTCAGCGTGCTGATGGCCATGCCCTCAGCCCGGGGCCTGTTCCACAAGGCCGTCATCCAGAGCGGGCCGGCGGTGCGGATGGCCGATCGTGACGACGGTTCGAAGACGGCACGCCAGGTGCTGGCCGAACTGGGGCTCGGACCCGGCGAGGCGGACAGGCTCCGGACGGTGCCGGCCGAGCGGATCCTGGAAGCACAGAGCGCGGTGCAGGCGACCGTCGGCCGGGCCTCCTTCGCCGATCGCCGCCGGCTGGGCTTCAATCCGGCGACCGACGGGACGATATTTCCGGGCGGGCCGTTCGAGCCTGACGCGCCGGCCGTGTCGGCGCCGGTACCGCTCATGATCGGCAGCAACAAGGACGAGATGGCGTTGTTCCTGGGGCATCTGCCCTGGGTCACCGACGCCACCTTCGACAATCTGAGCGAATCGATGACGCCCTATCTCGGCGCGCGCGCCGCCGACGTGATCGCGGCCTATCGAGCGGCGCAGCCGACGATGACGGCGGACCGCATCGGGCTTGCCATCGTGGGCGATCTCGGCGTGCGCAACCTCTCGCTCACCATTGCCGATCGCAAGCTCGCCCAGAAGGCAGCCGACGTGTTCGTCTACCTCTTCGCCTGGGAGACGCCGGTGCTGGAGGGGCGCCTGCGGTCCTGCCACACGCTGGAGATTCCCTTCGTCTTCAACAACCTCGAGACCGCCGCGCTCACGGGCAGCGATCCCGCCCGCCTGCCTCTGGGCGAGCGCATGGCCCGCGCCTGGATCGCTTTCGCGCGGACCGGCCGGCCCGGCCACGGCGGGCTGCCCGACTGGCCGGCCTATTCGACCGCGACGCGGCCCACGATGATCTTCGATGCCGAATGCCGGCTGGAGAACGATCCCTACGCGACGGAAAGAAAGGTCTGGGAGGGCGCATGAAGATCACCGATGTCTCGCTGACCCTGTTCGCGTGGGACGACATACCGCCCACGCAGTACGGCCTGCACAGCCGCTTCGCCGGGTCGAGCGCCCTCGGCCTGCTGAGGATCCAGACCGACCAGGGCATCGAGGGGCATGCCTTCCTGGGGTCGGCCTCGAACTCGGCGACGACCGACGGGCAAGGGCTCGTCACCCATCTCAAGCCGGTGTTGATGGGGCGCGATCCCCTGCTTCGCGAGGCGATCGTCGCCGATCTGTGGCGCAAGCAGCGCATGGCGGGCGTGCGCGCCATTGGCGCCGTGGACGTGGCGTTGTGGGATCTCGTGGGCAAGGCGATGGGCCAGCCGATCCACCGGCTGCTCGGGACCTACCGCGAATCCGTGCCGGCCTATGCGAGCTCGGCCGTCCTGGGCTCGGCGGAGGCCTACGCCGAGCAGGCCGTCGAGTACAAGGAGCAAGGCTGGGCGGCCTACAAGATCCATCCGCCGACGCAGTGGCAGACCGACATCCGGATCTGCGAGGCGGTGCGCAACGCCGTCGGCGATTACACGATCATGCTCGATTCGACCTGGGCCTACGATTATCCGGCCGCGGTCCGCGTCGGAAAGGCCGCCGAGGAACTCGGCTTCTTCTGGTACGAGGACCCGCTGCACGATCAGGACATCTACAACTACGTGAAGCTGAAGCAGCAGCTTTCGATCCCGATCCTGGCCACCGAGTATCCGGTCACGGGCCTGGAATCCTATCAGCCCTGGATCATGCACCAGGCGACGGACTTCCTGCGCGGCGACGTCGCGGTGAAGGGCGGGATCACGACGCTGGTGAAGACGGCGCATCTCGCCGAGGCCTTTCGCATGAACTACGAGGTCCACCATGGCGGTAATTCGTTGAACAACGTCGCCAATCTCCATGTCATCGCCGCGATCCGGAACACGACCTTCTTCGAGGTCCTGCTGCCCGACGCCGCGCAGAAATACGGCCTGGAGCAGGACATTGTCGTCGGCCGCGACGGCCTCGTGCAGGTCCCGAACGGCCCGGGCCTGGGGGCCGCGATCGACTTCAAGCTGATCGAGCGCAAGAAGATGGCGACGTTGTCGTGAACCGATGACGATCGCCATTTCGATCTATATCGACGCCGACGCCTGTCCGGTGAAGACGGAGGTCTATCGCGTCGCCGGGCGCTACGGTCTCAAGGTCTATGTCGTTGCCAACAGCTTCATCAACGTCCCGCGCGATCCCCGGATCGAGCAGGTCGTGGTGAACGACAGCTTCGATGCTGCCGACGACTGGATCGTCGAGCGCGTCGCGGAGACCGATATCGTCGTCACCGCCGATATTCCGCTTGCCGACCGCAGCCTCAGGAAGGGGGCGACGGTTATCGGTTCGACCGGCGTGCCCTTCACGCCGTCTTCGATCGGCATGGCGATGGCCAGTCGTGAGCTGATGGCGAACCTGCGCGCCATGGGCGAGACGACCGGCGGTCCCAAGCCCATGACGCCGCGCGACCGCTCGCGCTTCCTGTCCGCCCTCGACGAGGCGATCAACAGGCTGAGGCGGCGCCAGGGCATCTGATCCTGGAAGCCAGGCGCCGCCCGCGACGACCGGCCCTCACTTGTCCAGCCACACATCCTCGAAGCGGAAGCCGTTGTAGACGCTGTTCACCTGCGCCACGTAGCCCTTCACGTAGGGCTGCATGCAGATGGCGGCGCGGTTCCACATGATGATCGGCCGGGCGTTGTCCTCCAGCAGCTTGCGGTCGATCTCCCAGACGAGCTTCCGGCGCTTGTCCTTGTCGGTCTCTGCCGATTGCCGCTCGATCAGCGCCTCGATCTCGGGATTGCAGTAGCCGGTGTAGTTGCGCTCCGACTTGCAGGAGAAGTTCTCGAAGTAGTTCTGGTCGGGGTCGTCGACGCCGTTGCCGGTCGTGTTCAGGCCGACCGAGTACTGCTTGTGCGCGATCTTGGAATACCACTGCGACGTCTCGATGATGTCGACGTCGGCATCGACGCCGACCTCCTTGAGCTGGCTGGCCAGGATCACGGCCGGATCCTTGTAGAGCGAGATGCCGCGCGTGGCGATCTTGAGCTTGAGCGGCTTGTCCGGCCCGTAGCCCGCCTTCTTCAGCAGCGCGCGCGCCTGCTCGCGATTCTTGGCGACGTCGGGACCGTAGCCGGGAACGGTCTCGAATATCTCCCGCGGCAGGCCCCAGACGCCGTCGGTGGGCGGCTGCATCACGCCGCCCAGCTGCGCGTCGCCCTGATTGATGATGTCGACGAAGGCCTTGCGGTCGAGCGCCAGCGACAGCGCCTGGCGCAGGTCCGGGTTGTCGAACGGCGGCGCATCGCGATTGATGATCAGGTTGGTGCTGTTGTTCATCGACGTCACCTGGCAGACGGCGTTGGGCGCCTGGCTCTTCACGTCCTTCAGCAGCGGGATGGTCACCTCCCAGGGGAAGGTGATGTCGAACCGGCCCGAGACGAAGCTCAGGACCGCCGTCGCACGGTTGGGCACGATGGTGAACTCGATGCCGTCGAGGTAGGGCCGGCCCTTCTTCCAGTAGTCGGCATTACGCGCGAGCTTGATGCCCTCGTTCTGCTTGAAGCTGACGAACTTGAAGGGGCCGGTGCCGATCGGCTTCGTGCGCATCTGCGCCGACGGGATATGGCAGGGATAGATCGGCGAGTAGCCCGAGGCGAGCAGGGACAGGAACGACGGCTGCGGCCGCTGCAGATGGACCGTCACTTCGAGATCGCCGTTGGCGGTCACGCGGTCGACATTGGTGTACCAGGACCGTCGCGGATTGCGGCGCAGCTTGTCTTCGCCCTTGCCCGTCAGCAGGTCGAAGGTGCAGACGACGTCCTTGGCCGTGAACGCCTGGCCGTCGTGCCACTTCACGCCGGGATGGAGCTTGAACGTCAGGTCCTTGCCGTCGGCGCTCCAGCTCCAGGAATCGGCGAGATCGGGCACGATGTCGTCCGGGCTGTTCTGCGGCTTCGACTGGTCGTAGAGGACCAGATTGTTGAACACCGACATGAAGGGCACGACCGTCGAGTTGGTCGCTTCCTCGAGGATCGAGGCGCTCGGCGGGTTGTCGCGATGGTACATCTTCAGTATCCCGCCGCTCTTCTGGGCGAGGGCGGGTGTCGCGCAGACAAGGACGGTCAGCAGGCCGCCCAGGATGATCGTTGGCCGCATTGTCGTTTCCTTCCCATTCGCACCGCATGTCGAGCCGCGGCGTTGAAGGAAGCGTAGCATGCCCGTCGTGTCCCGGTGTTTCGTTGTGCGGGCAGAGGTCTCGATTGTACGATGGGGTGCAGGCTGGTCCCGATCACGATCTCGATCGACGCATGTCCGGCGACGGTCGTCGTCGAGGGGTGACGCCGAAGGAACTGGCTGTCCGAGAGTGGTCCATGCGTCTGCGTTGGAAGATCTCCCTCATTGTCGGCATCGTCGCGGTCTTTGCGGCAGCCTTGGCGCTCCTGCCGCGTCTCGTCGATGTCGAAGCCTACAAGCCCGGCATGATCGAAGCGGTGCGGGCGGCGACCGGTCGCGAGCTCGTGATCGACGGGCCGATGCGGCTCTCCCTGTTCCCCGTTCCGGGCATCGGGGCCGGCGACGTCCACTTCTCCAACGCGGTCGGCGCCGAGGGCGCGCAGATGATCGACGTGCGCTGGGTGGCCGTAACCCCGTCCTGGTGGGCGCTGCTGCAAGGGCGGATCGAAGTCGGCACGCTCACGCTCTACCGGCCGACTATCGTCCTGGAGACGGACGAGGCCGGGCGGCCCAACTGGCAGTTCGAGCCCGGCGCCGGCATCGAACAGCCGGCCGGAGCGCCCAGCAAAGGCATGCATCTCGCCATCGGACGGCTAGCCATCGTGAATGGCAAGATCACCTACCGGAATCCCCGCGGCGGCGGGACCATCGTCGCCGAGGACGTCCGTGTCGGCGCGACGGTGGCCTCCTTCGACGGCCCCTTCGAGATCGACGGCACCGCTACGGTCAACCGCGTCCCCCTCAAGCTCGGCGTCAGCGTCGGCGGCGCGTCGGCCAAGGGTCACCCGACCGATCTCACCTTGGAGGTGTCGAGCGGCAAGCTCCATTTCAAGGGCGCGTTGGACGCGGTGAAGCCGGACACGACGGCCCGCGGCCATCTCACGGTCGAGACGGGCCTGTTGAGCGATTTCGTCGCTTCCCTGTGGAGCGCACTGGGCGGCTCGCCGCCCGATTTCAACATGTCGGGCGCCGGCCGCTTTCTCTTCGACGGAGATGTCGTCGCCTCCCTCAACGGGATCGCCGCCAATGACTTCGACGTGCGGGTGGGGCACGACGCGGCAGCCGGGTCGCTGTCGCTCGGCCTTCTGCCGTCGCGAACGCTTTCCGGCCGGCTGTCCCTCTCTCGCATCGACGTCGACAAGTGGCTCCTGATCCTGAACCGTCCGATGGACTTCGCACCGGCGGCCGTGAAGGAGGTCATTGCGAACCGGCCCAAGCCCGCGACGTCGCCGTGGGCGGAGATGGATGCCGACCTCACCGTCGATGTTGCCGAGGCGGTCTATCGAGGCGACGTCGTGCGGAATCTCGCCTTCGTCCTCGGTGCGAAGAAGGGGGTCGTGAGCCTGCCGCGGGCCAGTGCCACGCTGCCGGGCGGCATGAAGGTGGAGATCGATTCCGGCGCAGGGCGCCTCAGCCTGCAGGGCAACGACCTCCGCCGGACGCTGGGCTGGCTGGACGTGGACGTGGCGGGCGTGCCCACGGCCCTGCTGCAGAGTCTGCACATCGACGGGAAGATCGCCGCGTTACCCGGCAGCCTGCGGATCGCCGACGGACGGTTCGCGCTCGATGGGACGCCGGGCACCATGGCGGGAACCGTCTCGCTCAAGGCGCCGGGCTCCGCGGCGCTGCAGGTGGAGATGAACCGCTTCGATCTCGAAGCCTATCTGCCGAAGCCGCAGGGAGGCCGCGTGACCATCCCCGCCGCGGCCGCGGCGCTGTCGCCGCCGGACAAGAACGCGCCGGCCGTCGGCCTCAAGCTCAAGATCGCCAATCTTGCCTTTCGCGGCGAGACGCTGAAGGACGTGCAGGGCGAGGCGACGGCGCAAGGCAACCTGCTGCAGCTCGCTGGCTTCAGGATCGCCGATGCCGCGGGCGCCAGGCTCGATCTGCGCGGCGCCGTCCAGGACATCGGCACCGCGCCCCGCTTCGATCTCGCATTCAATGTTGCGGCATCCGATGCCGACCGGCTTCTGGACTATGTCCAGCTGCCGCGATTCCTGAACGGCAGGATCGGGCCGGCGACGGCGAGCGGCGCGGTTTCGGGCACGCTCTCTGCGGTGACGGCCCGCGATGTGGCGGTGAACTTCCTCAACATGGAAAGCCGCGTGTCGGGCGCGGTCTCGTTCGGTCAGCCCGTGTCCTACGACCTGTCGAGCTTCTTCCTGCATACCAAGGAGGCGGGACCGCTGCTGTCGGTGGCAAGCGGTCGGTCGATGTCGAATGTCGGCTATATCCGCGCCACCGGCAGCCTCAAGGGCACATGGCAGAAGGCGGCGTTCGAGGGCGAGATCCGGACGCGGGGGAGCCGCCTGAACGGCCGGCTGGAGGCGACGCTCGATGCCCATCCCAAGGTCGTCGCCGATTTCAAGGTCCCCGGCGTGCTGAAGATCGACCGCTGGCTCGGCATCGACCCCAAGTCGGTCCAGCGCATCGCGCCGGTCGAAGGCGGCCCGGCGCCGACGCCCAGCCCCACGACCCAGGAGCCGATCGATCTTGCGCCGTTCCGCGCCTTCGACGCGAAGCTCACCCTGCAGGCGGAGGAGATGACGCTGGCCTCGCTCACGCTCGATCACGCTGCGGTGGAGGGAACGCTCAGCAACGGCATCGTGAAGCTCGCGCGGCTGACCGGGGATTTCTATGGCGGGATGGCGGCCTTCGAAGGGACCATCGACGCATCGGGCCAGATGCTCTCGATCGATCTCACGGGGGATCTCCACGGCATGGCCCTGGACCGGTTCCTGCTCGCCACCATGGGCAAGAACAGGCTGAGCTCCTCGGGCTTCTCGATTGCCATCGATGGCAAGGTGGACGCGACCGGGCTGCACATCACGGGGCAGGGGATTTCCTCCCAGGACATCCGCAACGCGCTCTCGGGTGCGGGCCTGGTGAGCGGCTACCTGCATCCGGTCGTGGTCGAAGGCTCGACCGGCTTCGCGCATTTCGCCGCCAGCGTGGGCGGGGTCTTCAGCGCCGGCCTGGCCTTCGACGCCCAGGTGCTGAAGAGCTTCCTCGATCGGCAGAATCCGATCACCGGGCACATGGCTCTCAGCGCCGGCGGGCTCACCATGCAGGATCAGAAGGTGACCGGTGCCAACGCCGTCGCCAGCATCAACGGACGGGCGAGCTTCGCCGACGACACGATCGACACCACGATCACGCTGGACAGCGGATCGGACCGGTTCGTGACGAAGGTGAAGGGCTCGCTGGCGTCGCCCGACCTCAGCACGACACGCAACAAGGCGCCTTAGGCGGCGCGCGCCTTCAGGATCTCCCAGGCGCGGTGGAAGGTCTTCGCCATCTCCTCGGCCGGCTGGGCGCCGGAGAACAGGATGTGGCCCTCCAGAGCGAAGCTCGGCACGCCCTGGATGCCAGCGTTGCGCGCCATCTCGTCGTTGGCCAGCACCTCACGCCGCCCTTCGTCGCTCGCCAGCATCTTCCACACCGCGTCGGGATCGAGGCCGCCGCTGCCGCCGATGGCGGCCAGCAGCTCGCGGTCGCCGAGATCGGCGCCGTCGCAGAAATAGGCCTTGAACAGCGCCTCGACGACGGCGTCCTGCACGCCCTGGAGGGCGGCGAAGCGGATCACCCGATGCGCGTCGACGGTGTTGGGCGTGCGGGTGAGCTTGTCGAGATGGAATTCCAGCCCGACCGTTGCGGCCGTCTCGGTGATGCGGCGATCGATCTCCTGCGCCCGCTCCATGCCGCCGAACTTCGCAGCCCGGTAGGTGGTGCGATCCACGCCCTCGGCCGGCATGTCGGGATTGAGCTGGAAGGGATGCCACATGACGCCGAAGCGGAGTCCGTCCTGCTCCAGCAGCGCGAGCGCGCGTTCGAGCTGGCGCTTGCCGATGTAGCACCACGGACAGATGGCGTCGGAGATGACGTCGATGCGGCCGGCGGGAGCGATCGTGTCCATGGGATTTCCTTTCCGCTGCTGCCGCGCAGCCTATACCCCGGGCGCCGGCCGGACAACGCGCGCCGGCCGGGCTGGGAATAAGGCGGGCGCGATGTCACTGGACCCGGTGGCGTCGGCGCCGCACTCTGCTCCGGACATCAGGGAGCAGCCGATGAAACACCCGATCACGACCGTCACGCTTGCGCTTCTCGCGGCCTTCTCGGCGGGCGGCACGGCACTCACGTCGCGGGCGGAGGAGCCGCCGCACCGCAAGCCGGGCATGTGGGAGCAGACGATGACCATGGGCAACGGCCACACCATGACGATGCAGATGTGCATCGACGAGGCGACGGAGAAGCGGTTCTCGGCGATGGGCAAGGATCGTCCCGGCTGCACGCAGGAATTCCACCGCATCCCTGGCGGCTATTCGTTCAAGGGAACCTGCGACGGCAAGACGGCGAGCGGCACGGCGATCGGCGACTTCGACAAGGCGATCAAGATCGAGGTCGACAGCGAGGGCTCGCACATGGTCTCGAACCTCGCCTATCTCGGTCCCTGTCCGTCCGACCGCAAGCCGGGCGATCTCGTCATGCCGGGTGGCCAGGTGATGAACATGAACGACATGCCCATGCAAGGCGGCATGACGAAGTAGCGGGCGCTATGGCGCGACGGCTTCTCCTGGGGCAGCGGCCGAAGCAAAGGCCATCGCGCCAAGTCATCGCGCTAAGTCGTTGCGCTTCAGGCCGGCAGACGCTCGCGTAGCAGCCGCAGGACGGCATGAAGGTCGGCCGCCACGTGCAGGCACTTGGCGCGCACCTCGTCGGTCGGCGGCAGGATGTCGGGCACCATGATCGCCATCGTCCCTGCGGCATGGGCGGCGCTCAGACCGACATTGGAATCCTCGAAGGCGATGCAGCGCTCGGCCGGCACGCCGATGCGCCGTGCCGCTTCCAGATAGACGTCCGGGTGCGGCTTGCTCCGGGTGACGTCGTCGCGCGTGGCGATCGCCTTGAAGCGGTCCAGGAGGCCGGCGCGGCCGAGATGCCTCGCCACCGTCGCCTGGCTTGACGAGGTCGCGATCGCCAGCGGCAGGGCGCGGGCCTGCAGGAAATCCAGAAGCGCGACGGCGCCGGGTTTTACCGGAACGCCTTCTTCGAAGGCGCGGTGCGCATGATCGTCGAAATGGGCGGCAAAGGCGTCGAACGCGAAGCCCGGTCCGTAGAAGTCGCGGATCATGCCGTCGCAGATCGGCCCCGGGATGCCGATCATGGAATGGCAGAAGTCGAGGGGCATCTCGCGGCCCACGGCCCGCGCCGCGGCCTGGAGCGCATCGACATAAACGGCTTCGGTATCGATCAGCAGACCGTCCATGTCGAACAGGACGCCTTCAACGGGGTGCGCGAACATGGCGCTTCTTTTAGGGCTCGCATCCGCGCCCGCCAAGCGTCGGAAATTTTTCATGCTGGCCTTAGCGATTCTGCCGATGCCGTTGTCCCTTGCCGGAGTAAGCTCTTCGCTTCGCGCCGATTTCCTTCGAGTGGGAGTTGCTCCATGTCCGTCCAGGTCGCCGACCGTGTCACCGATCTCGTCCAAGCCGCCAAACGCGTCCTGCCGGGAGGCTCGTTCGGCAACATGCCGGCGGAGGTCGTGCTGAAGGAGGGCAAGGCTGGCCGCATCTGGGACGAGAACGGACATGAGTATGTCGATTTCCTGCTTGGCTCGGGGCCGATGTTCATCGGCCATGCCCATCCCGAGGTGACCGCCGCCATCCAGGAACAGGTGCCGCTCGGCACGACCTACTTTGGCAACAACCGCCACGGCATCGCGCTCGCCGAGGCGATCGTCGACGCCGTGCCCTGCGCCGAGCAGGTGCGCTTCGTCTGCACCGGCACCGAGGCGGATCTCTATGCGATGCGCGCCGCGCGCGCTTTCCGCCGCCGCGACAAGATCCTGAAGTTCGAGGGCGGCTATCATGGCATGAGCGACTACGCGCTGATGTCGATGGCGCCGAAGAATCCCGGCAACTTCCCGCGTGCGATCCCCGACTCGGCCGGCATTCCGAAGAGCGTCCAGGACGAAATGCTGATCGCGGCCTTCAACGACGTCGAGATGGCCGAGAGCCTGATCAAGGAGCACAAGGACGAACTCGCCGGCGTGATCGTCGAGCCGTTCCAGCGCCTGCTGCCGCCGGCGCCCGGCTTCCTGCAGGCCCTGCGCCGGATCACCCAGGAACATGGCATTCCGCTGATCTTCGACGAGGTCGTCACCGGCTTCCGCTTCGCCTATGGCGGCGCCCAGGAATATTACGGCGTCACGCCGGACCTCTGCACGCTGGGCAAGATCGTGGGCGGCGGCTTCGCGCTCGCGGCGATCGCCGGCCGCGCCGACATCATGGCGCATTTCGACAAGATGGCCGTGGCCGAGGAGGACTTCCTGTTCCAGGTCGGCACGCTGTCGGGCAATCCGGTCGCCGCGGTGGCGGGGCTGGCCACGCTGCAGGTGCTGAAGCGGCCGGGCACCTACGAGAAGGTCTTCGCCACCGGCCGCACGCTGTCGGCGACGCTCGACGAGCTCCTCAAGAAGGCCGGCATCAAGGCGCAGATCGTGGGCGAGCCGCCGCTGTTCGATGTCCTCTTCACCGACCAGCCGGTGAAGGACTATCGCGACACGCTCAAGGGCGACAAGGTGCTGGCCGGCCGCTTCAACCAGCTCCTGCGGGCCAAGGGCATCCTGAAGGGCGAGTCGAAGTACTATGTCAGCCTGGCGCACACCCAGGCCGACATCGACCATACGATCGGCGCCTGGGCCGAATCGATCGCGGAGCTGAAGAAGGGCTGAGTCAGCGCGTCATGCTCTGGAACACGCCGTCGCGGAAGACGACGGCGTGCATCAGGGCCGCGCCCAGATGGGCGAGGAAGGTCGCGAACAGGACGAATGCCAGGACCGTGTGCAGCGGACGCAGGGCTGCATAGAGCCCGGCGTCGTGCGGCAGGATCGGCGGCAGGTGGAGCAGCCCGATCAGCACGATCGGATAGCCGGCCGCCGACAGCATCCCCCAGCCGACCAGCGGCAGGGCGAACATCAGCGCATAGAGCAGCCAGTGCGAGGCGTGGGCGGTGAATCGCAGCGCTGCCGGCATGCCGGCGGGCAGGGACGGCGCCGGGTTGAAGAGCCGGTTCACAAGGCGGATCGCCACCAGGATCAGGATCAAGATCCCCAGCGGCTTATGGATCGAGACCAGGCGGTGATAGTCCGACAGTGACGAAACCATCGCCACGCCGATGAACAGCATCGCCAGGATGAGGATGGCCATCAGCCAGTGAAGCAGGCGGGACAGCAGGGAGAAATGCCTAGTCATGCTCAGGGCCTCCTGGCGGTCTGGATGGCGCTCGGGATCTTCGTTTCACCTTCGCGCCGCGTGAACGACGTCGAGTAGGCGGCCGAGCGGGCGGACAGGAGCGGGTCGTCCGACGGGGCGATGCCGTCGGGCAGCACCAGCGGATCGAAGTTGATGTCGCGGCAGTTGCCGTCGCCCTCGGCAACGATGCGCGTCACGCTGAGGACGCCGGCATCGATGCGTTCGCGCTCGGGAGGCCAGGGCTGCGTCGCGTCGTCGGTCGGGTCCCCGGGCTGGCCGACTGTCAGGATCAGATGCCATTTTGCCGGCGCGTCATGCACGCGGGCGATCAGGGCATCGAACAGATAGTTCCTGTCGGCCGTCGGCGCTGCGGCTGCCGGGGCGAAGGCGTCGACCGGCTCCATCGACCAGCGGACCGGCGTGGTCGTGCCTGCTGCCGACGTGAACAGGAAAGCATCCAGCCCATTGTAGGTCGCGTTGGCGAATCCGGAGGAGAAGCCATGCGCGCGGATGACGGCCGTTGCCCGGACGGTCTCCGGATAGGCGGCCTGGAAGGCCGCCAGTAACTGTGGATCGGGGCGGCCCGTTTTCGGGTCGGGCTTCGCGGCGACGAGCTGATCGTAGAAGGCCTGCGGCGTCCTGAGCGGGAATACCGGGATGTCGTTCATGCCGGTGCGCCACGCCTCGCCGTCTGGCAGGCTGAAGTTCAGCGCCATGCTGCGCACGATCGTCGGGCCATCGGGAATCATCGGCAGGCCACCCGCCAGGGCGAAGCGGCCGAAGACCGGAACGCGGCCGGGCTGGAACACCTCTGCCTTGGACAGGCGCGCACCGGCACCGTTGCTGTCGAAATAGCCTTCGAGGCACACCCCCTTCGCATGATTGCGACGGAAGCCCGGGTGCGGACCGTTCGCCGCTTCGAAGGCGTCGATCATCCGCGTCTGGTCGAGACGATCGGGTGAGAAGAAGCCGCCGGTCCAGGCGAAGGATGCGGCAACGGCGCCAACGACGGCGCCGATCGCCGCAAGCCGGACCAATTGCGGCGGAGCAAGCAGGGACGCGAGCGTGTAGCGGGGATCGCCATCAGGGCGCGAGGAGGCTGGGATGTTCGGCATGTACAGTCCATGTGGGAAGTGGACGTGTTCGTGCCTTTAGCATCGCTTGCGTCGTCTGCCTGCTCGCGGCGGTTCAACACCCCGCGAGCGTATCGTTATCGACAGTCATTGCTGCCCGGGCCGCCGTCCCGTCGAAAGCCCGCGCGGGTCGCGAATTTTTGATCGTGCCGCGGCCAGGCGATGGAAGCGGTATTTCTCCGCCTTGGCGTCAGGGGGCTTCGAGGCCGCGGCGCTTGAGTATTGGTTCGACGCCGGGGTCGGAGAGTGCCGCAAGGAGGGCGGTGGATGCGTCCTGTTCGTGCGTGGCCGCGGACACGGCGCCGGTATAGGTCGTGTAGACCTGGACCTGGGGCGGGATCAGGCCGGCGAAGCGGACGGTGGGGACGAGCCGGATCTCGCTGGCCTGCTGCAGGGCGATGTCAGCCTCGCCGTGCGCGACGGCATCGGCGGCCGGCCCCATGCGCACCAGCACGGCCTTCTGCGCGATCTGCGAGGAGATGCCGAGCGTCTGGAAGATGGCGACGAGCGCGTTGCCGCTGGTGCTCCCGGTCCGGGGATCCATATAGGCGACGCGGCGCGCATTGAGCAGGGTCTGGCGGAAGGCTTCGACGCTGTAGATGTTGGGTTGCGGCGCGCTCAGCGGGACGGCGACGCCGATGCCGACCTGGGCGAGCGGCGTGATCGAATCGGCCTGGACCGTGCCGAGGTCGGCCAGCGCATCGAGCCCGTCCGAGGTCAGCACGATCACGTCGAAGGACTCGCCGCTGCGCAGCCGCCGGAACAGCGCGCCGGCCGTGTCGCTCACGATGGTGACCTTGTGGCCGGTCTTTTTCTCGAAGCCCGGAACGATATCCTGCACGACGGGGCGGAAGGCGCCGGTGGTCATGAGCTTCAGATTCGCCGCCGAAGCGGCCGGGACGGCTGCGGCCAGCAATCCGAGGGCGAGCAAAAGCCGAAGGAAGGTCCTTCTCATGGGCGACCCGCGACGATGACCGGACTCTGCATGCGATACTCCCTGGGCGATGCGGGCGACGACGATGCGCCCCTCGCTATAATTACGCATCGTCAAGCGGGCGGCCTGGAAGCGCAAGCCGCGATCTGTCGCCGGCCGGTGACAAATGGAGGCGACGGCAACCCATTCCGCCCGCCGTTCCACCTGAAATCCGGTTTCGCCGGTCGGTCATGCCGGTTGCCGGGGGGCAGCTTCGGATTCCACCATGGTCAGGCAACCGCAGGAGCTGCCATGCCCACCATCCGACGCCTGTCGTTCATCGGCCTCGAATATGCGTTCGCTCCGGAGAAGGCCTACGGCATGTCGCGCGGCGGCGGCTTCCGCCGCAGCGCCGGACTGGTCGAGGTCGAGACCGACGCCGGAGTGAAGGGCATCGGCGAGGCCTTCGGCAATCCTTTCGTCACGCGTGAATACTTCCGCATGATCGAGCCGTTCTTCCTCGGCAAGAGCGTGTTCGACTTCGAGCACATCGAGGCGCGCATCCGCAACGCGCTCTACCATCTCGGCGTCGGCAACCAGCTCACCGCCTGCCTGGCCGGCATCAACGTCGCGCTGCTCGACGCCATTGCCCGCGGCTTCGGCATCAGGCTCTGCGACCTGATCGGGGGCTGCCGTACGACCCGCATTCCAGCCTATGCCTCGACCGGCTTCTTCTCCGACGATCCGGCGCGGCAGCTTCCGCACATGCTGGCCGAGGCCGCGGACCACCCCTATGCCGGCGCCAAGATCAAGATCGGCCGCGGCGTCCGCAATGACGTCGAACGCGTGCGCCAGGCGCGGGAAGCGCTGGGTCCGGACAAGCTGCTGCTGGTCGACATCAACGGCGCCTATACGGTCGACGTGGCTCTGGAGTGCGCGCGCGCCATCCAGCCCTATGACATCCACTGGATCGAGGAGCCGCTGCCGCCCGGCGATCTCACAGGTTATGCGGAGCTGCGGGCTCGTTCGCCGATCCCGATCGCGGCGGGCGAGGCGCATCACACCATCCGCGATTTTCGTGCCTTGATCGACGGCCGCTGCATCGATGTCGTCCAGCCCTCCATACCGGGTGTCGGTGGCATCACGGAAGCCAAGCGCATCGCCACGCTGGCGCTCGCCGCCAACCTGCGCCTGGCGCCGCACGTCTGGGGCGGCGCGGTCGGCCTCGCGGCGGCTTGCCACTTCATTGCTGCGTTGCCTGCCGGACCTCACACCGACCATCCGCCTCATCCGCAGATGCTCGAATACGACATGAGCGACAATGCCCTGCGGGTGGCGCTTCTGAAGACGCCGCTGACGCTCGACCGCGGCCACATCCTGCTGCCCGACGGGCCGGGGCTGGGGATCGAGCTCGACGCCGCGACCGTGGAGCGATACCGGGTCTGCTGAGTGCAGTGGACGTGCCGCCGTACGCACCGAATGGTGATCGGCAGCGACGCTGCATTACTCGAAGCTGACGGCGCCGGTTGAATTACGCGAACCTTAACGCCTTCTGAGTTGCTGTTCAGACATACCCCTGATACCCGAGAAGCAAAGGGGATGTGTCATCGATGAGAGTGCTCATCGTCGAAGACAACGAGACATTCGCTGAGATTCTCTCGCAGAAGCTTGGGGAATCTGGTTTCGACTCCGACACCGCAACGACGGCAAGACAGGCGCACGAGGCGATCCGTGCCGTCGAGTATGCGGCGATCATCCTGGACCTCGGACTGCCGGATTCCGACGGATTGTTCCTCCTGCGTCAGCTGCGCGAAGAACGCCATGCGACACCCGTTCTGATCACGACGGCGCGCAACAGTCTCGAGGATCGCGTTAAAGGGCTGCGCAGCGGCGCCGACGACTATCTGGCAAAGCCGTTCTCCATCGATGAACTCATTGCGCGCCTGCGGGCGCTTCTGCGCCGTCCGGGCATCCTCCTGGACGACGTGCTGAAGGCCGGCAATGTGTCGCTCGCGATCGACAGCCGGCAGGTGAGTGTCGCCGGCAGAATCCTGACCATACGCTTGAGAGAAACCATCCTTCTCGAAATCCTGATGCGCCACCACGGTACCGTCGTGCCGCGACGCTACTTCGAGGCGCAGCTCTTCGGCATCGAAGGAGAGCAGGAGACCAACACTGTCGACGTCTATATCCATCGCCTTCGCCGGCAGCTTCAGGACGCTGACGCGGATGTGAAAATCCACACCATCCGCGGCGTCGGCTACATGCTGGCATCGATGACGACGGGTGTGTCCGAAGACGCCGCGCGGGAAAGATCGTTGTAAGCGCCAGCGCTTATCCTCCGTCGTCGTCGAGCCGTCACGGCTCTCGTCTGCGGCGGAGTCACCTCGCAAATGAATGCATGGATCAAATCGCTGCTCGCTCCGCCGAGGCTCTGGTTTCTGTTGGCGATGCTGTGCTTGCTGGGAGTCGGGGGATGGTTCCTGCTGCGATCGGGTGCGCCGGGCCCGGCCGTTTCGGAAAAAGCCGCTCGACAGGGCAGGATGCCTGTCGGGCCCGCGAAGGTCGCGGTCGAGCTGACCGAGAATCAGGCTTCGGCGCTGCGCATTGCCCAGGTCGGCCGCACCGACTTCGAACTCGTCACGCAGTCCGTCGGCAACATCGACTTCAACCAGAACATGCTGGTGCAGGTCTTCACGCCGTACCAGGGGCGCATCGTCTCGACTGCCGCCAATGTCGGCGATCGCGTGCTGCGCGGACAGCTTCTGTTCACAGTCGACAGCCCCGATCTGCTGCAGGCCGAGAACACGCTGATAGCGGCAGCCGGCGTTGCCGTCCTGCAGGCGCGGACCCTCAAGCGTGTGATCGAGAATCTCCGAGGCGGTGGCGGCGCCCAGAAGGATGTCGACCAGGCGACGTCGGACGAGCAGGCGGCGGAAGGCGCGCTGCGCGCCGCGCGCGACACGGTGCGCCTGTTCGGCAAGACGGACGAGGAGATCGATCGCATGATCGCCGAGCGCCGGGTCGATCCCATCCTGGTGGTGCGCAGCCCTATTGCCGGCACGGTCACGCAGCGCACCGCCGCGCCTGGCCTGTTCATCCAGCCCGGGAACGCACCTGCGCCGTTCACGGTCGCCGATACGTCGACCATGTGGATGGTCGCCAACGTGGTCGAGGCGGACAGCGCGGCCCTGCACGTCGGCCAGCCGGTGAAGGTTCAGGTCGCAGCGTTCCCGGGACGGGATTTCGACGGCGAGGTCGCCGTCGTCGGCGCCTCGGTCGACATGCAGACTCGGCGCTTCATGGTTCGATCCGAGATCAAGGATCCTGACGGGCTGCTGCGCGCGGGCATGTTCGCCACCTTCGCCATCAAGGTCGGCGAAATGGCCGGCATCGTCGCCGTCCCCGATGCCGCGGTCGTCCGCGAGGGGGATGGAACGATGACGCTCTGGGTGACCTCCGATCGCCGCCGCTTCGAGAAGCGCACCGTGAAGATCGGCCTGCGCCGGAAGGGATTCGTCCAGGTTCTCGACGGCGCGGCGCCGGGCGAGATGATCGTGACGGAAGGCGCCGTCTTCCTGAGCAACAAGCTGGCCGCGAGTCCGGCCGGCTGATGACCAGAACCCACATCGCGTACGGAGCCCGCTCTTGCTCAAGTCGATTCTCGAGTTCGGGCTCACCCGGCGCCCGATCATTGTCCTCGCCGTTCTGGTGTTCCTGGGAGCAGGGCTGTTCGCCTTCACGCGCCTCAACATCGAGGCCTATCCCAATCCCGCTCCCGTCATCCTCGAGATCACTGCGCAGGCGCCTGGGCTCAGCGCCGAGGAGATGGAGAAGTACTACACGGTTCCCATGGAGATCGCGCTCTATCCCACGCCGGGCGTAGTCAACATCCGGTCGACTTCGTTCTACGGGTTGAGCTTCGTGCGTGTCACCTTCGCCTACGGGACGGACTACAACACAGCCTACGCCAACGCCGCCGTCTACCTGCAGCAGGGCGTCAATCTGCCGGGGTCCCAGGTTCCGCAGATCCAGCAATCGAGCCTGGTCGGCGAGATCGTGCGCTACCAGGTTGTCGGTCCGCCGCACTTCGGGTTGACCAACCTGCGCACCGTGCAGGACTGGATCGTGGCGCGGCGGCTGCTGACCATCCCGGGCGTCGTGCAGATCAACAGCTGGGGCGGGACGACCAAGCAGTTCAACGTCGACATCGATTTGCGCAAGATCGAGGCCTACAACATCACAATCCCCCAGATCGTCACCGCGCTCGGCAATGCCAACATCAACGTCGGCGGTCGCGAGATCACGATCGGCCAGCAATCGGTCAATATCAGGGGCATCGGCCTGATTGACGACGGCGGGGCCGACAACCTGCTCGACGGCTACAAGGTCGGCGACATCAGGAACGTCGTGCTGGGCCAGACCAACGGCCTGCCCGTTCGGATCGAGGATGTCGCCAAGGTCTCGGTCGGGTATGTGCCGCGGCTCGGCATCGCCGGCCGCGATCATGATCCCGACATCGCCGCGGCGATCGTCGTGATGGGGCGGACGCAACATACGAACGAGGTCCTTCCCAAGGTCGAGGCGGAGATCGAGAGGATCAACACCGACGGCACGCTGCCGCCGGGCGTGAAGGTGGTTCCGTACTACGACCGCAGCACGCTCATTTCAGTCACGACGCATACGGTTCTGCACAACCTCGTCTTCGGTTGCCTGCTGGTGTTCCTGATCCAGTGGATCTTCCTGGGCGACCTGCGCAGTGCCGTCATCGTCGGCGCCAACATCCCGTTCGCGCTGTTCTTTGCCGTCGTCATCATGGTGGTGCGCGGAGAGGATGCGAACCTGCTCTCGGTCGGCGCCGTCGATTTTGGAATCATCATCGATTCGGCCGTCATTCTGGTCGAGAACATCTTCCGCAACTTCCAGAGCAACCAGGGCGCCCGCGAGCGGCTGCTCCAGCACCTGAGCGAAGGGCTGTGGGGAGCCGATCCCACATCATCGACCAGCGGACACGGCAGCGCGATGCTGTGGACGAACAGGCTGAGGCTGATCTTCATCAGCGCCCTTCAGGTCGACAAGGCCGTGTTCTTCACGGCGACCATCACCGTGACGGCCTTCCTGCCCCTGTTCACCATGACCGGCGTCGAAGGCCAGATCTTCGGGCCGATGGCGCGAACCTACGCCTATGCGCTTTCCGGCGCCCTGCTGGCGACGTTCACCGTGACGCCCGTGCTTGCCTCGATCGTGCTGCCGAGGCACGTCGAGGAGGTTGAGACCGTGATCGTGCGCACGATACGCCGGGCCTACACGCCAGTCCTGCGATGGGCGCTGCATCGGACCGCCGTACCGCTGGCGCTGGGCGCTGCCTTTCTGGTGGCCTCGGGATTCGTCGCGACGCGGCTGGGAAGCGAGTTCCTGCCGGCACTGGAAGAGGGCAATTTCTGGATCCGGGCGTCCATGCCGCCCACGATCAGCCTCGAAGCGGGCATCGAGGCGTCGAAGAAGATGCGGGACATCCTGCTCCGGCATCCCGAGATCCTGACCGTGGTGTCGCAGCACGGCCGGCCCGACAATGGCAGCGACGCCTCGCCCTTCTCCAATGTCGAGCTCTTCGCGCCGCTGAAGCCGTTCGATCAATGGCCGGCGGGCCTGACCAAGGAGAAGCTGACGGATATCCTGCAGAAGGAGCTGGAGGACGCGCTGCCGGGCGTGGGCTTCAACTTCTCCCAGTATATCCAGGACAATATCGAGGAGGCGCTCTCCGGCGTGAAGGGCGCCAATTCGATCAAGATCGTCGGTCCGGATCTCAAGGTGCTCGAGAGCCTTGCCGGTCAGGTCATGGCGGAGATGGCGAATGTCGAGGGCGTGGCCGATCTCGGAGTCTTCCATGTGCTGGGGCAGCCGAACCTCGATATCCGCATCGACCGCGAGAAGGCAGCCCGCTACGGGCTGAACACGGGCGACGTCACGACGATCGTGCAGGCGGCCCTGGGGGGAACGACGGCGACGACCGTCCTTGAGGGCGATCGCCAGTTCAATCTCGCTGTCCGGCTGGCGAAGCCCTATCGCGAGTCGGTCGATGCCATCCGCAACGTCAAGGTCGGATACCAGCTGTCGTCCGGCGGGACCGCCTATGTGCCCCTGAGCGAGCTCGCCGACGTTTCGATCGATACCGGCGCTTCCTTCATCTATCGCGAAAGCAGCGCGCGTTTCATACCGATCAAATTCAGCATCCGCGGGCGCGACCTCGGCAGCACCGTCGCGGAAGCACAGGAGCGCATTGCGAGCACGATCAAGCTCCCGCCTGGCTATCGCATCCTCTGGTCGGGCGAGTTCGACAATCTGCAGAAGGCGACGGAACGGCTGATGATCATCATCCCGATCACGTTCCTGCTGATCCTTGTCCTGCTTTACGGACTCTTCAACACCATGCGCGACAGCCTGATCGCGGTGGCCGGCATTCCGTTCGCCGTCGGCGGCGGAATCATCGCTCTGTATGTCGCCGGAGAGGATTTCAGCGTGTCCGCGGCCATCGGCTTCATCTCGCTGGCGGGTGTCGCGGTGATGGATGGCATCCTCAACATCACCTATTTCCGCGAGCTGCTGGACCGCGGCCTGTCGTTCGGCGAGGCGATCTTCCAGGGCACCGAGCAACGCATGCGGCCGATGCTGATGACGGCGCTCTCGGCAGGAGTCGGGCTGTTCCCGGCGGCGGTCTCGCAGGGCATCGGGAGCCAGGTGCAGCGGCCGCTCGCGACCGTCGTCGTCGGCGGCATGATGCTGGGGCCGCTCATGCTCCTGATCGTGGCGCCCGCAATCCGCAAGGTCTTTCTCAAGCCGTACACCCGTCACCCTGACCGTCCTGCCAAAGACGAGGAGGATGAAGAATGATCGCCTCCGCTCTCCAGAGGTTCGCGCACGCCGTTACGCGGCCTGCGGCAGCCAAGGTCGTCGCGGCCGTCGCCTTGGGCGGCTGCACCGTCGGCCCCGATTTCGTGCCGCCCGATCCTCCGAAGGACAAAACCTATCTTTCGTCCAGCATGGTCGAGGAAACGGTCGCCGCCAAGGATGTGCTGGGCGGCGAGGCCCAGCGCTTCGTGACCGACCTCGATATTCCCGAGCAGTGGTGGCGCGTCTACCAGTCCAAGCCGCTCAACGACCTGATCGACCGCTCGCTGAAGGCGAATCCCGATATTCAATCGGCGATCCAGTCCCTCAAGGCGGCGCAGGAAACGGCCAAGGCCCAACGCGCCACTCTCTTCCCGGTCGTGTCGGTGAGCGGGTCAGGCACGCAGAACCAGCAGAGTTCGGCCCTGTCGCCGACGCCGGCCAGCGGCAGCACGCTGTTCGGTCTCTTCACCGGGTTGCTGAACGTCAGCTATACCCTCGACTTGTGGGGCGGGACCCGGCGTGCGGCCGAGTCGCTCGACGCACAGGCCGAAGCGCAATGCTTCCTCCTGGAGGCGACCTATCTGACGCTGTCGTCGAATGTCGTCGTCACGGCTGTAACCGAGGCTTCGCTGCGCGGCCAGATCGCCGCCACCGAACGGACCGTCGAGATCCAGCGCCAGACGCTCGGCCTGCTGCAGCGGCGTCTGGCGATCGGGCAGGCCGCGGTCGCCGATGTCGCCACCCAGCAGGCGGCACTGGCCCAGAGCGAAGCGACGCTGCCGCCGCTCAGGAACCAGCTCAGCCAACAGCGCCATCTGCTGGCGCAATTGACCGGCCGGACGACAGCGCATGTTCCGGCTGAAACCTTCGATCTCGAATCGCTGACGCTGCCGCAGGATTTGCCGGTGAGCCTGCCCTCGCGCATGGTCGAGCAGCGGCCCGATGTGCGCTCGGCGGAAGCCAACGTGCACGCCGCTGCGGCTGGCGTCGGTGTCGCGACCGCGAACATGCTGCCGCAGGTCACGCTGGGCCTGAGCTTCGGCTCGACCGCCACCGATCTTGCCTGGTTGTTCAGTCCCGATCTCGGTGCGACCTTCGTCGGGGGCGTGACGAGCGCGACGCAGACCCTGCTCGACGGCGGTGCGCTTTCGGCGAAGCGTCGGGCGGCCGTTGCCGCCTGGGAGCAGGCCAAGGCGCAGTACCGCTCGACCGTGCTGACGGCCTTCCGCAACGTGGCCGACTCGCTGCGCACCGTCGAAAACGACGCGGTCTCCCTCAAGGCGGCCGCCGATGCCGAGCGTGCCGCAAAGCTCAGTCTCGACATCATCCGGCGGCGGATGGCAGCGGGGGATGCCGGAATTCTCGATATTCTCAACGCTGAACTTACCTACCAGTCGGCGGCAATGGCGCTCGTGCAGGCACGCGCGGCCCGCTACTCCGATACGGCGGCGCTGTTCCAGGCGCTGGGTGGGGGCTGGTGGAACCGGGACGGCGCCGGAAATCTCAACCCCGCGCAGCGTGCGTCGTGCAGGCCGCCCGCGAATCCGCCCAAGCCGCAGCCGTGGCCCGACACGGCGCCGAAAGCCGCGTCGGCCTCAAATGTGGACGGGAGACACACATGAAGCGGTTCGTCGGGCCGGCGCGTACGGCACTGAAATCGGCGATGCTGAAACCGGCGACGCTGGTGCTGGGACTCGCGATTCTGCTGCCGGGGTGTGCCGCCGATTGCGGCGCGACCGCGAAGAAGCTCGCAACGCTGCGCCGCGGCATGAGCTACGACGAAACGGCCGGGATCATGGGATGTCCGGGGAACTTGATGACGCCGGCCACGCCCGGGGCCGCATACGCGGCCTTCGAGTGGGACGGCCCCGAATCGCTGGTCTTCAATCGGACCCGGATCGACTTCCTGGACGGGAAGCTCCTCTCCTACACCACGGAGCAGCGCGGCGCCCTCTAACCGCGGCGGGGCCGGCGCAGGGCCGCCCTAGCGCAGGGTCGGATCCAGCCGGTCGCGCAGCCAGTCGCCGAGCAGGCTGATCGAGAAGGTCGTCATCACGATCACGGCTGCCGGTGCCAGCATGATCCAGGGCGCGCGCGTGATGTATTCGCGGCCGTAGCCCACCATGTTGCCGAGCGAGGTCAGCGGCGGCTGCACGCCCAGCCCGAGGAAGGAAAGTCCGCTTTCGAGCAGGATGATCTCGGGAAAGGTGAGCGTCATCGACACGATCAGGGTCGACGCGATGTTGGGCAGGATGTGCAGGCCGTAGATTCGGGCTGGGCCGGCGCCGAGCTGCCGTACCGCGGAGGCGTAGCCCTGTTCGTTGGCGGCGAGGGTCAGGCCGCGGGTGATGCGGGCATAGCGCTCCCACGAGTTGAAGCCCATGAGTGCGACGAACAGCAGGAGGCTGTTGCCGAAGAAGGCGAGCACGCTGAGGGCGATGATCATGAACGGCATGCTGGCCTGGAAGTCGATGGCGATCAGGACCAGCTGCTCGACCTTGCCGCGGAAGTGCGCGGCGAGAAAGCCCAGCGTGGTGCCGAGCGCGGTCGAGATCAGCGTTCCGAAGAAGGCGATCAGCAGGCTCATGCGGATGGAGACGATCAGGCGCGACAGCACATCGCGCCCCAGCTCGTCGGTGCCGAGCGGATGCGCCAGCTTGCCGCCGAGCAGCAGCGTCGGCGCGAGTCGCGCCTTGAGGTCGAACGCGGTGATCGAATAGGGCGCGAGCAGGTTTGCCGCCAGCGCCGTCACGATCATGAGCACGAGCCAGGCGATGCAGAGCGTGACCAGGGGCGGCACGCTGCGCAGGCGGCGCCAGGCCTTGCGCAGACCCAGCGCGGGCGTCGGGGCGGAAAGAGTGGTGTCGTTCAGGGCCATGTCCGGTCTCCTCAGTGGCCACCGGCGCGCGCCGAGCGCACGCGCGGGTCGAGCCAGCCGTAGGCGAGGTCGACCGCGAGATTGGCCATGACCATCCAGAATGCGATCACCATCAGCAGCGCCTGGACC
Organism: Pseudomonadota bacterium; assembly: GCA_018240685.1. GTDB lineage: Bacteria > Pseudomonadota > Alphaproteobacteria > Reyranellales > Reyranellaceae > Reyranella. The sequence goes on along the minus strand of JAFEFG010000012.1, from coordinate 17,660 downwards.
ACGGCGAGGTCGCGGTTGGCGACGGCCGAGACCAGCAGGCGGCCGATGCCAGGCCAGGCGAACACGCTTTCGACGACGACGGCACCCGCCACCAGGCTGCCGACCATGAAGCCGATGATGGTGACGGTGGGGATTGCCGCATTGGGCAGGGCGTGATGCGAGATCACGCGCCGCCAGCTCAGGCCCTTGGCGGAGGCGGCGCGCACGAAGGGCTGGCCCAGCACTTCCTGCATGGCGGACCGCGTGAAGCGCGCCATGATCGCGGCGCCCGCCGTGCCGAGGGTGATGATCGGCAGGATGGCGTTCACAGGCGAGTCGTTCCCGCTCGCGGGCAGCCAGCCGAGCGTGACGGAGAAGATCAGGACCAGCAGCAGGGCCAGCACGAAGCTCGGCATGGTGAAGCCCGCCACCGACAGGGCCATGGTCATGCGGTCGGCGAAAGTGTTGCGATGCAGGGCGGCGTAGATGCCCGCCGGGATGCCGATGCCGAGCTTGAGCGCCAGCGCCGGCAGGGTGATGGCGAGCGTGGCAGGCACGCGCTCCATCACGAGATCGATAGCCGGGCGGCCGTCGCGCATGGACTTGCCGAAGTCGCCGGTCAGGGCGTGGCCGATATAGGCGAGGTACTGCTGCCAGATCGGCTGGTCGAGCCCCCAGGCCTTGCGGAAGGCGGCAAGCGCCTCGGGTGGCGCGTCGACGGAGAGGATCAGCAGGGCCGGATCGCCCGACGCGCGCAGCACGAAGAAGGCGAAGGTCATCACGAACAGGATGGTCAGCAGCGCCCGGAACAGGCGCGAGGCGGCGAACAGGAGCATCAGGCGACGAGCCGGAGAGCGGTTTCACGGACGCGATGGCAGGCGACTTCGCGGCCGTCGTCCTGCGGTTGAAGGGTCGGAATCTCGCTACGGCACTGCGCCGTGGCGAAGGGGCAGCGCGTGTGGAACGAACAGCCGGGGGGCACGTTCGCAGGGCTGGGCGGATCGCCGCCCAGCAGGATGCGTTCCCGCTTGTCGCCCACGGTCGGAATGGCTGACACCAGGGCGCGCGTATAGGGATGGGCGGGACGGGCGAACACGTTCTCCGCGTCGCCGCGCTCGACGATGCGGCCGAGATACATGACGGCCACGTCGTGGCTCACCTGGCGGACGATCCTGAGGTCGTGGCTGATGAAGAGGTAGGCGATGCCCAGGCGCTCCTGCAGGTCGAGCAGCAGGTTCACCACCTGCGCCTGGATCGACACGTCGAGGGCGGAGATGGGCTCGTCGCAGACCAGCAGCCGCGGCTCCGTGATCAGGGCCCGGGCGAGGACCACGCGCTGGCGCTGGCCGCCGGAGAGTTCGTGGGGGTAGCGCCCGAACTGGTGGCGCTGCAGGCCGACGGATTCCATGATGGAAAGGGCCCGGTCGCGTCGCTCCGACACGGCGCCGATGCCGTGGATGACCAGCGGCTCGGCGATTTGCGTGCCGATCGGCAGGCGCCGGTCGAGGGCGCCCAGCGGATCCTGATAGACCATCTGCAGCCGCCGCCGCAGCGCGCGCCAGGCGGGGCTGCCGGCGGCCGGCATGCGCTCGCCGTCGTATCGCATCTCGCCCGAGCTGGGCGGGATCAGGCCGAGCGCGAGCTTTCCGGTGGTGGACTTGCCGCAGCCCGACTCGCCCACCAGGCCGAGGGTCTGCCCGGCGCGGATGCGGAACGACACGCCGTCGACGGCGCGCAGCACCGCCTTGCCGGCGAACAGGCCGCCGCCGGTTCGCACGGAATAATGACGATGCAGGTCGACGGCCTCGAGAAGCGGGCTCACTCGGCCGCCTTCGGCAGGGACCATACGGAGAAGCCGGGCTCGATCTGGCGGTGGCAGTTCGTGCGATGGTGCACGGCCACGCTCTGGATCGGTGGGGCCTCGATCGCGCACCGGTGGTCGGCGGCGGGGCAGCGTGGCGCGAACCGGCAGCCGGCCGGCAGGCTGCCGGGTTCCGGAACCGTGCCGGGAATGGCGGCGAGCCGGCGGCGGCGTCCGGTCAGTTCCGGCAGCGCCGCGAGCAGGCCTTGCGTATAGGGATGACGCGGCCGTGCGAACAGCTCCTGGCCCGGCGCTTCCTCGACCAGGCGGCCGGCGTACATGACGGCGACGCGATCGACGTTCTCGGCGACCACGCCGAGGTCGTGGCTGATCAGCACCATGGCCATGCCGGTGTCGCGGCGCACCGCACGCAGCAGGTCGAGGATCTGAGCCTGGATGGTGGCGTCGAGCGCGGTCGTGGGCTCGTCGGCGACGAGAAGGTCGGGCTGGCCGGCCAGCGCCATGGCGATCATCACGCGCTGGTTGAGGCCGCCGGAGAGCTGATGCGGATAATCGCCGAGGCGGCGACGCGCATCGGCGATGCCGACCTGGTCCAGCAGGCGTAGCGCCTCGGCATCGGCGGCGCGCCGGTCGAGGCCGCGATGCAGCCGCAGTGCCTCGCCAAGCTGCCAGCCGATGCGATGCACCGGGTTGAGGCAGCTCGACGGGTCCTGGAAGATCATGGCGATGCGCTTGCCGCGCACGGCTTCGAGCTCGCGCGGAGGAGCGCCGACCAGTTCCCGGCCGTCGAGCCGCACCGAGCCGCGCACCGCGGCCTTCCCCGGCAGCAGGCCGAGAGCGGCGAGCCAGGTGACGCTCTTGCCCGAGCCCGACTCGCCCACGATGCCGAGCGCCTCGGCGGGGGCGAGCTGGAGGGCGATGCCGTCGACGGCCCGCGACACATGCGGGCCGTTGGCGAAGTCGACCGTGAGGTCTTCGATCGCGATCAGCGGCGCGGACACCATGGCGCCGCTCAGTTGACGGCGAAGTTGACCGAACGGAACTCCATCGCGAAGGACGGCGAGGCCTTCCAGCGGATGTCCTTGCGCTTGGCGGTGAAGGTCGCGTTCTGGTGCAGCACCGTGTAGGCGGGATCCTCGCGCTCGCAGATCTCGAGCATGCGCTTGAACATCGCCTTGCGCTTGGTCATGTCGGTCTCGACCTGCATGGCGTCGGACAGACGGTTCATCTCGGCGTTGGTCCATTCGCCGGCCTGCTGCTGCTGGCCCTGCGGGCCGTGCTGGGCGACGATCGAGGAGATCGGGTCGTTGAAGCTGGCGCTGTTCGACCAGTCGCGCACGGCGCGCTGCTTGTTGGCGTCGAAGATCTGCTGCCAGTTCTCCTTCATGTCGATCTGGACGTTGAGGCCGGCCTGGCTCCACATCTCGACCAGCACCTGGGCGGTCGCCACCTGGTTCGTGTAGTAGTTGTTGAGCAGGCGGTAGGGGATCGGATCGCCCTTGTAGTTGGCGGCCTTGAGCAGCGCCTTCGCCTTGTCGAGATTGTATTCCGGCACCGTCCAGCCTTCGACGAACATGGGGCCGTAGAATTCCCATTGCAGCCCGGCGGGCACGCGGGTGCGGCCGGACCACAGGCTGTCGACGATCGCCTGCCGGTCGATGGCATGCGTGAAGGCCTGGCGCACGCGCGGATCGACGAGCTGGGGATGGTGCATGTCGAACACGGTGAGCCGGTGGTTCACGATGGTGCTGCCCAGCACCTCGAACTTGGGGTTCTTCTCGATGGTCGGGATCTGGTCCGGCGGCATATCGCAGATGAAGTCGAACTGGCCGGCAAGCAGGCCGTTGATGCGCGCGGCCACTTCCGGCACCACCATCATGCGCACGCTCTTGATCGGCGGCCGGCCGCCCCAGTAGTCGTCATGGGCGTCCAGGATCAGCGACTGGTCGGGCGTGTATTCGCGGACCTTGTAGGGGCCGGTGCCGACCGGCAGGCGGGCCCACTCGACCCAGCTCTTGGCTTCCGAGAAGGCGCGCCGCGACACGATGTTGGCGCCGAGGCTGCCGACGCGGCCCTCCAGCGTGACGTCCGGCGTGCGGTTGACGAAGCGGACCGTGTACTTGTCGACGGCTTCGACCTTCTCCAGCGCCGGGAACAGGCGCTTGGCGACCGCGGGCACTTCCGGCGGCAGTTTCATACCGTCGGCCGAATCGCGCACGACCACGCTGGTGAACAGCGTCTTGTTGCTGGTGATGTCGTAGTTGGGGCCGAACATGTGGTCGCGGCTGAAGGTGAAGACCACGTCGTCGGCGGTCATCTCGTCGCCATTGTGGAAGCGCACGCCCTTGCGCAGGGCGAATTCCACGGTGCGCTCGTCGATCCGCTTCCAGCTTTCGGCCAGGCCCGGCGTCGGTTCGAGCTGGCCGAGCAGGTTCGGCATGATCAGCGTTTCGGAGATGAACGAGAAGGTCCGGGTGCCGACATTGGACTGCTCGCGCAGGGGCTCGAGCGAGGCGCTGTTGGCGATCTGCTGAACGGCGATGGTGATGGAGGGGCGGTTGTCGGCCTGGCCGATGGCGATGCGGGGCAGGGCAAGACTCGCGGTCGTGAGACCGGCAGCGGCAATCAATCGGCGACGAGGCAACAACATGCGAACGCACTCCTGTGGAGCGGCGACGCTATGCACTTCTCATGAAGGCTGGATGTCGGTCTTGTGACGCTTCTTTTGTGCGCTGCGGCAGGAAACGAGCCGCGCGGTGGATAAGGACGGGTCAGAAGGCGGCGTGCAGGCGGGCGGAAAAAACATTCACCGGCCCGCGCACGGTGTTGTAGGCGGGATTGACCAGCAGCTGGTAGTCGACGGTGCCCGTGATGCCCTTGATGAACTGCAGGGCATAGTAGGTCTCGATGACGTTCTCCGACGCATAGGAAAGCGCGCCGTCGCCGACGATCACGCCCATCCCGCCCGCCGCCAGGTAGGACGCGGCCGACGCGGACAGCGTGTTGAAGGCGACACCGAGACCAACCACGTCATCCTCGCGTCCCCAGGCGGCTCCCTTGAGCTGCGCGCCGAACGAAACGCTCTGGTTGATGTCGGTGAAGGCCGAGGTCTCGTTCTGGCCGCTGTTCCAGCTCCAGCGCGCGAAGGCTCCCAGGTCCTTGCTGACCTCCTGCTGCAGGTTCGTATAGACGCCGTACTTCACGCGGCCCTGGCGCGTCTGCGCGACGGTGTCGTTGGCCGTCAGGCCGGGGGTGGCGTTGGCCAGCGCCACCGCCTCGCTGTAGGAGCCCGAGAACGTGCTGGTGAGCCACGGCCCGACCTTGAACACGCCCGGATGGTCGAAGGCCTTGTAGCGCAGCTCGCCCTCGGCGACGTAGCCGCCGCGGGCGAAAAGGGCCCAGTCGAAGACATTCGCGTTCGGCTCGTTGCCGACCAGGAAATAGCCGGCGCGGACCGCCCACGCCGGCCGGTTCAGTTCGGCCGTCACGCCATAGGTGAGGCCGACCCTATCGGCCGGATAGTCGAAGGCACCGGCCGCCCAGATCGACCAGTTCAGGAAGTCGATACGAGGGTCCTGAGCGTAGTCGTTGGTGTCAAAGATGTCGTGAACCGAGAACTTGCCGATCTGCAGCGTGACCCGCGATATGTCCTTCTTGCCGGCGAGCTGGCCGTAGTCGCTCTCGATCGTCTCGGTCTCGCCGCCAAGCCCGAACTCCTGCCGCAGAAAGAGCCGCGAGACGTTGAAGCGCGGGAAGGGGAAGTTGGATTTCTGCGCCTCGCCGTTGGGATAGCCCGCCGCACCGGTCGTGTTCGCGACGCCGTAGCCCTGCAGCAGTTCGGGATTGAAGTAGAGCTCACCGCCCTTCCAGAGCCGCATGCCGAAGTAGAGCGAACTGGTCCAGGTCTCACGCGATTGGCCTTCGGGCGGCAGGCTGTTCTGGCCGCTGTAGGCAGCACCGAACGGCGCATACCCCTGCAGGATGAACGTCGTCTGCCCGTGGACCTCCCAGGTGCCCGGGCCCGCCTCGTCGGCGTCCTTCTGCGCGTCATCCGCCTTCCCGGGTACGCCAAAGTGGTAGTTCAAGCCGACCCGAACTTCGTTGAGGCTGTATTGGGAGTAGTAGGCGGCCGGCGCGGCAAAGCCGAAACCGCGCAATCCGAGGTTCGTGTAGAGATATTCCAGGCGTGCCGACCAGCGCGGATCGATCATGTAGTCCAGGCCGCCACCCACCGTGTAGCCCAGCCGCCATTGTCCGGACGTGGCGTCTTCGTTGCCCGTCGTGAGATCGGTGCGCGAGAAGCGCGTGCTGGCGAAGGCGAGGCCGCCGGTGAGGAACGGCGTCCAGCCGCCGAACGTATATCCCACCCGCCCGCGCAGGGAGCCGAGGAACTCGAGCTGCTCGTTCGCGGTGCCCGTCCCGGTCGCGCGATAGGAAAGCACGTCGCCGAGGTCCCTGAAATTGGCAAAGCCGAGATCGGCTTCCAATCCGAGCATCCAGCGCGAGGGCGCGATCCACTGATAGCCTGCCTGCACACCGCCTGCGAGTGTGCCATAGGGGCTTGCGCCGCTGGCCGACGCGACGCCGCCGGTCGGATCCGCCAGGGTCGCATTGGCGTTTCCGAACAGGTAGCCCATATGGGCGCCAGCATAGAAACCCGAAGGGGGGATAGGATCCGCGGCTCGGCCGGGGCTCGGGGCCTGCGCGGCGATGGCTGCAGCTCCGATGAACGCGACCTTCAGGAACCGGAACGGCTTCATTGCCGCCTCCCCTATCACGGATCGCGCGGCGGTGCGAAATCGGCGCCAATGCAGGTTTGTTAAGTTTCTGTTTCGGCTCTTTGTGCGCGCTCCGTGCCGGAGCGCGTCGGCACGCAGTGCTTAGATCCGCATCAGGGCGCGCACATGGACGGCAACTGAAGCGGCCAGGGCCTGAAAGTCGTAGCCGCCTTCGAGCGCGGACACGACCCGTCCCCGGGCATGACGATCAGCGATCGCCATCAGCTCCTCGGTGATCCAGCGATAGTCGTCGGTCTCGAGGAGAAGTTGCGCCAGCGGATCGCGACGGTGTCCATCGAAGCCGGCAGAGATGACCAGCAGCTCCGGAGCGAAGCGGTCGAGTTGCGGCAGGATGCGATCCGACCAGCCGGCCCGGAACTCGGCGCTCCCGCTGTTGGGCGCGAGCGGCACGTTGATGACGTTCCCCGCGATCCCGTGTTCGCGCACGGAGCCCGTGCCGGGATAGAGCGGATGCTGGTGGGAGGACCCGTAGAACAGGGACGCGTCGGGCTCGACGACGGTCTGCGTGCCCTGGCCGTGATGGACATCGAAATCGAGGATGGCGACGCGTTCGATCCCATGATGGGCCTGGGCGTGGCGCGCCCCGATGGCGACATTGTTGAACAGGCAGAAGCCGCCCGGAATGTCGGGAGTGGCGTGATGGCCGGGCGGCCGCACGGCCGCGAAGGCGGTTTCCGCTTCGCCGGTCATCACCGCATCGACGGCGGCGACGACGGCGCCGGCCGCACGCACCGCTGCGTCGGCGCTGGCGCTGCTCATGGCCGTGTCGCCGTCGATCATCACGATCTCGCCCGGCGGCGGCCGGATGGCGAGGATGCTCTCGATGTAGGATTGCGGGTGCACCCGCATCAGCTGTTCGAGCGTCGCTTCGGGCGCCGACGCCCGCTGCAACAACGCGAAGGCCTCGTCTTCGAGCGCCGCCATCACCGCGCGCAGGCGGTCGGGACATTCGGGGTGGTATTCGCCCGGATCGTGTTCGAGGAAGACCGGGTGGCTGATAAGCAGGGTCGACATCGGATTGCACTTTAAAGGGCATTCTGCCTCAAAGCACCCGGGTTGACGTTGAGGACGCAGAACGCCAACGTGCGCATCAAATGCCTGTTCCCAGTGCGCTTGTCTGCGTTCGTTGCGGCGCCCGCTATCCCATCGATCACTATGCAGAGGACTGTCCGGCCTGCCGGACCAGAGGGGCTCCGGCCAACCTCACCGTCGCCTATGACGAAACACCCGGCGCCGGTCTGGATCGGGCCAAGCCCACGACCCGTGCAGGGTCAATGTGGCGCTGGGAGGGGTTTCTGCATGCAGCGGCCCCCGAGGCGGTGACGCTGGGCGAGGGCAACACGCCGCTTCTTCCTGCGCCGTCGCTGGGCCTGGGTGACGTCTGGATCAAGGACGAGTCGCGCAACCCCACCTGGTCGTTCAAGGACCGGCTGGGCTCGGGCGCTCTCACCATGGCCAGGCGCTTCGGCGCCAAGGTCATCGCCTCGAGTTCGTCCGGCAACGCCGGCGCCGCTGCGGCCGCCTATGCCGCCCGGGCCGGCATTCCCTGTGTCGTATTCACTTTCGTGGGATCGGCGGGGCCGCTGGTGCTGCAGATGCGCGCCTATGGCGCCATGGTCGTGAAGGTCGCGGACAAGGCCGACCGCTGGCGGCTGCAGTCGCTCGGGGTGCGGGAGTTCGGCTGGTATCCGACCTCGCCGTTCTTCGGGCCGGTGGTGGGCAGCAACCCCTATGGCATGGAGGGCTACAAGACGATCGCCTTCGAGATCGCCGAGGCCTTCGACTGGGAACCGCCGGACTGGTGCGTGCTGCCCGTCTGCTACGGCGATGCGCTCTACGGCATGTGGAAGGGCTTCGAGGAGCTGAAGGCGCTGGGCTGGATTTCGCGGACGCCGCGGTTCGTGGCGGCCGAGGTGTCCGGCTCCCTGCCGGCGGCGCTTGCCAGCGGCGACCCGATGCCACCCGAGATCGCACGCAATGCGCCCTCCATCGCCACCTCCATCGGCGCGGCGCAGGCGACCGTGCAGGCGCTCGACGTGCTGCGCCGTTCCAATGGTACTGCGGTCACCGTCGGCGACGACGAGATGCGCCGCTGGGTGGTGACGCTCGCTGCCAGGGAAGGGATCTGGCCCGAGGCGTCCTCGGCGGCGCCGTTCGCGGCCATCGAGCGGCTGCGCGCGCAGGGCATCATCAAGCCGCAGGAGCGCTGCGTGGCGCTCCTGACTGCCTCGGGGCTGAAGGATCCCGGCCCCATCGAATCGGCATTGCCGGAGCCGCCGCTGGTCTCGGGCGGTCTTTCCGAGCTGCTGGCAGCTCTCAAGAATACCTACGGGTTCTCGCATGACTGAGTTTGGCATCGCCATGGACGGCCGCGCTCCCATCACGGCCATTCCCGACCAGGCACGGGCGGCCGAGGCGGGCGGCGCCTCGACGCTCTGGATCGCCTGCCATCTCTTCCTGCGCGACCCCGTGACCACGGCGGCGCTGGCGCTCGGCGCCACGAAGCGCCTCAAGATCGCGCTCATGGCGATGAGCCCCTACACGACCCATCCGGTCTATATCGCCATGGCCGCGGCAAGCCTGGCGGAGATGTATCCCGGCCGCGTCACGCTGTGCCTCGGCGCCGGGGCGCCCGCCGACCTGAAGGCCGCGGGCATCGAAGCGGCGCGCCCTCTGGTCACCATCGGCGAGGCAGTCAAGGTGTGTCGCGCGCTGTTCGCGGGCGAGATGGCGGATTTCCACGGCAAGGCCTTCAACGTCAGCGGCCGCCGGCTCGTCAACGCGCCATGCGACGTGCCGATCGTGATCGCTGCGTCGCGGCCCAACATGCTGCAGCTCGCGGGGCGCGAGACCGACGGCGTGCTGATCTCGGCCGCGACGTCGCCGCCGTTCGTGAAGGCCTGCCTCGATCAGGCCGTGCAGGGCGCGGTCGACAAGCCGTTTCGCAAGCTCGGCATCGTCTATACGCGGCTCGGCGCGACGGAGAAGGAGGGGATCGACCCGATCCGCCGTCCGATCGGCTTCGTGCTGCGCGGCGCGCATCATGCCGAGAACATCCGCCTGGGCGGCGCCACGCTCGACCAGGCGGCGCTTGCCGCGGCCTATGCCGCCGAGAACTGGGCCGAGGTCGATCGCCTCGTAAGCGACGACGTGGTGCGTCGCCATGCGGCATGCGGAACGCCCGCCCAGGTGAAGGCGAAGCTCGAGGAATATCGCGCCATCGGCCTCGACGAGGTCATCATCGGTGGCATGGACGATGCTTCGACCATCACTGCCGCACTTGCGGCGGCGCGAGGATAGACCGAGATGAAATTCAGCATTTGCCTGCCGACCGGCTTCGAAGGCGTGATGTATCCGATCCCCTTCGTGGAGCCGGGCGATTTCGTGCGCATGGCGCAGCTCTGCGAACGGCTGGGCTACCACTCTGTGTGGGGTAACGACCACATCCAGAGCCAGAACTACGTGCGCGATCTCTTCCCCGAGTCACCGCCGAACTTCTACGAAGTGATGTCGGTTCTGTCGTTCTGCGCGGCGGCGACGACGACGCTGGAAGTCGGTACGGCGCTCGCGGTGCTGCCGATGCGCGATCCGTTCTGGCTCGCCAAGCAGTCGGCCACGATCGACCAGCTCTCCAACGGGCGGCTGATCCTGGCGCTGGGGATCGGCGCCTATCGCGAGGAGTTCGCCGCCTGGGCGCCGCGGCTGGCGCCCAAGGCCCAGCGCGGCGAGATGATGGACGAAGGCATCGCCCTGATGCAGCGCCTGTTCAGCGAGCGGCGCGTCACGCATGAGGGCAAGTACTACGCCGTGCGCGATATCGAGATGTACCCCAAACCGAAGCGGGAGCCCTTCGCGCTGTGGATCGGCGGCCACAACATGGAAGCCCTCGAGCGGGCGGCCAGGGTCGGCACCGGCTGGCTGCCGGGCTGGCGGCCGTGGCCGGAACTCGAGGAGCGCATCAGGCAGCTCAAGGCGCGCGCCGCCGAGCTCGGCCGCGATCCGTCGGAAATCGAGATCGCCCCGCAATTCTCGATGACCATTGCCAAGACCGCGGAAGAGGCGGAGAGGCGCTACATGGCGTCGGGCCTGGTCGCGCATCGCAAGTCGCTGGCCTATACCGGCCGCGATCTCTCCAAGCAGGTCGTCGCCAATCTCGTCGGCTCGCCCGACCTCATCCGCGAGAAGGTCGAGGGGCTGAAGAAGATCGGCGTCGACCATGCTTGCGCGCTCATGATCCCTGCCGATTCGATGGCCGAGTTCGAGGATCAGGTGGAGTGGTTCGCCAAGACGGTGCTCTGACCGTCCCGGCGACCTGCTCCTGTCCCACTGCACTGGGACGGATTTCCGCTTTCGGCACAAGACGTTGAGCGCCTCTGTCCCGCTGTCCCGCCTGTCCCCGGCCGTCCCGGGTGTCCCGGGTGTCCCAGGCTTCCCGTCAGTCGCGCCCGAACGGCTTGATGATGGTCTCGCCGAATCGTTCCAGCGTCTCCTCGATGTCAGGCAGGAAGGCGCCGACAGGCACGACGATGCGGCCGATGCCACGGGCCTTGCGTTCCTCGACGGCCGCGCGCGGATCTCCGGTCGCTCCCGGCAGCAGCTCCGGGCAGCCGGTGATCATCTCGATCGCGTCGGGGTCGCGTCCCGCAGCTTCCGCGGCGCGGCGCACGATGTCGAACAGCGGCCGCGTGTCGACCTGCGCGCCGATCGAGGGGAAGAAGCCGTCGCCGATGCGGCCGGCCCGCCGTGCCGCCGCCTCCGAATGGCCGCCGACGACGATCGGAACGCGGCCCGCGACCGGCTTGGGGCTGGAGCTCACTTCGGTGAAGTTCACGAACTCGCCCGCGAAGCTCGCCCCGTCGCCGGCCCACAGGGCGCGCATGGCGCCGATGTATTCGTCCGTGCGCTTGCCACGCTTTTCGAAGGGCACGCCGAGCGCCTCGAATTCCTCCTTCAGCCAGCCCACGCCGATGCCCAGTTCGATGCGCCCGCCGCTCATATGGTCGAGCGTCGCCACCTGCTTGGCGAGCACCAGCGGGTTGCGCAGCGGCAGGATGATGACGCCCGTCATGAAGCGCAGGCGCGTCGTCACGGCGGCCGCGAAGGCCATCCAGATCAGCGGGTCGGGCAGCGGGTCGCCCGGGTTGCCGAACAGCCGGCCGGTCGCGGAATAGGGATAGGTGGACGTGTAGTTGTGCGGGAAGACCACGTGATCGATCGCCAGCACGCTGTCGAAGCCCGCCACTTCGGCAAGGCGTGCCAGCCGGGTGGCGCCGGCCAGGTCGGGAAAGTTGTTGTTGCCGAAATGCAGGGTGAACTTCATCGCCTGCATCCCCACATGTTTGCCGCCGTATCGCCCGACGGCATTGAGGCATCGCGCTGCATGGAACCTCCCTCTTTATGTGCTACGACTTATCTTCTGGCAGACAAGGAACATTCGCCGTGCTGAAGCTCGGATACAAGGCGTCGGCCGAACAATTCGCGCCGGCCAAGCTGCTCGATTTCGCCTGCCTCGCGGAGGAGGTGGGGCTGGATTCGGCCTTCGTGAGCGATCATTTCCAGCCCTGGAAGCATGTCGACGGCCACGCGCCGTTCTCGCTCACCTGGCTCGGCGCCCTGGGCGCGCGGACGTCGCGGCTGGTCATGGGCACCAGCGTGCTCACCCCGACCTTCCGCTATCATCCTTCGATCGTGGCGCAGGCCTTTGGCACCCTGGGGTCGATGTTTCCGGGGCGCGTGATCCTGGGCATCGGCACCGGCGAGTCGCTGAACGAAGTGCCGTCCACGGGCCAGCCCTGGCCGGACTTCAAGGAGCGCTTCGCTCGCCTGCGCGAGGCGGTGACGCTGATGCGAACCCTGTGGCGCCAGGAGCGGGTGTCGTTCGAGGGCGAGTACTACAAGACCGAGAAGGCCACGATCTACGACCGGCCCGAGATCGAAATCCCGATCTACGTCGCCGCCGCCGGCGCGCTGGTGGCCCGCTATGCCGGCCGCTCGGGCGATGGCTTCATCTGCACCAGCGGCAAGGACTGGAAGCTCTATACCGAGACGCTGCTGCCCAAGGTCGCCGAGGGCGTCGCCGCCGCGACCGAGCCCAAGAAGCAGCCCTACGATCGCATGATCGAGGTCAAGGTCTCGTTCGATACCGATCGCGCGCGCGCGCTGGAGGATACGCGCCACTGGGCGGCGCTGTCGCTGACGCCCGAGGAGAAGATGTCGGTCGAGGATCCGGTCGAGATGCAACGCCTGGCCGATGCGCTGCCGATCGAGCGCGCGGCGAGCCGGTGGATCGTGTCCAACGATCCCGAGGAGCTGGTCGAGAAGGTGGCGCCCTACGTCGATCTCGGTTTCCGCCATCTCGTCTTTCACGCGCCCGGGCCGGACCAGGAACGGTTCCTGAAGCTGTTCGGCGAACAGGTGGCACCGCGCATGCGCCAGCGGTTCGGCTGATGACCGCGACCAGGGCCGTGGAACTGCTTGCGGTTCCCGGCATTCCGCTGGTGAAGGCCGGCGACGATCTCGCCTCCCTTGTGGCCGCGGGGCTGAAGGATGCCGGCTTTGCGCCGCGGACGAACGATGTGCTCGTGCTGGCGCAGAAGATCGTCTCGAAGGCCGAGGGCCGCACGGTCGAGCTGGCGTCGGTCACGCCGTCACCGCGTGCCATCGAGCTCGCCCGCGAGGTCCAGAAGGACCCGCGTCTGGTCGAGCTGGTCCTCTCGGAGTCGGTGCGTGTGGTGCGCAGCCGTCCGAACGTCCTGATCGTCGAGCACCGGCTGGGCTTCATCATGGCCAATGCCGGCATCGACCAGTCGAACGTGGCGCCGCAGGACGGCGTGGAGCGCGCCCTGCTGCTGCCGCGCGATCCCGACGGCAGCGCCGCGGCCGTCCGCAGGCGACTTGGCGACCTGCTGGGCGTCGAGTTGCCGGTGGTCATCATCGACAGCTTCGGCCGCCCGTGGCGGCGCGGGACCGTCGGCATCGCCATTGGTGCGGCCGGCCTGCCGTCGATGCTCGACCTGCGCGGCAAGCCCGACATGTTCGGCCGCATCCTGCAGGTGAGCATCACCGCCTTCGCTGACGAGATCGCAGCAGCGGCATCCCTCGTCATGGGGCAGGGCGACGAGGCTCAACCCGCTGTGCTCGTCCGCGGTCTCTCCTGGGTCGCTCCGTCGACACCGGCCTCGGAGCTGATCCGCCCCGCCGCCGAGGACATGTTCCGCTGAGGAGATGGTTTCAAGGGGGTGGGCTGGAAGCCCGCCGTCCCCTGAAGGTTCAGACCACCGCCTGCAGGAGCTTCGCCCAGCGGTCGAGCTGGGGGAGGATGACGTCCGCCTTGGCCGAGTCGAGGCTGACCACGACCCGCACGACGCCGGCATCGCGGTCTTGCTTCAGCATGTCTTCGTCTTCCTTGGCGCCCCAGATGGTGACGGGCACGGAGGCCGGATCGCGCTCGGCTTCGGCGGCCATCTGCCGGAACTTCGGCAGCAGGTCGCGCACGTTCTCGTATTCCGGCCGCACGCGGTGCGGCATCCAGCCGTCGCCGTAGCGCAGCGCGCGCTTGGCCGCGTAGGGAAAGGCGCCGCCGACCAGGATCGGCGGATGCGGCTTCTGCACCGGCTTGGGCCAGGTCATCATGGGATCGAAGTTCACGAACTCGCCGTGATACTCGGGCTTGGACGCGGTCCAGATCGCCTTCATCGCCTCGATCCGCTCGCGCGCTGCCTTGTGCCGGCGCTTGAACGGGATGCCGTGGTTCTCGATCTCGTCGCTGTTCCAGCCGTTGCCGACGCCGAACAGGAACCGGCCGTTCGACACCTGGTCGATCGAGGCGACGAGCTTCGCCGTCTGGATCGGATCGCGCTGGGCCACCAGGCAGATGCCGGTTCCGACCTTCAGCGCGGTCGTCGCCGCGGCGGCGGCCGTCAGCGTCACGAAGGGATCCATGACGTCGTAGTATTTCTTCGGCAGGTCGCCGCCGCTGGGGAACGCCGACTTGCGCGACAGGGGGATGTGCGAGTGCTCGGGCGCCCACAGCGATTCGAAGCCGCGCTCCTCCAGCGCCCGGGCAAGCTCTGCCGGGGTCATGGAATAGTCGGTGAAGAACATCGCCGCGCCGATCTGCATCGTCCCCTCCAGGATTTCGCCCGAGCCTAGGCCGGCCGGGCCGCCTTGGGCCAGCGGTTTGCGACCGCCGGCAGCACGCGATCGATCAGGCGTCGCGTCTGGGCGAGGATCTCGTCGCCGTCGCGTCCCACCGGCCGCAGGATGAACTTCTCGACGCCGACGGCGACGTAGTCGCCGATCCGCCCGACGATGGTTCCTTCGTCGCCGGCGGCGAAATAGCCTTGGGGATCGCGGCCGGTCCGCCGGGCATAGGCGGCCATGGCGCCGGTCACCGCACTGTCCCGGGCGCTGCCGAAATAGAACGGGAAGCTCGCCCCATAGTGGTCCTCGTCGATGGTGCGGCCGGCGTCCGCCGCCGCCTTCTTGATGGCGGCGACGATGCGGCCGGCCTGTTCCGGCGTTTCGCCGCCGCCCTGCCAGCCGGTGCCGTAGCGGACGGTGCGCTGGATGGCCGCCTCGGAGGATCCGCCGATCCACATCGGCAGCTCGGGCTGCACCGGCTTGGGCGAGATCGACGCGCCCGTCAGTCGATAGTGCCTGCCGGCGAAATCGACGCTGTCCTCCCGCCACAGCCGGCGGATGATCTCCAGCCCTTCGTCGGTGCGTCGCCCGCGCGTGCCGGTGTCTATGTTCAGCGCCTGCCATTCGGGCCCCGCCGGGCTGCCGATGCCGAAGGCGGGCAGGAGGCGGCCGTCGGAGAGCATGTCGATGGTGGCGCATTGCTTGGCCAGCAGCACCGGATCGCGCAACGCGAGCGAGACGACGTTCATGCCGAAGCGCAGCCGGCGCGTGCGGCCGGCCAGCGCGCCCATCGTCGCCATGCATTCGAGGATCGGCTGGCGGCTCACCAGCCGGTCGGTCTGCCAGATCGAATCGACGTCGCCCGCCTCGCACAGATCGACCCACCGCCAATAGTCGGCGGCACCCGCGAAGGGAAAGTCCATCAGGCCAAGGCCGACGGCGACCCTCACGGATGCTGTCTCGCGAGCGGCGCGAGCTTGTCGAGATGGCGCAGGATCTCGTCGCGGCCGAGGTCGGGAATGGCGAGCAGCGCGCGCTGGATGCCGACCTTCCGGTAGCCGGCGAGGGTGGCTTCGTCGGCCGGCGCGCCGAACACGGTGATCGACAGGGTCGAGAAGTCGCGGCCCCGCTCGGACGCCATGCGGCGCAGGCGCTCGACCGCCTGCGCCGGCTCGAAGCCGTCGCGCGGACGCGGGAACCAGCCGTCACAGTAGTCGACGACGCGGCGCAGCGTGTGATCGGTCTCGCCGCCCAGCAGGATCGGCGGATGCGGCTTCTGCACCGGCTTGGGCCACGACCAGGCGGGGTCGAAGTTCACGAACTCGCCGTGGAAGGAGCCGGCTTCGCGGGTCCACAGTGCCTTCATCGCCAGGACGTGCTCGCGCATCTGTTTGAAGCGGGTGGCGTAGCGGGCGCCGTGATTCTCCATCTCGTCCACGTTCCAGCCGCCGCCGATGCCCAGCACGAAGCGGCCGCCGGAGAGCTGGTCGAGGCTGGCGATCGCCTTGGCGGCGGCGATCGGCTCGTGCTGCGGCACCAGCAGGATGCCGGTGCCGACGATGAGCTTCTTCGTCGCCGCCGCGGCGAAGGAGAGGGCCACGAACGGGTCGTGCGTGTGCGAATAGCGCCTGGGCAGGTCGCCGCCGCCGGGGAAGGGCGTCTTGCGGCTGAGCGGGATGTGCGTGTGCTCGGGAACGAACAGGGACTCGAACCCGCGATCCTCGAGGGCGCGGCCCAGCTCCGACATGTCGATGCCGTAGTCGGTGGGGAAATAGAAGACGCCGATGCGCATCGCATGTCCTCCGTGGCTGAAGCCGGTCTACTTCTTGGGCGCCTCGACATGGCCGCCGAAGCCGAGCCGCATGGCCGACAGGACCTTCTCCGCGAAGGTGTGCTGCTGGCGCGACCGGAAGCGCACGAACAGGGACGCGGCCAGGACGTCCGCAGGCACGGCTTCCTCGATCGCCGCCTCGATCGTCCACCGCCCTTCGCCGCTATCCTCGACATGGCCGGAGAAGTGTTCGAGATGCGCGTCCTTGGCGAGCGCGCTCGCGGTGAGATCGAGCAGCCAGGAGGTCACGACGCTGCCGCGTCGCCAGACCTCGGCGATGTCGGCGAGATCGAGATCGTAGCGTTCGTCCGCCGGCAGCTTCTCCGAGGCGCGGTTGCGCATGATGTCGAAGCCTTCGGCGAAGGCCTGCATCATGCCGTACTCGATGCCGTTATGGATCATCTTCACGAAATGGCCGGCACCGACCGGGCCGGCATGGATGTAGCCGCGCTCGGCCCGCGGATCGAGCGTCTCGCGCCCCTCGGTGCGCTCGATGGTGCCGAGGCCGGGGGCAAGGGCGGAGAAGACGGGATCGAGCCGGTCCACTACCTCGGCATCGCCGCCGATCATCAGGCAGTAGCCGCGCGCCAGCCCCCACACGCCGCCTGACGTGCCGATATCGAGATACTTGATGCCCTTCGGTGCCAGCGCCTTCGCCCGGCGCACATCGTCTTTGAAGTTCGTGTTGCCGCCGTCGATGATGACGTCGCCCGGCTGCATCAGCCCGGCGAGTTCGGCGATGGTCTCTTCCGTGATCTTGCCCGCGGGCAGCATCACCCAGACGGTGCGCGGCGCATTGAGGGCCTTCACGACGGCGGCAAGAGAGTCGGCTGCGGTCGCGCCCTCCTTGGCGAGGGCCGCACCGGGGGCCGGGTTCGCGTCATAGACGACGCAACTGTGCCCGGCGCGGGTGAGTCGCCGCACGATGTTCCCGCCCATTCGCCCGAGGCCAATGACTCCGATCTGCATGTACTGTCCCGTTTCTGCGTTCGGCGTATGCTACACGCATCCGAAGGAGGACACAGTCATGAAGCTGGGACGTCTGGGCGTTTGGTATGCGACGGACAAGCTGAACGGCGGGCAGATC